>NZ_CALFSA010000171.1 GCF_937919355.1 uncultured Methanofollis sp. | reverse complement strand
GGGTGCGACTGCAAACACTCTAAATCAATGTCCTGCTCGCAATAAATAGATGCACACTAGATTGGGATGAAACATGATGACAATTCTAAGATAGTGAATTGATCGCATAGTATTACGATTGAATATAATTACTCATGAATATCCCAGTCGATCCTTATTTCTTTTTTGGCATGCCTGCCCTGCCTCGCCCTCAGGGCAAAACAATATATATTGCCAATTCATTTCTCCTGCGAAGCCCCCGGGAAAACTATGTTCACTTCAGGTTCGCAGGAGTTATGTCATTAATAATCCTTCTGGGTTGTACCCTCCCTTCGCACCGAAGTGCTCAACCCTGCGTTGCCAGTTTTTCCCAAGATAATAGAACCTGAGACTATCCTTCTCTTCGTCTATGATGGCGCACAAAGAATGTTTAAGTTTCGCGAGCTGTGCAGGATCCAGAAGGCACTCAAATACAGAGTTCTGCACTCTCTGCCCATAATTGACACACTCCTTTGCCACCTTCCTCAGTCTTTTTTTCCCTTCATCGGATTCCGTATTCACATCATACGTGACCAGTACCATCATATAACACACCTCAATTCATAAAGAACGGCGGATATCCGTCAATGTCGCCCCGTAAAAATCTGGCCAGCAACATCGCCTGCACATAGGGGATCAAACCTACAGGAATTTTCTCACGCAGGTACGGGTGTGTAACCTGATCCTGTTTCCTCTTCTGCCAGGCCCCGAGGATCTCTTTCTTACCCGCGTCAGTCATGATAACGCCTCCACCCTCCTTCCTGACAAAATCAGATCCCTTCAGTTGTTTCAAATTCACCATATTCAATGCAAGACGGTCTGCCATAAAAGGCCGGAGTTCTTCCATCAGGTCAAGTGCCAGGCCAGGTCTTCCTGGCCTGTCCGTGTGGAAAAATCCGACATATGGATCCAGCCCCACCGTTTCCAGGGCAGACTCGACATCATGGGCAAGCAGGGTGTACAGAAAAGAGAGTAGCGCATTCATATTGTCGCAGGGAGGCCTTCGATTCCGTTCTGTTATGAAAAAATCATCCTTCTGCTTGAGTATCAGTTCATCAAGAACCTCGAAATAAAATTTTGCACAATTACCCTCGATACCGCGGAGAGAATCAGAATTCGTACACTCTTCAATACCCTGAAGGTTCTCGATCAGCAGGACATCTACCGATCGAATCCTATCGCACCGGATGCTCTCGCCATGGTCACGGATGCCCCGTCCCAGGACAGTCCTGCAGTTTACGATCTTCCCCTGGATAAAGCATCTGGCAATATCCAATGACTCCCCGGCATTGTCGGCCACACGATACTGGGTCCTTCGCAGGAGGACATTCCCCCGCACCCGTCCATGTACTCGTGCCAGAAATCTTCCCGATGGCGTCAGAAAGGATAAACCAACATTACTATCCGTGCACAACCGCATCAACTGGGGGCTTGCCCCCATGTATCCCATACAGACAATTCCCTCAAGATTGTGTATGGGAATACGGAACTTCTCCTTCCCGTCGACCTTTACAACAACATTTTCACCGTCTCTGAGAAGGTAGGATTCGGGAGTGGTCACATAGAGTGTATTGAGCAGTTTTCTCATGAGCGAAGTGTCCCGACACAGAGATACACCTGCGCAAATATAAACGCTACGAAAAAAATTCTATAAATAATACTGAAAAATTTCAGATATCATTTGTACAGGCATCTTTCACATGTTTTTTGATGTACCTCGTGACAGAGATATTTTTCTTTGTTAGTTTTGGCATGCACACGTCCACAAGAGAGCAATATTTACAATTTTTTGAACTTTCTGCCGCAGGAGTGATACCTTTCCTGAAAAGATCATGCATTTCATCAGAGAGAGAGACAACCCGATCTCTCAGATCATCGGTCAATCGGATCGGAACTCTTCTGCGAATCTCATTATAGTAAAATTCGCTCATCTCGATCCTGACGGCAAACATCTCTTCAAGGCACATCGCCTGTGCACACAATTGCACCTCATCGCGTTCGTCGACCTTTGGTTTTCCCCTTTTGTATTCTACAGGGTGCATCCTCCAGAGACCCTCATAACCCGGAAGAGTGACGCCATCGTCAGAGCGGGTGTACTCGATCACGTCGGCGATGCCATATAAGCCGAGAGTGTGTGAAACGAGAGAAAAAGCCCGTGATATGACAACATCACCTCTGCTCTCGGAGAAGAAGGGATCATCTACACGCTCGTGTAAAAAGTGGCCCTCGGTTGTCCGCAGATTATCCTCCCACTGGCGCTCGACATGGATCAGCGCCCACTGCCGTCTGCAAAAACAAAAATGTTGTATGCCGGACAGAGACAGCAACTCGTCGTCGGCATACCCTCTAACACTCATAATTTCTCGATCATCTCGACGCCGTCAGGCATGTCCCTGGAGATAGTGACCTTGTAGTCGCCGAAAGACCGCGGGGGCAGGTCACCGGAAAGTCTCTCCACATTGATCTTGTCAAAGAGGATATGAGACTGGCAGCACCCGAGTGCGCTCCTGTGCTTGAAGACGATCAGCTTGCGTGCCGACATCTTCCCCCGTGACGCCGAGTGGTCGTGCTCGAACATATTGATGAGACTGTCCCAGAGGAGGTTCAGGTCCTCTTCAGTAAACCCTGTTGTCTTCTGGGCAAGGTTCGCGGAGATGTAGCCCTCTGCACGGTACAGTGCATAGGGCACGATCTGCTTCTTGCCCATCGTCTGACCCTTTTCCGCGTCTTTCTCGTTGGTGACCGCACAACGGGTGACCGTCACCTCCTGCTGGAAGATGGGGTCCATGCTCCGGGCAAAGTTGACCTGCACCGGGCCGCGGACCTGCCCGCAGTTGACCTCTGTTGTCATGACAGCGCCGAAGGTGCGGATGTCAAAGAAATTCCGGCACATGAACTTCGTAAGTTCGTCATCTTTCGGTTTGTTTTTGGAGGGTTCTATCCCGAGATGGTCATAGGCTTTCTTATTCTGGTCATTGAGGACAACCCCGGATTTAACGTAGATCTCATAACCCTGCTCTCCATCTTTGACCATCTCGACATAGTCCCTGATCTTTCTCTTGAGGCAGACATCAGTGACAATGCCATGTCCTGTCTGCGGGTCGACGCGGGGCATGTTGCCCATATCAGGGTCGCCATTCGGGTTTCCATTCTCAACGTCGAACAGCAGTACAAACTCATAACGGTTCTGGATAACTTCGCTCATAATCACGCCTCCTCCGACGTAACTTCCTCTTTCTTCGTGAAAAACGCCTTACGCTGGTGATAATAACCGAGCATGAACATACCCTGCTCTTCGAGATTCAGGTATGCGGGGAACTCGTCAACCCCGGCTAAAATATCCTCGATGGCCTGGCTCGACTTGAACCCCCACTCAGACTTGGCAATGTGGTGCTGTGCAAGTTTCAGCAAAACTGGAAAGACAACAGCAGGCGTCGATGATGCACTGCTGAAGTACTTGCTGTTAATGGTGCTCTTCATCTCTCTGTTCGTATCATTCTGTGCCTTTTCAAGGACTGCAAACAGTCTTCCAAGACGGTATGGCACATCTGGGCTCTTGTCATTCAAACTCATGGTAATCAAATCCTCCTTTACATTCGAAGATCCGGAACGGGCACGTCTCAGCAGATATGCTTTGATGAATCCGGCCCGAACATAGTTTATCGACCTCTCAACCTTTACCCGGTTCAGGATCGCACCGTACATCTGGACCGGGTAGGGCGTGTACCTCAGGATCGATCGCATCACCAGACCGCCGAGGAGCGGAGAGATCTCGGACCTGTTAGAAGAACTCTTGGGGACGGTCTCCCTCAGCAGACGGTATACCGAAATAAACTTCGGCCCTGTGTCGTCCCTGACGATCTCCATGTCGAGGTGATGCTGGGCCAGTCGGGTGACGAAGTTTCCAAAATGGTCTGCATACCAGAACCGCACCGTTAGTCTTGCATTGTTGGGGGCCAGACCGAGAATATAGAAATTTGTTGCGGGATCAACTTTGAGGTCTGTCCTCTGTAACCCCTGCCCGTTTTTCACCTTCCTGAGAATATCCCCGACCCATTGAATCGTTGCGCTGTCCTTTATTGCGACACTTTCGGAGGTCTCTTCTGCAGGCTCTGCCTCTTCTTCACGCGGATTGATCAGGAAGTTTGCCAGGTCTTCGCAGGATTTTTCGGAGGTCTCCGCCCAGAATACCGTTGTTGTATCGGCGATCTGGACTCTGTTCGCGTTCTGCCGGTCAAGAAGATAGTTCAGCGCTGTCGTGTACTTGAACATTGAGGTCTCGCCGACAGGGGCGTTGAAACTCTGCTTTTTCCCGTAGGACTCGAAGGCGGGATCGTTGAAACTGACAAGCGAGGCCCCTGCCATCTGGGCACCATCGACCCCTTTGATTTTCTGATGCAACCGGGCTATCGGCTCCACCCGTCCACTCACGAGGGACTGGCCCTTTGAATCACTCTCCTCTTTTTCATGGGAGAGATGATCTTCCCAGGCCTGTCGTACGGTGCTGTTCATGTGCAGGTACTGTCCCTCGCACTCGAAGATCAGGTTCGCACCACTGAGAATGTCATCCCTATACTCGGCTATCTTTGGATGTTCAAGGAATGATTCGGGCTCCCATGAGTCCAGGAACTTCAGGAAACTTCTGACTCCGACATCGTCCAGAGCGTCCAGTATCGTGTGGTGAAGGGTCCTGAACTCCTCACAACAATCTCTGGAACGCTGATGTATCAATACAACGTCTTTTTCGTTTTCTTCCAGAACAATACTATTCCCGGAGTCGCGAGCAATTTTTTTCTCGAATTCCTTCCTTTTCAGTTTCTCTACACCAAAGACATATTTCGCGTTGTCGCATGCAAAATACGGAACAATCCCATTGGCACGTGAGGTCTGGAGTGGCACATCCATCCCTTTTGGTTGCGGTTTCTTGCCGTCGCTCCTGAGGTCGACGATATGCGTCAGTTTACCATCTCCGGAAATGACGAGAGCAAAAGAAACATTTGTCTGGCTGTAGCCTGGCCTGGCGATTTTCACGCCCTCGTCATTTCCCAGGATGTCGTAGTAGCGACAGAGGGACTGTATGATCACGAGAAGACCCCACCATTCAGGCACTTCTGCACATCGATCACCCCGTCGACCATCTGAGCGCGGAAAAAGATGGCCTTCATATCGTCCGCAAAGTCGATATCATAGAGCATTATCCCGAGGTCTTGATCCCCGGTGTAGCAGGACGCGGGGATCTCCCCTTCGATGAATGCAAACTGAGCAGGGAACTCACGGCACCCGAAGTACGGGTGATGGAAACACTGCCCTTTTTTCATTCTCCGGAGTGCAATGTTGTAATGCTTCTCGACTGTATCCTCAGGGCCTGCTTTTTCAGTCAGTTCGAAATGTGCCTCTATGCAGTAACACACATCGCGGAGGAGAAGAGATGCCCGCTGAACGCGACTCTCTGTTGCGTCCTGATACAGGGACACCTCTCTTCCCCGGAGTGCGGACTTCACGGTCCCGGCAGGAATTTTTCCCAGAACTTCGTTCCTGCGGATATTGTCGAACCTGATCGGATTCAGGACGTGGATCCGGTCAATCTTCCAGCAGATGGCAGGCTTCCAGTATATCGCCTCAAGGATCCCCCGTGCCGCCGACGGAGTCATCACGTCATAACTCACCCGCTCGACCTTCATCTCAGGGCGGGTAAAGCAGGCATAATCACCCCAGACCTTTAACCGAACTCCATACCCTATGACAATCACCAGCCTTACGTAATCAATAGTGATCCATCCGATCCATTAAAGTTTCGATTTAAGAGTCCTGTTTCATCGGAGTAGTCGTCTTTATCAATCAATATGTAAAATCGGTCGTTGATGGAGTCGATAGCATGCACGCGTTCCAGTTCTTTGAACTCATTGGGATAGACGCTGACGGTGTACCCCTGGAGTTTTCGCGCAAACATCGCCGGGAATTTGGCGTTCCGGAGGTCCCGTATGATCGACCGGGCACTCTCATCATAGGGAATGATGATCGCCTTTGTGCCTTCCTCAATGATGCTGAATGCCGTATCGATATCTTCAAAGGGAAATGCGAGATCCCTGATCCTCTCTTCAAGTAATGGCAATATCCGCTTTTTGTCGAGTCCGTCGTCTCCTTCATAGAAGTAGAGTCGCCGGAAGTATTCGTCCACAGCAGCGAGGGAGAGAGGGTCATCGGTGGTGCTGAGGACCATCTCGCCGATCTCTGCCACGCGTTTCTGCCAGCTGGTCGCCCTGCCATAAGGTTCGGTCGACTTGAAGACAGAGACCTCGCCTGAGGTCGCCCGGCCTTCGCGGTTGCACCTGCCGGAGGCCTGGGCAATAGAATCAATGCCGGTCATGGCCCTGTAGACAACGGGAAAGTCGATGTCCACGCCAGCCTCAATGAGCTGGGTCGAGATGACACGGCACTCGGCACCTTTCTCCAGCAAAGATCTGATCTCGGCCAGTATCTTCCGGCGGTGCACAGGGCACATCCTGGCGCTGAGGTGGTAGCACGCCCCTGACGTCCTGAGTGCGTCATAGAGTTTCTTCGCATGGGTACGGGTGTTGACGATGCACAGCACCTGCCGGTGCTCTTTCAACCTGGCGGAGAGGTCTGCGTCATTCATCTCTCCGAGATACCTCACATGCACACGCCTGAATGCTTCGTACAGTTCCTCCGGTGAGCGCATGATCTCGACAGGTCTGACACTCTCGTCCAGGAGTTCGCCGAGTTTTGGCTGGGTTGCCGTACAGATAACAACTGTTGACCCATAGTTCCGGACAAGCTCAGAGAGGGCGGAGAGGCAGGGCTTCAGGTACCCTGTCGGCAGCATCTGCGCTTCGTCGAGGATGATAACGCTTTTTGCCAGATTGTGCACCTTCCGGCATCTCGATCGTTTGCTGGAAAAAAGCGACTCAAAAAATTGGACATTTGTTGTGACGACAATTGGCATGTCCCAGTTTTCAGAGGAGAGTTTGAGGACCTCGGCCCCGGAAATAAAATCTTCCAGGTCAAGGGTTTCTGGGTCAAAGTTGCTGTGGTGCTCCAGAACATTCTGGGTCCCAAAGATCTTCCTGAAGACGTCGGCATTCTGCTCGATGATGCTCGTGTACGGGATGACATAGAAGATCCTCTTCAGGCCGTTTGTCTTCAGGTGTTCCAGAGCAAAAGCCATGGACGAGAGGGTCTTTCCCCCTCCCGTCGGGACGGTCAGGGTAAACATCCCTGGCGGGAGTGGGGCTTTTGACCGGCACTGTTCATAGATCTCCTTTCTGTAGGTGTTGATCCTGCTCCCGTCAGCACCCGACATTTTTGCGGCCATATGGTCCTCAAATTTTTTCGAGAGGAGATCCCATGACTCATATTGCCCCCGGAGAGAGGATTTATCAGGATCGGTAAAGGCTTCGGTGTCCAGAGAGTCTGCATCGACAAGACACGAGTAGAGCATGCGGGTGTGGAATGAGATCGAAAACCCGATCTTGTTCTGGAATGGTCTCGGGGTGAAACGAACAGATCTCAGGTCGGGCGGTTTAATTTCATCTGTATAGGCTGAATAGTCAGGGAGGTATGTTTTGGTGAGGCGTTCCTCAAGCCCGCTCTCGTTACTCCCATAGTTTAACAGGCCACCATGATGCCCTGAGATGATGTATTCTAAAATTCGGCTCTGGGCAGGGTGATACAGGGTTCGTGCCACTTTTGCACCGGCGGTGGAGTGGTCGACCCGTATATGTGCGCCCTCAAGGCGCCTCTGAAAGTCACTCGAATATTTCCCGATGTCGTGCAGCAGACCCCCGGCATATGCATATTCACCGGCATATGCATATTCACCGGCATTGAAGTCACGGGCAAAGTCAGATGCACGGTTTGCTACGTTTTTCAGGTGCTCCTCCAGGCTCTGCCAGTCTTTTTTATCTGGGTTATCTGTTGAATGGGCGTAGTAGGTCATATGGGCAACGTATATAATCTAGAATATACATCGAGATAATATCTGCCCATCATTCTGGTTAGAAATGTGTGTGGGGTCGGGAAACACCATCTCGGACATCGTAACCAGAGCTCATATGTGACCCGTACGGTTCTCGGCGTATATGGTGGGGGATGGTGCGAGGCAGAGTAGATGTGCGATGTCACGTCCATCAGGGTGTGTGGATTGAAGCCAATCGGACTACCAGCACCCACCGGATCCATGGGGTATGATCCGGAAGGACTATTAGTTACATGACCCCTGCGAACCTGAAGTGATCATAGTTTTCCAGGGGGCTTCGCAGGAAAAATGAATATGTTCTATATATTATTTTGCCTAGAAGTATGCGGGGTGTGAATGCCAAAAAAGACATGAGGACAGGTGCATCAGATATGTGTACAAATATATTTAATTGGAATATTATGGGATCTATCCGCTATCTCAGAATTGTCATCATGTATCATGCCAATCATGTGCACATCTATTTATTGCAGGCAGGACATTGATCTAGAGTGCTTGCAGTCGCACCCTTCGCGGGTGCGTGGATTGAAACCACCATCAACAAACGCTTCTTTACCGCATCCAGAGTCGCACCCTTCGCGGGTGCGTGGATTAAAACCGGCCCGGCCCACAGCACTGGTTTGAGAACCCGCGTCGCACCCTTCGCGGGTGCGTGGATTGAAACTGGAATGCCTCGCAATCAAATACGGGGTCCAGGAGTCGCACCCTTCGCGGGTGCGTGGATTGAAACTCAGAGAGGATGAAACAGGCACTCCTCAGCGGCGTCGCACCCTTCGCGGGTGCGTGGATTGAAACCTCACGGATAGAGATCTTGTCGCCGATGCCTTCGTCGCACCCTTCGCGGGTGCGTGGATTGAAACCACTGTGGTGGCCTGGGGTTTGAGCTGGAGGGTGTGTCGCACCCTTCGCGGGTGCGTGGATTGAAACATCGAGGACCCGAACCTTGCCGTCCAGGAAACCGGTCGCACCCTTCGCGGGTGCGTGGATTGAAACAATCCGGTGCGGCTTTTATATACGGCGGGTCAAGTCGCACCCTTCGCGGGTGCGTGGATTGAAACTCCCCTGAACCAGAGCCGGCAAAGCCCCCGGCCTGGTCGCACCCTTCGCGGGTGCGTGGATTGAAACCATGATTAACCCTATACCTGTAAACAGATAAAACGTCGCACCCTTCGCGGGTGCGTGGATTGAAACTCTAAAAAATCAGCTGTTTTTAGTAGTTTTAGTAGGTCGCACCCTTCGCGGGTGCGTGGATTGAAACAGGACAGGGGCGCCGGCGAGGGCCTCGACGATCGTCGCACCCTTCGCGGGTGCGTGGATTGAAACGTCGATCAGGCCGGCGGACTTCGCCGCCTGTTCCCGTCGCACCCTTCGCGGGTGCGTGGATTGAAACCCTCGACGGCGGCAGTGAGTTGTTGGAGGGAGATGTCGCACCCTTCGCGGGTGCGTGGATTGAAACTCATGGATCTGTCTGCACTCCTCTCGCCCCCCGCGCGTCGCACCCTTCGCGGGTGCGTGGATTGAAACAAAGTCCGAATGGAAAGAGATCCAGAGATGGCAAGTCGCACCCTTCGCGGGTGCGTGGATTGAAACCCCAACAACGTAGGAGATGAAGATATGGACAGGAGTCGCACCCTTCGCGGGTGCGTGGATTGAAACGGGCTCAAAGGGGTAATCCCGCCGCCACGCTGCAAGGTCGCACCCTTCGCGGGTGCGTGGATTGAAACCAGGCGCATTTTGACGAGGCGGAAATCCTCGGGGCTGTCGCACCCTTCGCGGGTGCGTGGATTGAAACGGATAGGGGCGGCGGCCATAGCCTCGACGATCCTGTCGCACCCTTCGCGGGTGCGTGGATTGAAACGTGGAACGCGCGCGGGATCGGCACGAAACAGACGTCGCACCCTTCGCGGGTGCGTGGATTGAAACTCGACCACTATGCCGGGTGATGGGGCGGCGGACTGTCGCACCCTTCGCGGGTGCGTGGATTGAAACTCGGTCCGTGCCTCTCGGACGATCTCGTCGGCGGTCGCACCCTTCGCGGGTGCGTGGATTGAAACACCTCGTCGACCCGCAAACCGATCACCTGGTGGCTGTCGCACCCTTCGCGGGTGCGTGGATTGAAACACGAGCCAGAGGAATGCGCAGAACTCGAACCAGAGTCGCACCCTTCGCGGGTGCGTGGATTGAAACTCAGCCTCCTCGGTGAGGGAGTGTCCGCATCGAGGTCGCACCCTTCGCGGGTGCGTGGATTGAAACCTCTTCGAGCAGCTCATCAGGAAGGCGTTCCGGCGTCGCACCCTTCGCGGGTGCGTGGATTGAAACTTTTGACGAACTAAATTTGATACCTCAGAGGAGGTCGCACCCTTCGCGGGTGCGTGGATTGAAACCTCCGGGCCCTCATTGGCACCACCGCGGGCGGCGTCGCACCCTTCGCGGGTGCGTGGATTGAAACATCGGCTCGTATTCGCCGGTGATGGCAGATCGGAGTCGCACCCTTCGCGGGTGCGTGGATTGAAACACGGGAGAGGACCCGGCTGCAGAGGAGGGCACGAGTCGCACCCTTCGCGGGTGCGTGGATTGAAACCCCCACATCGAGCGCTATACCGAGATCTGCTATGTGTCGCACCCTTCGCGGGTGCGTGGATTGAAACTGAGAAATTCCCTCTATGATGCCGATGAAATACCGTCGCACCCTTCACGGGTGCGTGAACTTAAACAACCCTCTCCAAGGCCCCACCCCCACAACCCTTATGCCCCTCCACGGGCAACCTCGCCCCTCATGCAACTCCGTGAATTCGCACTCGAACGTTTCTTTGCACAGCACGAGTTCACCGCCCCCCACCTCCTCTGCACCTCTGACTGCGAGTCGGTGAGCGTCGCCGACCTCCTCGCCCATGAGGAGGGTGCCATGGAGAGGTTCATGGACCTCCGCCTCAACTACACGGAGGCGCCGGGCGGCATCGAACTCCGGCAGGAGATCGCGGGCCTCTACACCTCGGTCGGGACCGATAACATCCTCGTCTCCGCCGGGGCCGAGGAAGCGATCTTCCTCTGCATGAACGCCATGCTCTCGCCCGGCGACGAGGTGGTCGTCCCCTGCCCGGCCTACCAGTCCCTCCACGAGGTAGCGCGGGGCGCCGGCGCCCGTGTCGTCCCCTGGATGATGCACGACGACAATGGCTGGAGGCCAGACATCGAGGCCCTGAAGGAGAGCGTCACCCCGAAGACGAAGGCGGTCGTGCTCAACACCCCGCACAACCCGACAGGTTCCCTCATGACGCGGGAGGAGTTTGTGGCCGTGCGGGACATCGCCGAAGACGCGAATATCCATGTCTTCTCAGACGAAGTCTACCGCGGCCTCGAATACGACCCGAAAGACCGCCTCCCGCCGATGGCCGACCTCTACGAGAAGGGGATCTCGGTCGGCGTCATGTCCAAGGCCATGGGACTTGCCGGCCTGCGGATCGGGTGGACGGCGACCGAGGACGCGGACCTCCTCGGGAAGATGGCGGCCCTCAAGGACTACACCACCATCTGCGCAAGCGCCCCCTCCGAGTTCCTCGCCGCCCTCGCCCTCAGGCACAGGAAGGCGATCGTGGGAAGGAACCTCGGGATCATACGCTCGAACCTCGCCCTCCTCGACCGGTTCTTCGCGGACCACGCTGACGTCCTCGCCTGGGTCCGCCCCAGGGCAGGCGCGATCGCCTTCCCCCACGTCCTTGCAGACGAGGGCGCTGAGGCCTTCTGCCTCGACGCCATCAGGAAGGCTGGCGTCCTCCTCCTGCCGTCCACGAAATACGACGGTTACGACGACCACCACTTCAGGATCGGGTTCGCACGGGCCGACATGCCCGCCTCCCTGACCAGGTTCGGGGAGTACCTCGCCTCACGCTAATGCTCCATAGACCGGGCGAGGGCTTTGAAAAACCGGGCATGACGTGAAAGCATGCCCCAGGTACACATGATGAAAAGGATCTCAGAAAAAACCCTCATTTCCGGGGGTTAATGCCTCCCCTGATCCTGTGAGGGGTTGCACCGGCCCCGGGCATGAGGGTATCAGGAAACAATTTTTCAGAAAGCCTGGAGACCCCTCACCGGGATGTGCAGGCGTTCTGCATCTCCCGCGTCACGATCAGCACGGGCACATTCGACCTCCTGACCACCTCCTCGGAGACCGACCCCATCACGACACCTGCGAGGTTGCTCCGCCCGTGACTCCCCATGACAATGAGGGAGACACCCTCGCGCTTTGCCAGTGCCAGGATCTCGATCGAAGGCACGCCCTTGGCGACCTCCACCCGCGTCTTCATCCCTGCCTCGCGGATGACACCTGCAATCCCTTCGAGTTGTTCCCGCACATTGTCCCGCATCCTCTTCTCGATCTTCGCGTCGTACTCGACCATCCGCGCCCCTTCAAGCCACCCGATCTCGGTCTTCGCAAGTTCGAACTCCCTCTCGTCGAGGACGTGGACGACGACCACCTTCCCGGTCCCGGCCCGGGAGAGCTGCCTGACGCATTCAAGGGCCTTATACGAGCATTCGGAGAAATCCGTGGGGAAAAGTACTTTCCTGAACATGATAATCACGCAATTTTTTTATGATAACCTGATCTCGTCATGGGGAGATAAAAAAATCGGTCAGGCTGTGATAGATACCTCAAAATGAGAGAGACGGCACCCCCGCGCCATGATAACAGCGGGGGATCGTAGAGAGGCACAGGATAGTCCGCGGCCGCGACGTCATGACCTATCATCGGTCCGGATATGCGGGAGGGGGATCAATACGGTTTAAAAATATCACTTTTTAAGAATATTTTAATTTAAAATAGCAACTTTTATCGCGCAGGCGGTGGATACTCAACTGCTCTCAATCCCGGACAAAGGCTATCGGATCACCGATTATACCACGCAGATAAACCAGAATGATCTCCGGCAGAGAATAGACAACAGCCAAAACGTCTGTCCCGGGACGTGAGCAGATACTACCGGAGTCCAACAATGGAAAACCAGGAACAATTCGTGTCTCACAGTACCACGACAGAAGGAAACAGCGCATGGAATACAGAACAGTCAGGAATCGCCGCGACCGGGCTCCATACCCCGCCACAAGAACATATGGTAATGCGGGAAGACATCCCGGATCTTACCCGGCGTCTCCATACCCTCGAGGCAGCGGTGAGGGACAATCCCTTCCCCATGCTCTGGCTGGACACGGACCTCAACATCCTCTCTGACAACGGTGCGTTCACCGAGATGAGCGGCATACCCCACGACCGCCTTGTCGGGATGAACACCCGCGACCTCTCTGTCACCACCCAGAAAGGCGAGGGCGTGAAGACCGCACTCAGCAGGGGAGTCCGCAGTTATGCGGAGACGACGATCGATTTTCCGACCGGCACCCGTGCTCTTGAGCAATACAGCATCCCTGTCGCCGACCCCTCTGGAGCCCGACATACAGTCCTCGTCGTCCTGAAAGACGTCACGGAAGAGCAAAAGAACGCCACAAAAATGAAGGAGATGATGAAAAACACCGAAGAGAATGCCCGGGCCCTCACCCGGAGCGCCCGCGAACTCAAAGCGGCGATGGACGCCATGGCAAAAGGGGACCTGACCGTCAGCCTCGCCCTGCGGGACGACGACCCCCTCCGCACACTCAAGCAGGACTACCTTGCCACGCAGGAAGAATTGAAGCAATTGTTCCGTCGCCTCGCACAGACCATCAGGGAAGTCGAGGGGAACACGAAGGACGCAGGCAAGAGTTCTGAGGAGATCGCCCGGGCAATCGAAGGAGTCGCTGTCAAAAGCCAGAAGGCGGCGGAAGATTCCCGGAAAAAACTTGAAGAGATAGACGAGGTCGCCGGATCTCTGGCCGACCTCTCGGCCGCCGTCGAGGAGATCGCGAACACCTGCCAGGAAGTGCTTGCCGTCACCGAGGAAACCGCACAGGCGGGTGACCAGGCGGAGGACCTCGGCCGTCAGGCGACAGAGAAGATGCGGGCGGTCGAGACGATCGCACGGGAGAACGTGGACGAGATCACCGATCTCAACCACCAGGTGCAGGAGATCAACAAGATCGTCAAACTCATCACCGACATCTCGAACCAGACCAACCTCCTCGCCCTCAACGCCGCGATCGAGGCGGCCCGTGCGGGTGAACACGGCCGCGGCTTCGCCGTCGTCGCAGGCGAGGTGAGGAACCTTGCGGGCGAGTCGAAGAAGGCGACAGGCGATATCGAAGACCTCATCGTCTCCATCCAGACAAAGAGCATGAAGACAGCAGGGAGTATGGAGACGGCCTATGCAGAGATCCACGGCGGCATCGAGAGCGTGGACAGGGCCGTCGGTGCGCTGCACCAGATCTCCAGGGGAGCAAAGGATGTTGCCGGGAGCGTGAGCGAGATCGCCAAGGCCACAGAAGACCAGGCAAGCAGTGCCGCGCGTGTTAATGAGGGTATGGAGAGGAACAGGGCGCAGACCAGACTGGGCCTGAAAGATATTGAGGATATGGCCGCCCTTGTCGAGGAGGTCTCGGCCTCTGCACAGGAGGTCGGAAGCGGGGCGCAGGAAGTGGCAAGGCGGACGACAGGTCTCAGAGAGCAGATACATGAGATCAGAATGGACTGAGGCGAGGCCATGACCGCAGACCAGGACGTCGTGGAGTTTGAACTTGGCGGGGAACTCTTCGCCCTCGACATCATGCTGGCACGGGAGATCGTGGAGATGATGCCGATCACCCCCATCCCCGGCGCACCACCCCACATCGCAGGCATAATCAACCTGAGGGGTGAGATAACGACGGTTATCGGCCTTGAAAAAGTCATCGGGGTCCAGGCGACCCGCACCATGGCGGACAGGAAAATTATCGTCCTCATGTCCGGAGCAACCCGCGGAAAAAATGTCGGGTTTATCGTCGACGATGTCAGGAGCGTGATACCTGCCGCAGGCGTCGATGCTCACATGGTGGCCGAGAGAGACCTCTCTGCGTATTCAAATTCATACGTGAAAGGGATCATCAGGCATGGCGAGGAGAGCGGGAGTACGTTGGTCATGTGGCTGGACGTCTCCAGAATCCTTGCAGAGGCCATATAATCTCAATATTACTTTTTTTCGCCCGGACAGCGGGGTGCAAAAGAGGAAGGTCTGAAAAGATCGAAGGTCGTCAAAGACAGGGAGATAACAGGACAAAAAAAGGGTTATGTTCTGTTCTGCGCCTTCAGCCGCGCCTCAAGTCTATCGAGGAGTTCCCTGATCTCCTCGATCTCCTGGACCGTGACCTCGTCATCATCCGGGTTGGGCGTCTCGACAGCGGTCCCCCGCCACTGGGAGAGGACGTCGTCGAGGCTGGTGCCGACAAAGGTCTCACCGCCATGGGCCACGACCAGTCCGATCTCCATCACTTCGCCGGTCTGGGAGATGACCGGGATGATCCAGACCTCATGGCCGTCGATGACGTACATGATCGGTTGCACGACTTCAAGGCCCGTGGCCATCGCCACTTTCTGGTGCTGCTGGACATTGGCCGCAGCGCCGTAGTCGTTGTAATAGCCGGGGGCGTTGTAGAAGGTGAAAGTGCCGTCCTGCACATCGCAGAGGACATAGCCGACCATGGACGAGTCCTTGCCCGGTGTCGTGATGGCGGTGAACCAGTACTGGTTGCCGTCCGTGCCCTGGACGAGGTAGACGTCGGGTTCGCCCGAGGAGAGGGTCGCCCCGGCCTCGCCGTGCTCGACGTACACCTCGCCAGAGGGGTACTTCAGGTCGCGCTGGCCCCACCATGAGTTGATCCAGCCGTCCGAGTATGTGCCCCACCAGTCCAGGTAGGTCTCGGTGAGGTCCTCGTCATAGACCCGCTGGATCCATGCGGGTTGTTTGCCGAGATCGAAGAACTCGTTGGCGCCTGTGACCGGGTCGGTGACGACAACGCCCTCCGGCGTCTCGCCGATGACGCCGTAGAGAGCGGGCCGGGAGAGGAGGGTGACCCAGCGGGGGTTGCCCTCGTCGTTGAGCTGGAAGATAGGTTTATGGAGGACATAGGTGGGGTAGTCTTCCCAGATATGGCGGTTGAGATCATATTCCAGGATCGCATGGGGTGTGTAGCGCATCTGGAGGCCGGTGACCCGTCCGGGTTCTGCCTTCGGGTCCTCTGACGAGACGACAACATAGCCGTCCGTGCCTTCGCCGGCATAGATGAGGGCCTTGTCCAGGGAGGTGTAGTCCATGGGGACCAGCCAGACCAGTTCGTCCTCGATGAACTGGACGTCGGGCGTGAAGACGCCGACCTTATACCCGAGGTTCCCGATGACCTTGTCAGCCCGCCAGAGGGCGGTCTTGGCTGAGGCCAGCTGGATGTGGTCGGTATCGATGAGTTCGGTGGTATTGTCCACGGTCCTGACCTGCGGTATGTCTGCAAGGCTCTGGGCACCGATGACCTGTGCACCGGCTGTGAGCATCGGGATGCAAAGGATGGCCAGGGTCAGGACGGTTCCGCCGACAACACGCATCTTTTCGGAGTCGTAGAGGAATGACGCCGCGACCCCACTTGCGGCAAGAGAGAGCGCAAGGTAGAATAGGACATTCACCAGGACCAGTGCCGGGGTTGTGACGTACAGGATGACCCCTGACAGGACGGCGCCGAGGACGATGAGGCCTGGGTGGTTGAACCTCAGTGTTCTGTCTTCGATACGGACGGCCCAGAAGGCCGTCATGATGAACCAGAAGATGATGAGGGTTATGCTCATGGTCTGTGTCTGATCGATCTGTGTGTTAAGGACACTTAACATATTGTGGTGTCTTCTCTACATCAACGGCGATATCTCTCTCGTGCTGTGTCTCTCACGCAGGTACGCGCACTATCCGTCTTCCTGCATGGCGTGAGGGCCCGGAAAGGTAACCCGCATCTCTCTTATACACCGTCTGCCTACCAGAGACGCATGGACAACACTGCCGGACCAGACTTCTCCGATGACACTCTCCCTGTCGAGAACGATGTTGCACCCTCCCCCCGGGTGCTCGCCCTCGCCGTCGGCAACGACATCGACGGTCTCACCGACCTCCTCTTCAACGGGTCGTCGCAGAAGGTCAGGGAGGATGCCGCCCTCGCCATCGGCATGCTGGTAGGAGAGGAGGCGGTCGGTGCCTTCATCGGACTCTTCGCAGAGGACGACCGCGACCTCCGGATGGCCGCGTCGTGGGGACTCTCCGCGATCGGCACGCCGGCCGTCGACGGTCTCATCGCCGGACTCTCAGCGGAGGACGCAGGCACCAGGATGTGGGCGGCCTACACCCTTGGCACCATCGGGCACAGCAAGGCCGAATTTGCACTTGGCAGGGCGCTGAAGGACGAGGACGCCGACGTCAGGTGGTGGGCGTCCTGGGCCCTGGACCAGATCCTCCAGAGGCACGGGTGTTGCAGCGGGTGCTGATCCCTGTGGTATCAAAATGTGTCCACTCTTTGCGTCCTGATCTGCCTGGCAGGGAACACTCCTGCAAAAGCGGTCCGCTTCTCGCGGAGAGAGTCTGATTTATATATCTGGATACCCTCTCCGGAGAGGGGATATACCATGACCGAGATCAGGGTCGCACCGGCGGTGTACGCCATGCCGGACGAAAACCACGAGAATCTCCATGTCGAGATCGAGTTGCCCGGCGTCGACAAAAAGGACATCACGCTCAGGATGCACGACGACAGTTTCTTTGTCCAGGCAGTGAAGGAGGGGACACGATATGCAGGCTCATATGCCACCTGCTGTCCGATCGATTATGAGAAGGCGAAGGCGTCCTATCACAACGGTCTGCTGACCGTGGACGTCCCGTACAAAAAGCCCCAGGCAAGGGGCATCGAGATTCCCGTCAGGTAACCGGAGGCAGGGATGAACCGGGTCACCGGTTCTGCCCTATCTCTCGTGACGGTGTGACGTGTGGATATGAGTGATGAAGGGAGGGCCGCCGAGGCAGCGGGGGTGCTTGGCTTTTCTGACCCCCGGTTACTCTGGCAAAGGATATTCGATGCCGTAGAAGATCCCGTATTCCTTCAGAACCGAGAGGGCATCATCCTCATGGCAAACAGGGCCACAGGAAACCTTCTCGGCGTCGATGCCGGTGAGGTCGTCGGGAAACCCTGTTATGCCGTGGTCCACAAGACCACCTCATTCGTCGGGGACTGTCCTTTTGCCAGGGCGAAGGTATCGGGAAAGAGGGAGAGGTGCACCCTCTGGATCTTCGGCCGGTGGTTCAGGGTCTTGATCGACCCCATCCTCCACCCCGAGAAGGGTGTCGTCGGTGCCATCCATATCATCACGGATGTCTCTGACATCAAGAGGATCGGTGAGTTAAGGTCAAGGCTTGCGTCGATCCTTGAGACGAGCGAAGATGCCATCATCGGCATCTCCCGGGGAGGGCGGATCACCTCCCTGAATGCTGCAGCTGTCGGTCTCCTCGGGACCTCCCCTGAAAGGGCCATCGGCCTGCCTATCTCGCATTTTGTCCCCGTTCATCTCTTCGAGAGATGGGAGGAGACAGCAGGGGCCGTCATCGACGGCCCGACCGGTCAGCGCTTCGAGTCCGAGATCGTACGGTCGGACGGCACGACCCGTGAGGTCTCGGTCGGCATCTCTGCAGTCTTTGATGGCCATGGGGGGGTCTCCGGGTATTCATGTATCATCCATGACCTCTCTCCCCGGAAAAAGGCCGAACGCGCTCTTGTCGCCTATGTCACCGAGGCCGCCCTGCGGATGAAGGTACCGCTCGGCGGTATCGCCCACGAGATCGACCATACTGCAACCCTGCTGGACTCGGGAAGAGTCCTGCCCGGCGACGCTGCCGCCATCCTCCGTGTCCAGAAGGCCCACCTTGAGCAGGTCGTCCAGAACCTTGCCGACCTTGACCGTGCGGTCGCCGAGTCCGCTGAAGAGATCCCCGCGGCATACCACCGTTTCCTCTCGGCGGGATAGTCTCGTGCTCTGGATGATCGAGCATGATCAGCAGATTTTCAGAACGAATGAGAGTCATATCATCAATGTGAACAGAGGTTCTGATCGGTTTGGGGTGACCTTGGGGAACAGGAGGGTGTATCGACCCGATCATGATGGTTTACCAAAACCGGGATGGTTCTCAAAGAACCGCTTGAAACTTCGTTTCATGCCCGATTCGACAGGACTCTTATGCTTGTGAATCCGCCATAGGGCCATCGCCCCCCCCGGGTCCTCTCCTGATCTGTGCCGGACGGGCCGCCATTTCCCTGCCCTGCCAGAATTTTTCCTTTGATCCTGGCCATGTCACTTCAGAAGGTGTTTTTATGATCAGCACCCATACACCTTACCTGAGGGAATGCTGAATGTGTGTTGCAGTTCCTGCCGAAGTAATCGAGATCAAGGACGACAACATCGGTGTTGTCGACTACGGCGACCTCAGGCAGGAGGTACGGCTTGATCTCGTCGATGTCAAGGTAGGCGAGTTCGTCCTCGTTCATGTCGGCTTCGCCATCCAGAAACTCAGCCGTGAGGAAGGCCTGTCGACAAGAGAACTCTTTAAAGAAGTCTACGCTGCGATGGAAAACTAATGCACGAATACAGCATCGCGTACGACATCTTTGCCACAGCCCAGCGCGCTGCCGTCGAAAACCATGCGACCCAGGTGAAGGCGGTGAGGGTCGACGTCGGCGAAATGGCGATGGTCAATCCGGAGCAGGTGAAGTTTCTCTTTGAGGTCATCGCCGAGGACGACCCCGTCTTTGCCGGTGTCTCTCTTGAGTGCCGGACCGTGAAGGTGCACACCCGCTGTGACTGTGGCTATGCGGGCGACGAGAAGTTCGTCTGCCCGCAGTGCGGGGGCCTCCCGCATGTTGTTGAGGGAAAGGAGATTGTAGTCACCAACATCGAAATAGAAGTGAACGATTCATGAAAGTCAATATGATGCACGGCGCCGGCGGCGAGGTGATGGGCGAACTTCTCAAGGTGCTCACAAAGTTCACCCACAACAATGCCGGCGGGATAGGTCTTGAGTCCCTGGACGACGGGGCGGTGATCCCGGTCGGCGACCAGCAGATCGTGTTTACGACGGACAACCACATCATCAACCCGATATTCTTCCCCGGTGGAGATATCGGCAGGATCGCCGTCTCCGGAACCGTCAACGACCTTGCGATGATGGGCGGTCGCCCGATCGCCCTCTCCTGCGGCATGGTCATCGAGGAGGGCTTTGAGGTCTCGAACCTTGAACGAATCGTCGCCTCGATGGACGAGGCCCTTGGTGAGGTCGGTGCATCGGTCGTGACCGGCGACACCAAGGTGCTGGAGAAGGGCGCCCTTGACGGGATCGTCATCAACACGGCGGGTATCGGCGTCGCAAACCATATTGTCAGGGACAACGGCCTCAAACCGGGCGACGTCATCATCGTCTCCGGCACCATCGGCGACCACGGGCTTGCGATCCTCTCCCACCGCGAGGGTTTCGACCTCGGCGAACAGATCCAGTCCGACACCGCCCCCCTCTGGGGCATGGTCGAGCGCGCCCTTGCCGCCGGCGACATCCACGCCATGAAGGACCCCACCCGTGGCGGATTTGCCAATGCGATCAATGAGATGGCGAGAAAGAGCGGAGTCCACGTTGAGATCGACGAGGAAGCCCTCCCTGTCAGGAAGAGCGTCAGGAGCGCCGCCGCCATGCTCGGGATCGACCCTCTCGAAGTTGCAAACGAGGGGAAGGTCGTCATGGGCGTCGCCCCCGGCGATGCCGACGCCATACTTGCCGCCCTGAAGTCGCACCACTACGGGAGAGACGCCGCCGTCATCGGCCGCGTCACCGAGGGTTCCTCGGTCGTCATGAAGACCTCGATCGGCGGTGAGCGTTTCATCGAACCGCCGGTCGGCGACCCTGTTCCGAGAGTCTGTTGATATGAGAGACGAGGAGATACTCGTCCTGAAGGACGTCACCCTGCCGGACGGCAGGGTGGCAGACCTCACCCTCGGCGGAGGGAGGGTCGTCCATGTCGGTGCCGCGGGAAGGGCCGACGAGGTGATAGACGCCGCCGGTCTCCTCTGCGTCCCTGCCGCGGTGGACCTGCACACCCATCTCCGGGGCGGGGCCAGGCAGGGGGCGAAGGAGGACTGGGCAAGCGGGACCGCGAGCGCACTCTCTGGCGGGGTGACGGTCGTCGTCGACCAGCCGAACACCGTGCCCCCCCTCACGACACGCCAGGCCTTCCGCGCCCGCGTCGAGGAGGCGCGCGACCATGCCCTCTGCCGTTTCGCCGTCAATGCCGGGGTCGTCGCGGGTGCCGACCTCCGGGGGCTCTGGGAGGACGGGGCGATGGCCTTCGGCGAGATCTTTGCCGGCCCCTCCAGTTATGGTGCGGCCGTCCCTGAAGATGTCCTGAAGGACGCCTTTCTCACCCTCCATGACCTTGGCGCCCTGGCCACTGTCCACGCCGAAGACCCTCTCCCCGGTGCTCCCGCCACTCTCGCCGACCACGACCGCCTGAGACCTGCCGATGCCGAGGTCAGGGCCGTCAGGGCCGTCTCCTCCCTCGTCCCTCCGGGCGGGCGGGTCCATTTCTGCCACATGAGCACGGCCGCCGCCGTCGATGCCGCCGCCGGCACCGTCGAGGTGACGCCGCACCATCTCTTCCTCTCGTGGGAGCGTTTTGCACCCGACGACACTCATGCCCGCGTGAACCCCCCTCTCAGGTCTGAGGAGGAGCGCCGACGCCTCTGGAGCAGGTGGGAGAGGATCGATGTCGTCGCCTCAGACCATGCCCCGCACACCGCCGGCGAGAAGGCCGCGCCTTTCGCCGACGCTCCTTCAGGCATGCCGGGCGTCGAGACGATGGTTCCCCTCCTCATGGCCGCGGTGCGGGAGGGCAGGATCTCCCTTGCCTCGGTCATCGAGAAGACCGCCATCAACCCCGCACGTATCCTTGGCATCGCTGCGGCTGGATATCTGCCCGGCGAGAGGGCCGACTTTGCCCTGTACCCTGCAGAACCCGTGGTGATCGATCCCGGCGCCCTCCATACGAAGTGCACATGGACGCCGTACGAGGGCATGGAGGCTGTCTTTCCCGAGATCGTCGTCATGGGGGGCGCCTGTGTCGTGCGGGACGGCGGGTTCGCCGCCGGGACCACGGGGTCCTGGATCCCGGGCAAGGGCTATATCCTCTGACCACTGATCTATAATAGCCGATACATGCACATCCATAGGTCCCCGGGCGATCGATTGGCAGAGCCTGGATATGAGCTTCGGGACAACCCGGATGTGCGACAGGCGCGCCCGGTGCGAGGGTTTAAGACCAGGTGAAGAACGGCACACGCCACTCATGATCCATGGTCGTTAGCACCGGGCTACACGGTGATCCTCGTGACCTCTCTTGACGATGCAGTAACTGGATCGGACGACCATGTCATGATCACCCTTGACGTCTCGGCCGGGAGTAAAAAGAACTCTTTTCCTGCAGGTTACAACCCCTGGAGGCATGCCCTTGTCTGTCAGGTCGCCGCCCCACCGCTGGAAGGAAAGGCAAACCGTGCCATCGTTGCTCTGGTCGCAGAGACCCTCGGAGTTCCGGCATCAGCAGTCGGCCTCGCCGCCGGTGCCACCTCGACGATCAAGAGGGTCGAGGTGAGGGGAATATCAAGAGATCGCGTTATAGAACTTTTATCCTCTCTTCTTCCCGTATAATCCTCTGGACTCACCTCTAAAGGTGCGCGCATACTCTAAGGTGCATATATAAGTACTCCGGGATATATTACTACCAATTGTCTATGGGTCGTCATTGTGTTTCTCATATGACATATTCCGGAGGCTTACCATGTATTCATCAGATACGACAAAGTATCTCATTCATATCAATCTCTATGCAGAGGGGGTGGTCGAGAAACCTGACGTAGTCGGTGCCATATTTGGCCAGACTGAAGGGTTGCTCGGCGAAGACCTTGACCTGCGCGATCTCCAGCGGACCGGGCGGGTCGGCAGAATCGATGTCCATATAACGAGTAAAAAGGGCGAGACACGGGGAGAGATCCTCATCTCCTCCTCCCTCGACCGCGCGGAGACGGCGATCCTTGCGGCGTCCCTGGAGACGATTGACCGGGTCGGTCCCTGCGTAGCGCACGCCACAGTCGAGCGGATCGAGGACATCCGCGTGACGAAGAGAAAACAGATCGTGGAAAGGGCAAAGGAACTGCTGATCACCCACTTCGACGAATCCACCATCGACTCCACCGAACTGCTCGACACGGTCAGGGAGTCGATGCGGATCGAGAAGATCGGCGTCCTCGGCGAAGAGAGGGTGCCTGCCGGGCCGAATGTGCTCGACTCCGATGCCATCATCGTCGTGGAAGGCCGGGCCGACGTGATCAACCTCCTCAGGTACGGGATCAAAAACGCGGTCGCCGTGGAGGGGACAAAGATCCCGGCAGTTATCACAAAGCTCTGCGAGATCAAGACGGCAACGGCCTTCTTCGACGGCGACCGCGGCGGCGACCTCATCCTGCGCGAACTCCTCCAGGTCGCGGAAGTCGATTATGTCGCCTTCTGTCCGCGGGGCAAGAGTGTCGAAGAACTGACACGAAAAGAGGTTGTCAAGTCCCTGAGAAACAAGGTCCCGACAGAGTATGTCCGGGACCAGTTGACCGACACACGGGAGGAGATTCCTGCAGAGGCGCTCTCTCTCAAGGAGACGATGCCTGTCATTGTCAGCGAGGCAAAAGAACCTGACGAGGCACCGGAGAACATACTCCCGGAAAAACCTATGATGACACTTGAACAGCAGATCCTGGGCGTCGAGGGGAAGGGCACGGCACGTTTTCTGACCTCTGAATATGCACTGGTGAAAGAAGTGAAGGCCGGCGAGGTCGAACGTACCGTTGAGGAGATCAATTCGGAAACGGGCGGGGTGATCATCGACCGTCCCGTCGATCAGAAACTCATAGACGTCTTCCTTGCAAAGGGGTTTGAGTTTGTTGCCGCTCCTGAGTTCAGGGATATCGTGAAGAGGCCGTTATCTCTCAGGCTCATGAAAATTCGAAAGGCGTAGAACGGAGCAAATATATATATAATAAAATTTCCTATTTCTCTTTCGGGGTTTGGACATGCATAAAGAAGAACTAATTACCCTGCATCAGATCCTTGTCGAGATCAAGGATTATTTTGAGACGATGAACACAGAACTGAAGTTCCCCCAGTATTACGCGCTCAAGATCAACCCCTCCCAGATCCATAAGAGCAAACTCGAGCACAAACACGCTATCTTCGTCCTCGGACAGGAACTTGCCAATGCGATGAAAGACGTCGATTTTACCGCCTCGTCCCGCATATCCGCCAGGATGAGAGAACTCTCCGAGAAGACGGAGCGGGAACTCGAAAAGAATATGGAACAGCAGTAAGAAGGGGGGGGCATGTCACCAACCCCCCGGGGCCTGTCTACGACCTCAGTGCCTTTTCCTTTTCCATGAGATGGCGTGCAAGGATCTTCGGGATCGGGGCCGCCATACAGTGCCAGTTCGGCGTGCCATTCACCTCGAGGACCGTATAACTCCCATTCTCGGCGAGCAGGTCAACGCCGCAGTAGTCGGCACCGACGACCCTTGCCGCACCGGCAGCGACCTCCTGCATCTCCGGATCGATCTCGACCGGCGTCCCGGTCCCTCCCTGGTGGATATTGTGGGTGAGGTGGGGCGACTGCCGGCAGATCGCGCCGACGGCCTTTCCTTCTATGACGAAGACCCTGAAGTCCCGGTCGTTCGGCACATATTCCTGGAGATAGTAGGGGGGTTCGCCGAGTTCCTCTGGCTTCGTGACGAGGCAGACACCGATGCCGTCGTAACCGTAGACAGGTTTGAAGACCGCCTTCCCTCCGTGACGGGCGATAAAGTCGGCGGCAAGATCGCGTGACGCCGTAAAGAGTGTTTCTGGTGATGGTATCCCATTTTTAAGAAGGAGCGCCGTCGTCTTGACCTTGCTTGCGCAGGTCGCGATCGCGTCGGGAGAGTTGACGATGAGGTTCTCAAGGGAGAGGACATCCAGGCACTCGAACTGGTGAATGTCCTGTTTCATGCCGCAGACCCAGATGAGATCGCCGGTGATGGACTCTGAAAGCGGATCAATTGCGTCGAGGTCGAGGAGGGCATAATCGGCCCCTGCCTGTTTGAGTTCAGAGATCACCGCAGCAGTCGAGTTGTCGCCGTGTGTGTCTGTCGGTTTGGGTACGATACGAATCATGTCTTCTATCCCCGGTCGGGCGGCGTCTCTGCCGCTCTCAGTACCAGTAATCTTGCGAGGGGGAGGGGAAGAAGATATCTATATCTTCTCTCCGCCGATCTCGCCAAGACTTGCCTCGGCTTTCTCGACCATCACCTGCATGGCCTGGGCCTTCGCCCGGGCAACCAGGGGTTCTCCTTTTTTCAGGGCGGTGGAAGCTTCACGGTATAACTTCTCCGCCCTGTCCACTCTCCTTTCTGGCCGGCCGACGTCTTCCCCTTTTATCCTGAGAAGGTCGATCTCGTCCCTGACTGCCTGAAGTTCCCTGAAGGTATCTTCGATCTCCACGCCGATATCTACACCGGTAGGAAGACCCTCTCCTTCCTCATCTCCGGCATCGAGGACCGCCCTCATCTCGTCGTCGATGTCGGTGACGGTCTCGGCGACGAGAAGGGCGAGGAAAGTCACCTCTCCTGGGATAGAACTCCGGTCCCGGAAAGAAACCTCAAGGTCAGGGCCGGAGAGTCTCACCGCGATCTCCCCCCCCTCTTCCCCGTACCTGACGATCATCGGTGACCTGGCTTTCTCCCTCTCGAAGAGCACTTCGATGCCGTTTGATTCCAGATCTTCGGCGAGGCGATCTAGGAACATGGAATAGACGCCGGCAAGCCCCTGCGCGTAGTGGATATATGACATGGACATCCCCCGATCCTAAAATATCACTTTGGTTGATAAGCATTCCGCCCCCGATCCGCCATCATCATTCTGGCGTACGCCGGGGATTCGCAGAAGAGTTTTATTCTGGAGGATCGATCCCCGGCCATGCGTTACTATCCTGCAAAAAATGATCTGCCCTCGCCACACCGGGTCAACCTGGCCATCGAGGAGGCGTTCAGGGAATACGGGGAGGGGAGGGTCCGGATGCCGCCGAAGATCTATGTCACCTTTGAAAAGGGGGACTTCAGGACTATGCCCGCATACCTGCCGGGCATCGGTATCGCGGGCGTCAAGATCGTCAATGTCCACCCGGAAAACCCGAAGATCGGTCTGCCGACGGTGATGGCCCTCACCGTCGTCCTCGACCCCGCCACAGGCATGCCCGAAGCAGTCCTGAATGCCACGGCCCTCACCGACCTCCGGACAGGTGCGGCCGGCGCCGTTGCCGCCCGCCACCTCTCCCCGAAACGCCGGGTCGTCCTCGGCGTCGTGGGGAGCGGGAGGCAGGCCGCGGCCCAGGTGGATGCGATCGCCGATGTCCTGGAGGTTACGGAGGTGAAAGTCTGGAGCAGGACACCCGCGAATGCGGAGGCATTCTGTCGCCGGTGCGAAGGTCTTGCGTGTGATACCGTTTCCCTGGAAAAGGCCTGCGATGCCGACGTCATTGTCACGACGACGCCATCCCGGACACCGGTCATCATGTCAGAATGGGTCCATGAGGGGACGCACATCAATGCCATCGGTGCCGACGCACCAGGAAAGGAAGAACTCGACCCGGCCCTCCTCCTCCGGTCCCGCGTCTTTGTGGACGATCCCGAGCAGGCCCTTCACTCCGGCGAGATCAATGTGCCTGTTTCCATGGGGCTCTTCACGGGGGAGATGATCTCGGGCACACTCGGGGACATTGTCTGCGGGAGAAAAAAAAGGGAAAATAGAGATGAGATTACGCTCTTTGACTCGACAGGCCTTGCGATCCAGGACCTTGCCATTGCGGCCCTGGTCATGAAGACGGGAGACGGGATTGACCTGCCCTTCCCTTGATTCACTCCTCTTTCGGGAGGGGCCGGGCAAACTTCTTCCAGACCTCTTCCCTGTACACCGGCCCTGAGTTGTACGTGCAGAAGGGGATCACCCTGCCGTCCGGCGTGGCATAGTGGATGCAGCAGCGCTGGACACGGCTGATGTCGTAGTTGTAGTTGTCCATGAAGTGCATCGTGCCGATGAAGAGGGCGTTCCAGTGGAAGTCCCGCAGGGCGTCGAAGTTCTGGGATACAAGCGTCTTCCCGAGGAGCGTCCAGAACCGTGCCGTACTCCCGTGTTCACCGTTCGATGCAGAGACACTCATGTCTTTGACGCCCTCGATGAGTGCCCGGTACTTGTTGATGGTCCCGCCATTCTTCAGCCTGTCCGTCATCGTCCTGATGGCATCGAAGAAGCCGTCGACATCGACCATCTCGTTGATCGGGACAAGTCCTTCCTCGGTCACAAAGACATAGGTGGCGGCGCCGCAGTGCTGGTGGGTGGTGAACCTGACCTGCGGTTTTCCTGTATACGTTTCGACGAGGTCGGAGATCGGCACGACGCAGGGGACGGGGTAGAGGTAACTCTTCTTGATGATGCCGCCGGTCTGCTCCTCGATCTTCTCGGCGAGGTCCGGGATGGTGATACGCTCTCTTTTGATGTCGTCCTCGCTTGCGGCACCGGTGAAGGCCACGGGCTGGAAGTTGACGCCCCGCACGACCTGCACGCGGTCTGCGGCAAACCTGAGGATCGCGCCGATCTCATGGTCGTTCCTCCCGTTGATGATTGTCGGGACGAGCACGACACCGAGACCAACTTTCGCACAGTTTTTCACGGCATTCAGGCTTGCCTGAAGGATGGGGTTCGTCTCCAGGCTGACACCATCAAAGTGGAGGTAGACAGTGCTCAGGCCGGCTTCCTTGAGGTTCTGCGCGTACGCGGGGTCATGCGCGATCTTGATCCCGTTCGTTGCGATCTGGACCTGCGAGAACCCGAGTTCCTTTGCTTTCCTGATGAGATCGAAGAGGTCATCGCGCATTGTCGGTTCGCCGCCCGAGAACTGGACCGCCGGCGTGGGGACCGGTTGTTCGTTCCTGAGCATCTTCATCATGCCGACGACCTCGTCGAAAGAGGGTTCATAGATAAATCCACAGGCCCGGGCATTGGCGAAGCAAAAATCGCAGTGGAGGTTGCAACGGTTTGTCAGGTCGATGTTGGCAAGGAGCGTGCTCGACTTGTGGTCCGGGCAAACACCGCAGTTGCCCGGACAGGTCTCCGGGCAGGTCTCGTTCTGGGGGTTGGAGACACCGTTTCCTATCTCCTCGAATGCATCGAACCGCCTGTACATCTCCGCATCAGACCAGTAGAGGTGTTTTGCCTCTCCATGGTCGGGACAGGTGCGGGAGATCCAGATTTTCCCGTCCTCTTCGCAAATGTCTGCTTCGAGCACCCTTTTGCAAACAGGGCAAAGACTCTTGGTTTTTTTCAGAAGCATATCTCATCCACCGGCATATCTTTACAATAGCGTTTCATATATTGGTTACCTGTGTTATACAGTAGTGACTCAATGTTTAGAGCGAAATAAGATTTAAACTTAAGTAGAAATTTTAAACCTAAGTAGAAATTGTGGGGCGGATAATTATTATTATCGATCTGATTATATCATGCCTGCTCGCGGCGATCTGGGTCATGCTACCCGCCTATGTACCTAATTCAGCCGCTGCCGCCCTTGGCGGAGGTACGCCGGTTGACATGGGTAAGACCTGGAGCGATGGCCGCAGGGTCCTCGGGGACGGTAAGACCTGGAGGGGTTTTGTCCTTGGGGTCGCATGCGGTGTCGTTGTCGGTATCGCCCAGATTGTGGCGAGGGACGCCTTCGGGTTCACCTCCCTCCCGGCGCATACGCTGACCACCGTGTGCATCCTTGCCTTCGGGGCGCTTCTCGGGGATATGGCAAAAAGTTTTGTCAAAAGGCGACTTGGAAAGGAGAGCGGAGAGGAATGGCTCATCGCCGACCAGTACGACCTTGTCGTCGGGTCTCTCGGTCTCCTTATCGTCTTCCAGTACGACTGGTTTATGGAGAATGTGACTCTCGGGGTCTTTATCTGGATTCTCATTCTCACGCCCCTCCTTCACCGTGCTGCGAACATCATCGGGTATCTCATCGGAGTGAAGAAAGTACCATGGTAAAAGAAATTGCAGAACTGCTCAAGGACCACGGCGCCATTGAAATCGGAGACTTTGTCCTGGCATCCGGCGCACGGAGTTCGTATTATCTCGACATCAAGACTGCGATCACCGACCCCGTTCTCCTCCGCAGGATCGGGGAGGCATTTGCAGGGAAGTTCACGTTCGACGTCGTCGCAGGCGTCGCGGTGGGTGCGGTACCCCTGGCGGTCGCCACGTCGCTTGCATCAGGTAAGCCGTACGCGATCATCAGGAAGGAACAGAAAGACCACGGCAAGAGCGATCTTGTCATTGGCGACGTGAAGGGGAAGGCGGTCCTCCTTGTCGAGGACGTCACCACGTCAGGTGGGTCCGCGCTCTTCGGGGTCAGAGTGCTCAGGGATGCGGGAGCAACGGTCGTTGCCGTGGCCTCGGTCGTGGACCGGGAGAGCGGGGCATCGGATGCGTTTGCACAGGAGGGTATATCCCTTGTCCCCCTGACGACGGCCTCAGAGATGATGAACCTGTAACCATTTATGGGGGAGAGGCATATAATATGGACATGAAGATTCTTGTTGTGGGCGGTGGCGGCCGGGAGCACGCTATTGTACGTGCCCTATCCTGCAACAGTGGTGTAAAAATATATTCGGCGATGGCCCGGCGGAACCCCGGCATTGCGTCTCTCTCTGAGAGTATCCTCCTGGAAAAAGAGACCAATGTAAGAACCGTTGCTGATTTTGCAAAGAAGAGTGGTGTCGACTTTGCGATCATCGGTCCCGAGGCACCACTTGAGGCCGGCATTGCCGACACCCTCCAGGAACAGGGAGTCCCCTGCGTCGGACCGACGCGGCTGGCGGCCAGGCTTGAGACAGACAAGGCGTTTTGCCGCGCAATGATGGAGAAGCACGGCATCGCCGGGTGTCCCCACTACCGCGTCTTCCACGACCCTGAAGAGGCCTGCGACTATATCGACGTCTATGACGGCGACCTTGCGATAAAACCGATCGGTCTGACCGGTGGCAAGGGTGTCAGGGTCATGGGCGAGCAGGTGGACCGTGAGGGTGCGAAGAAATATGCACGCACCCTCCGCGACGGTATCGTCCTCGAAGAACGTCTTATCGGTGAGGAGTTCACCCTCCAGGCCTTCGTAGACGGGAACCACCTGGTGCCGATGCCCCTTGTCCAGGACCACAAGAGGGCGTACGAAGGGGATACAGGCCCGAACACTGGTGGGATGGGCACGTATTCCCTTGAAGACCATCTCCTGCCCTTTGTCTCTCCGGCAGACTACCGCGATGCCCTTGAGATCATGCGGAGCACTGTTGCGGCGATGAACACCGAGGGCCAGCCGTACCGCGGTATACTCTACGGTCAATTCATGAACACGCGGGACGGCCCGAAGGTTGTGGAGTTCAACTCGCGCTTCGGCGACCCCGAGGCGATGAATGTCCTCTCCCTCCTCCAGAGCAACTTTGCCGGGGTCCTCTGCCGTATCATCGACGGGACGCTCTCGCCTGCTCATGTGGACTTTGCAAAGCAGGCAACGGTCTGCAAGTACCTCGTGCCGCAGGGTTATCCTGCTGCGCCTGTCGCGGGGGCGCCGATCGAGGTCGGGGACTATGGCGACGCCCTGCTCTACTACGCAAATGTCGCTGAGAAGGACGGGAAACTGACGACCCTCACCTCGCGGGCGATGGCCTTCGTCGGCCTCGGCGACAACCTTGAAGAGGCCGAGGCAAAGGCCGAGAAGGCGGCTGCGTCAGTGAAGGGCGGTGTGTGGTACCGCCACGATATCGGCAAGACCTCCATCCTTGAGAAGAGGATTGCGCACATGAAGGCGATACGATGAAGAAGGACTTTTTAACGCTTCTGGATGCAGAACCAGCCGAGATAGAGGAGATCCTTGACGAGGCCGAGAGGCTCAAGGCGCTCAGGGCCAGAGGTACTCCTCACACCCTCCTGACCGGGAAGAGCCTCGCCATGATCTTCGAGAAGGCCTCGACGCGGACCCGTGTCTCTTTCGAGGCAGGGATGCACGACCTCGGGGGCCATGCCCTCTTCCTCAACCCCCACGACCTCCAGCTCGGCCGGGGCGAGATGCTCAGGGACACGGCCCGTGTGCTCTCCCGGTATGTCTCGGCCATCATGATCCGGGCCTACAAGCACAGCACGCTTGAGGAGTTTGCAAAGTATGCGTCGGTGCCGGTCGTCAATGGCCTCTCTGACATCGCCCATCCCTGTCAGGTGCTTGCCGACCTTCTGACGCTGCGCGAACGCTTCTCCTCACTCGATGGCCTGAGGCTTGCATGGATCGGCGACGGGAACAATGTCTGCAACTCGATGCTCATCGCCGCGGCCTACACGGGGATGGAACTGCGGATCGCATGCCCGCCGGGGTATGAACCCGATGCCGCCGCCCTGAAGGAAGCCAGAGCGCGGGGTGCGAAGGTCGCCTTCTTTGCCACGCCTGAAGAGGCGGCGAAGGATGCCAATGCCCTCTACACCGACGTCTGGGTCTCGATGGGCAACGAGGCCGAGCGGGAAGAGCGCCTCAGGGCCTTCCAGGGCTATACGATCACCTCCGACGTCGTGGCGCGTGCCGAACCCGACGCCGTGGTGATGCACTGCCTGCCCGCCCACCGCGGCGAGGAGATCGCCGAAGATGTGCTGGAAGGGCCGCAGAGCATTGTCTGGGACCAGGCCGAGAACCGCCTCCACGCGCAGAAGGCGCTTCTCGTCACACTGATCCGGTGAGAACAGGGTTGCACTTCGGTGCGATCCCGGTGCATCTTTTTTTAATCAGAATTTCTCGATACCTGTCAGGTTCATGACAGGAGGGTGGGACGACAACCTCTTATCTCAGGATCTCTGCTCTCTCTCTGCCCGGGGTCAGTCCTGATCTGGAGGACGACCGAAAGGAGTAAAGAAACAGAAGCGCTGTCCGGGGGCAAAAGACCATCCAGTCTTCGAAGAACACATTCGATGGGATATCCTGAGCGGGGGCCCGGGGAAACGACCGGAGGGCGTCGAGAAGGTCGAAGACCTTCGCTGTGCGAACGGAGTGAGCACAAGAAAATCTCTGATTTCCCACGTAGTCTCCCGGTGTGGGGCCGGTATCTCCGATCCAAAAATCGAATGTTTCCCCGTCCGGGCGGATCTCCTGGTGCGCCCTGCCCGCCCTGCAAAAAAAGAGTTAGTCGGTGTCGATGAATGCCTTGACCTGCGCGATCATGTCCTTTTCCGCTTTCTGGACGACGTCCAGTTTGCCGCGGAAGGCCAGGAGGTTTCGTATGTCGCCGTCCATGTTTGCAAAGGAGAGCCTTTGCGGGCTGTCAACCAGTTCGACGTCGTACTTGCCGATGATGTCCCTGATCACGCTTCTCGGGACACCCGGCGGGATGACCAGATCATAGAGTTCTTCTTTTGCCATGGGATTTTCCTCACTTTCCTACCTTGATGCGCCGGCCCATGATGCACGGCCCGCCCCTCACGCCGCCAAGGGGGTTCTTCGGTTTGCCGAGGGAGTTCATGCACCGCCCCATCAGGGCGGCGCCGCGTGCAAGCCCGTCGTCCACAAAGACCACGTGGTTCTGCGGGTCTTTGAAGAGGCCGCGCTCGGCGATCCCGTCAAGGATGTACTGCGGTTTTCTCCCCGATATCGCCGCCCGTCCGGTGAAACCGATGGAGGCGTTTTCCGGAACCATGTTGTGTTCGACCGCGACATCGATGAGCCTGAGGGCCATTCTCGTGCAGACGTGGTCGATCACGTCGGCGAGCAACCCTTTGCCGTACTTCTCATAGATCTCTGCGCCGATCGTATTGAGTGCTCCGGTCTCGCTCCCGTTCACACCGACGTCGCACCCGATCAGGGCGACTCCTGAGTCGTGGGCGACCTTTGCGTTGACCGGCACACGGCCGAAACGGTCGCGGTCTGGCGGGACGACCCTGATGTCGATGTGGCGGTGCGCCTGCTCGACATAGTCCTCGATGATTGCCGCACTCCTCCCGAACCGCGACAGCCCTTCGACAACACTCTTGTCCCCGAACATGTCGAGGGCCGTACCCGTCCTCCCCTCGACCTGGCCTGTCCCCCTGACGATAGCATCGGGGACCGCCCCCGCAAGGCCGCAGAAGTTCCCGATGGTCTGGGCAAAGGGGTTCTCGGCCTTCGGGTCGACGTCGGAGGTGATCCTGCCGTCAAGGGTCGTGCCGAAGTCCATCGAGATGCAGGGGTTGCGGAAGTCGACCGGCGTGCTCTTTGCGCCTTCCTTGATGCCGGCCATCGCAAGTTCGCCCTCCATCTCGTTGGCGACCATCTCGACCCCTGAACTCCCGACAGGGGGGATCACGCCGGCGACCGCCCCGACAAAGACCACCTTGTCGGCAAAACTGTAGTTCTGGAGTTTTTTCGTGAGGTTCTCCTTCGACATCGGGGGCGTCATCTTCCTCGGCGGGACGCCCGCTGCAAGGCACCCATTGGCGAGGGCGATGACAAACTCCCCTACCTGGTCGGGGGAGTCCATGGCGGCGACGACGCCGGTGCTCCGCACCACAAAGTCGAGGTCGTCCTTGATAGAGAGGCCCGCCTCCCTGTGGCACTCGAGGAGGGTGTCACGCACCAGTTCGGTGACGGACTCGCGGGTGAGTTCTGTGCCGTCGAGGGTCGCGCCGAAGGTCTCCTCTCCGGGCTTCGGCCGCCTGACGTCGCGGCTCATCTTCACCGTCTTGTTGATGACATAGGTCATGCCGGTGTCGAGGTTGGTCCCGGTGAGGATGCACTTCGTCGTTGTGTTCCCCATCTCGACCGATGCGACGATGAAGTACGGCCTGGTCTTGTATTCAGGGACCGTCATCCCGGCGCCGTGGGAGATCGAGGGTGGCGGGATGCTTTCCACGATATATGGCTTAGGTTTGAAAAAGCGGTCCAGAAAGCGGGCGCACATGAATCTAATCTCTCCTCCTGAATTGTTTATATCTTTCTGTCTGCGTCTCCGGCCTCCGCACCGTAGCCAGACAGGGACGCAGAGATCCGGGCGATGCCCCGGAGGACCAGGTACCCTGAGGCGGTGAGTTCGTACTCGCCCCGCTCGTACCTCTGGGAGATAAGGCCGGCATTTTCCAGTTTTTCAAGGTGGAAGAGCAGGTT
>NZ_CALFSA010000170.1 GCF_937919355.1 uncultured Methanofollis sp. | reverse complement strand
TCGGCCATGAGATGCGCTATGCCCCTTCGGTCGTGCCGCAGAGTATCAGCCTCGCGAACGACCTCGCATTCGCCCTTGCAGAGGACGACGAGGGGGTCGAACTCTCGGTGCCAGCACCGGCAGGGCCGGGGTCCTTCTGGTCAGTGCCCGGAGGTGACACAGGCCTCGGGAAGGTCCTGGTCGACCCTGAGAACGGGGAGATCAGGGGGGTCTGGGCGGCCTCGCCGGGCGCCGGGATCATCGCCACCTACATGGCCGAGGCTATCAGGCACAGGCGTACGGTCGACGACTTCCGGGACCTCATCGAGGTCCACCCCCTCGCTGACGGGGTCCACGGCCTGATACCTGCGGCCGCAGATCTCTTGAAAAAAAGGAAGAGAGAATAAGGCATTCACACTTCAGAATATTTTTTTGACGGTTCCAAGGATGGGGCCAGAACCGGGTTTGAATAGAACACGGGAACAGCACCAAAGAGCACTCCTGCAGGCATGTCACCACCCCCTCAGCCACAACGTTAATGAATGGCCGCACCAGTCCTCCACCGGTGAAAAACATGGCGACGATCGTACATTTTGACCTGCCTGCCGAAGACCTCGAACGAGCGAAGACCTTTTATTCCAGCCTTTTTGGATGGAACTTTGAACTGGTTCCCGGCGGGACAGACTATTACCTGATCAGCACCACAACCGAAGACGGGTCCCCGGGCATTGGCGGCGGCATGGGAAAGCGAGGGATGCCGGACCAGAAAATCACCAGTTATATCGGGGTTTCATCCGTCAACTCGTACCTCGTCGACGTGGTCCGCCTCGGCGGAAAGGTGCTGCTCCCGAAAACGGTCGTTCAGAAATTCGGGTATCTTGCCGTTTGCGAGGATACAGAGGGGAACACGTTCGGGCTCTGGGAGGAGAATCCAGAAGCGGAATGATAAAAAGTGAGGGGAATTGCGGGAGGCGACCGTCAGCGCGTCCTCTCGTTGATCCGATCGACCACCGCCTCGCCGACCTGCACCGTCGAGGCCGTGCCGCCGAGGTCGGGGGTCCGGACGCCCGCCGCAAGGACGGCGTCCACGGCCGCATCCACCGCGGCCGCACCTTCCCTGTCGCCTGCATGGGCGAGGAGCATCGCCGCACTCCGGATCGCAGCCACCGGGTTTGCGATGCCCTTCCCCGCAATATCGGGCGCCGAACCGTGGACAGGTTCTAAGAGGGCGTGACTGTCGCCGATGTTCGCCGAGGGGAGGGTGCCGAGGCCGCCGACGAGCGCCCCCGCCGCGTCGGAGAGGATATCACCAAAGATGTTCGTCGTCACGATGACGCCGTAACGGGAGGGGTGCATCAGCACGTCAAGGCAGAGTGCGTCGATGAACTTCTCCTCCCATGCCACCTCTGCGGCCTCCGCCTCCTCGATGGCGCAGCGACGGAAGAGGGTGTCTGACTTCAGGACATTCGCCTTTGTCCCGATGGTGAGTCGATCCCCCTTCGCAAGACCCGCCGCAAAGCGTGCAATCCGCCTGCTCCCCCTCTCGGTGACGACCCGGAGGGTGCAGTACGACCCCGGCAGTTCCCACTCGATCCCGGAGTACAGTCCCTCGGTGTTCTCCCGCACGATCGTGAGGTCGACACCGGGACCCCGCACCGGCCGGACATTCGCATACAGGTCGAGGTCCTTTCTCATCTGTACGAGCACGCTCCTGTATGCCGGGTCGGGGGGCGTGGTCACCGCACCGAAGAGGATGGCATCGGCCTCTCCAAGGGCCCGCATCTCCTCAGGGCCGATGGCCGACCCGCACCTCTGCCAGCGGCCGTAGCCGACCTCGACAGGGAAGTAGTCCCAGTCCGGGTGGAGGCGACGGAGGACCGCCCCGGCCACCGGGACGACCTCCTGCCCTATCCCGTCACCGGGGACGACCGCGACCTTCATGCTCCCGCCACCCGGCGACCGCATTCCTGAGGACCGTATCGATGGTATGGGGCGCCGCACCCCAGTGGACGACACCGCCGAACTTCCCGTTCCATTCGCCGACACCCTCGCGCTCTGAGCGGCAACACCTGGCGATGAACGGTTCTTCCGCAACCTGCGTCAGGGGACATATCTCGGTGATCTCCACCCCGTCCCCGTAGTTCTCGGAACAGAGTTGCTTCGCCGTGAGGCACCCGGCTACATGCTCCGTCCCTGCAAGGGGGTCGGCATCCAGGGTCCGGTCGAAACCACCGGCACGGCAGGGGTAGACCTCGGCCTCCGTCTCCCTGATGTCCCTGATATGATATTCGAAACTTATGCCAAGGTCGCCGAAAAGCCCGACACCTTCGAGTTCTTTCAGGATCGCCGCAAGATGGGGGCGCGGCGGGATGATGTCATAGACATGCACGGTCAGGAGCGATTCCGGGTCAGGGTCGAGGACAAAGGTCCGCGACTCGTCGGGACTCCGGAAGATGGTGCACCGGTGGCCCGAGGCCGCCGCAAGACTGATCAGGCGCGACCGGTCATTGAAGTTCACCGGATCAGGATACAGAAATGTCTCGTCGGACCTCGCGAGCACCCATGTCGCCGCGACATCACGCATCAGTCCCTCTCCATCGGCAGGTTTCACCGACAGGACCTCGTAGCCTTCGGGGGTCTCCCGGATCAGCCACCGGGAGAGGAAATAGACCTTTTCTCCGAGGGGCCTCGCACTCGCAAGGCCCACGTATTTACACTCTTCAGGAAATATCATCCATGGCCTCCGCTGAGATAGGGGACAAGACCCCCTGACCGGAGGATCTCTCGCATCCGCGGGGAGAGAGGACGGAGCGGGCGGCGGGTCCCACCAGCTTCGATCCATCCCTCGTCGAGGTCGAAGCGCACCGCCTCGCCCTCATGGCAGGGGATCTCGCACTCAAGCACCAAGAGTCCTATATTGACGGCGTTCCTGAAGAAGATTCTGGCAAAGGTCGGGGCGGCGACGGCGACGACGCCCGCCTCCTTCAGGGCGACCGCCGCCTGCTCCCGAGACGACCCGCACCCGAAATTCGGGCCCGCAACAATGACCGCCCCGGCAAGGCGCCCGGCAAGGGTGGGGTCGAGGTCCTCGAAGACATGAGCCGCCCAGACAGACCTGTCCTTCGTCCGCAGGTATCGCCCTGCGATGATAAGGTCGGTGTCGATGTCCCGGCCGAGGCAGACGGCATGTCCTTCGCCCTTCACAGGCACCCCTCCGGGGACCGGATCTCGCCGGCAAGGGCGGTCGCCGCGGCGGTCTGGGGCGAGGCCAGGTAGATCTCGCCGCCGACGCCCATCCTGTTCCTGAAGTTCCGGTTCGCGGTCGAGAGGCAGACCTCTCCTTCCCCGATCACACCCATATGGGCGCCGAGACAGGGGCCGCACCCGGGCGTCCCGACGGCGCACCCGGCCTCGATGAGTGCGGGGAGCACCCAGGTCGAGGCCGCACGGGTGAGCACGGCCCGAGACGCCGGGACGACGACGGTCCTCACCGTCACCTTCTTCCCCCGCACGATGCGGGCGAAGGCCTCCAGGTCCTCGTAGCGCCCGCAGGTGCAGGTGCCCAGGAAGACCTGATCCACGGCCAGACCCTCTTTCTCGGCCACCGGGCATACAGTATCAACCCGCGGCGGCAGGGCAAGGAGGGGTTCGATATCCCCGAGGTCGAGAGTGACCTCCTGCCGGTATCCATCGACAGGCGTCTGCTCCTCCACTGCATGGCCGAACCCGGCGAGGTACTCCCGCGTCACCGCGTCGGCATAGAACATCCCGGCCTTCGCACCTGTCTCCACCGCCATGTTGGAGAGGGTGAGGCGGTCGGCCATCGAGAGTCCCCCTGCCCCCTCGCCGACGAACTCGAGGGCACGGTAGGTCGCACCGTCCATGCCGAGGGCAGAGACATAGGCAAGGGCGACGTCCTTTGCCGCGGCCGCACCGGTGAGGGCGCCATCCAGAAAGACGCCGGTCGTCTCCGGCACCCTGAACCAGGTCTCGCCCGTCGCCCAGATACCGGCCATGTCTGTCGCCCCGACACCCGTCGCAAAGGCGCCGAAGGCCCCGAGGGTGCAGGAGTGCGAGTCCGCCCCGACAATCACCTCGCCGGGCAGGGCATACCCTTCAGCCATCACCTGGTGGCAGACGCCACCGCCGACGTCGGAGAGGTGCATCCCCTGCTGCCGGGCAAAGACCCGCAACTCCTTCTGGAGGTCGGCGGTCAGGGAGGTGTTTGCCGGGACGATGTGGTCGAAGATGAGGTACCTGTGGTCCGGGTCGGGGAAGGCCCCTGTCCCGATCGAGAGCCAGGCCTCCCGCGCCAGGACGCCGGTGCCGTCATGGGCATAGGCCCGGTCCACCCGGCGGTCGACGTACTCCCCGGCAGGCGCCCCAAGGATCTCCTCGGCAAGAGTGCCCATCAGACCGCTCCTTTCTGTGCGGCGCAGAGGATCTCCTGGAGGACTTCGGGTGTCACCGTGCACTTCGCCTCGCTCCGCCTCTTCACCTCGGCAAGGACCCAGGAGATCCCGGCGTCGTCGAGGTCGTAGCCGAGGGAGGAGGCGACATGCTCGATCGCGTGCCTGCCCGTGTGCTTGCCGAGGATGAACGTCCTCGACGCACCGACAAGGGAGGGGCGCACGTACTCGTAGGTCTCGGGTTCCCTGAGGATCGCGGCGATGTGAATGCCACTCTCGTGGGCGAAGGCATGGGCGCCCACGACCGCCTTGTTCTTCGCGACCGCGATCCCCGAGGCTCTCTCGACCCTCTCGGAGAGTCTCTGGAGGTGAGAGAGGTCGTACCTGTTGATCCCGGCCTTCATGGCCAGGACGACGAGCACCTCTTCAAGGGCGGCGTTCCCGGCCCTCTCGCCGAGGCCGTTGACCGTGGTGTGGAGCTGGAAAGCACCGTTTGCAGCGGCCGTGATGGTGTTTGCGGTGGCGCACCCGAGGTCGTCGTGGCAGTGGATGCAGATGGGCGTGTCGATGGCGGCCGCGACCTGGCGCACCCGCTCCCCGACCTCGGAGGGGGTCATGCACCCGACCGTGTCGGCAAAGGTGACGAGGTCGGCACCGGCATCGGTGACCTGCCTGTACGCCTGTATGAGGTCAGGGAGAGAGGTCCGGGAGGCGTCTTCGGCACCGAACCTGACGGCGACGCCGTGGTCGTGGGCGTACTCGATCATGGCACAGGCCTCGGCAAGGACTTCCTCACGCCTCTTGCCGTACTTCATCCTGATATGGAGGTCTGAAGTGGCCGCAAATATGCCGATCATGTCCACGCCGCAGTCGAGGGCGGCGTCGATGTCATACTTTTTTGCCCGGGCGAGTGCACAGATCCGGGCGTCGAGGCCCATACCGCAGATCTCCCGCACCGCCGCCTTCTCGTTCTTTGAAACCGCCGGGAAACCGGCTTCGATCACCTCGACGCCGACAGCGTCAAGGGTCTGTGCGATCTCCTTCTTCTCTTCGCAATTAAACGATACACCCGGCGTCTGCTCACCGTCACGGAGCGTGACGTCACATATCTCAACATTCCACTTTTTCATGACTCTCACCTCCGGGGCATACCCCGGTGACGACCACCGTCGTTGGCTTCCCGGCGGGCACGATCAGCCGCGCCAGTCCGGCCAGGTCGTCGGCGCGACAGACTGCCGGTCCGGCCCAGTCGAGATACCTCTCCACCCCGGTCACCTCCTGGCCACCGACCATGCCCATGCGCCTGTTCTCAAGGACGATACAGAGGAGGGGGAGGCCCTTCTCATAGACGTCGATCAGTGCGTTTATGCCGGAGTGCAGGAGCCCGTAGTCCCCTATCAGGGCGACTCCCGTGCTCCGCGCCCCCACCGCCACCGCAGACCCGAGGCCGTAACTCGCAGTACCGATCCTGTATGGGGGATTTGTCGCGAGGAGGGAGCACCCCGCATCGACCGCGGGCCGCATCCCTCTTTCGGCAAGGAGGGAGAGGAGCGGGCGGTAGGGGCAGTGCCGGCAGAGGGTCCGGCAGAACCCCCGGTCGGCAAAACGCTCCGGTTCCCCAAAGGGCGCAGGCACCGGCGGGATTGCGACCCTGACACCTTTCGGGGCCTGGCGGCCCGCATACTCCGCAGAAACCTGCATGGCCCTCTCCCACCTGCCCCGCATCGTCAGCGCGGGTTCCGCGAGGGCGCCCGCACCCCTCCCCCCGCGGAGGGTGGGGGGGGTCGTCACCGGGGCGTCAAGGACCTCAGGCGTCACCCGCAGGACCGCAACCCGCGACATCTCCTCGGAGAGGGCGAAGGCCTCTTCAACTGCGGCAGGGAGGGCATCGGGCACGTCGGCCTCGACGAACGGCACCATCGCCAGGGGGCCGAAGTGGCGGGAGTCCTCCCCGACCTGCGAGGCGCGGGCAAGAAGGTCGTCCCCGACGACGACGACGACGCCCCCCACAACACCCTGTGCCGTCGCCTGCACGAGGGGGTCCGCGAGGATGTTCATACCGACGTGCTTCACGATCACCGCTGCGCGCCTGCCAGAAAGGGAGTCGCCGAGGGCGTACTCGAGAGCGACCTTCTCGTTCATGCAGACCTCAGCACCGGCCCGCACAGCACACCCGGTCACAGGATAGCCCGGCACCGTGTACAGTTCGTCAGCCGCCCCGGAAAGAGCGAGAGCGAGCACCTCCTCGCCGTCCATCCTCTAGTCCCTCCCGGGCACGAGGTCGCAGCCCGTGCATGCCGCACACATAGTCAGCGCCTCTTTCGCGTCGAGGCCGGCGGTTGCCATCTCCTCTCGTGCGATCGCGTACAGTTTGAGCAACCTCTCTGCCGACGGGCGCCTGAAGTGCGCGAGACCGGCCGACGGGGTGAGAGGCCGGAGGACCGGGATCACCCCGGTCGAGCAGAGTCTCCTGACAGCCGCTGCCATCTCCTCGTCGCTCTCCCCGAGGCCGACGATAACATTGCTCTGGACATGGTTCTTCCCGAAGAGGCGCACCGACTCTTCGAGCACCTCCCAGACGAGGTTCCACTCAAGGCCAGGGCACATCTCCGCAAAGAGACCGGGTGTCGCCGCCTCAAGGTTGAACTTTACCTCGGTGGCCCCGGCCTCCTTCAGGAGACGGGGGGAGTCGCGCGTCGGGTAGATGGAGACCCCGATAGGGAGGCCGAAGGGGACGAGGGCCCTCACCACCTCAAGTGTGCGTCTCTCCTCCTCCGCGATGCTCCCGGCCACACCGCTTGTCAGGGAGATCGCGTCGATCCTCCCGAGGACGGACCTCACCATAGCCACGACCTCCTCCGCGCTCTTCGTCCTCCCCGCATGACCGGGGACGGCGCAGTACCGGCAGGAGAAGATGCAGGAGGAGGTGAGGGTGATGAAGGCCTGCCGTGGGCAATGGAAGCCGGGCACCTCAAGGACGCCTCGCACCATCTCCCCGCGGAAAGGGATGGTCGCGTTTCCCTTGCCCTCGTGGATGAGGGTGAGTTCGGCATGGGGATCCACAGAAAGACGGACTCTCATACCATCGACGGAAAAAAAGACGGAGCCCTCGCCGCCGGCGCCGGGCCCCGCGGTGGAGGAGGAGAGGTACTTATCGGGGGGGACGCCCACGGCCTTCACCTTTCCCGCGGCAAGGAGTGCGGCTTTCAGCCTCAGCCTTTCCACAGGGCAATCGCCTCCTCGTAGTCGGTGTAGAAGGGGATCGACGCCACCGCACCGATAAGGCCGTGACCGTTCATCACGACCCTGACCTCGCCGAGGACGGCCTCGAGGTCGGTCCACGACACCTTCCCCTTCTTCACCGCTTCACCGTATGCCCGCAGGGGCGACGGGTCGAAGCCGACGTACGCCGCCATCCCTGTCTCCTCGGAGAGGGTGTGGCGGCGGAGCAGGGCGGCGAACCGCTCGATGAGACCATCGGGGTCGGACGACGCAAACTCCACCGCACAGGCAACGCAGTTCTTCGTCCTCTCCGGCACCGGATACAACTGGACGATCGTGTGGGAGAGGTACACCGAAGACTCATCGGCGACAGCCTTTGCAATGTTGTGGACGAGGGTCCAGGTCGCCCCCTCCTCGGCGGTGTCGGTGTCGTCGACACCGATGACCACCCGCTCGCGCCGCGGCAGCCAGATCGTCGACCCTGCCAGTTTGCCGCCGCCGGACTCGTCGCACGACGCCCTGATCACCCCGCCGCCGCGGGCGCGGCAGGCCGAGGCCCCGACACCGCCGCCGCCCATGCCGAGATAGGTGACCGCGATCTCGTCGCCCTCTACCGCGGCGCCCGCGATTCCCGCGGGAAAGCGGGAACCCTCCAGGGGAAGGTGGACACACCCCGCCCTGAGGACGTACCGTGTCGTCGCCCCCACCGTCCTTGCGGAGACGACGAGCGGGCTCTGTGCATAGTGACGGCGGACCCAGTGTGCCCCGCCGAGGCAGTCGAAGAACTCGACCAGTTCGATCCGGCTCCCTTCGTCGTCGGCGACCGCCGCGATCAGGGGGTACGCCACCACATAGGGGTCTGTAAGACCCTCAGACCCTGCCGCCCGGTTGCTCTCCATACAGTCCTGCCGCCTCCACGCCGCGGTTGCCCCAGAGCACCGCACCGAACGCACCTATCCGCCCTTTGCCAGCGGCGGAGTCAATAAAGGTGACGCCAATGCGCTCTGCCTCGGCCTCCACGTCCGCCTGCGTCACCAGGTCGGTCTTGATCTTCTTCACATACTCCGAGTCAGGGAGACAGAGACCGCGGTAGTAGGCGATCCCGGTGTCGCCCGAGACTGCATGCTCCTCGATATACTCCTTCACGAAGGCGAGGAGAGGTTCCACAGAACCGGGGCGTACGGCAAAGTTCAGCACCGAACCGACGCAGTTCGTCGTCTTTTCCGGTGCCGCCGGGTTGAGTTGGACGAGTCGCATATTAAGGTACTCTGCTCCAGCAACTCTGCACGCTTCGGCACACTTCAGGGCGAGCACCCAGGTGGCGCCCTCCTCCTTCGTGTCTGTGTCGTCGATCCCGATGGTCAGTTTCTCGTACTTCGGGGTGACAATCCGTACCTTGCAGACCCGTGCTCCCCCGATGTGGAGGTCCTCCTCGGTCGGATACTCGGCCCGGATCACGCCGGGAGCCTGCGGAAGGCAGGCGGCGACGCCGACACCGGCACCAGCGATCCCTGCCCAGGAGGTGACGATCTCGTCGCCCTGCACCTCGACACCCTCCAGCGCCTGGCCACCGATCTCCTGCCCTGCCGCACCGAAGTTCGCCTCGTACTTCCCGAGGCGGGCAAGCATCGTCATCGAGGACCCCTGCACCTCCGCGGAGGAGAGGGCGCCGCAAGCACGCCGCCTGTTCATCATGTCCCACTCGATCGTGCCGCGGTGACGGCAGGTCTCCAGGATCTCGGCCATGCCGGCCTGCTCGTCCACCATGACAATGAACTTCTCTGCAAAGAGCGACCCAAAGCGCTCTTTCACTTCTGCGGGAGTCAGCGTGATCATGATATACACCGAAAATTTCGTTGACGAAATATTCGGCGTCATTGAAGATAAAGGGATCGCCCCCCAGGGAGCACGAATGAGCAGGAGAAGAGTAGGGAGACCCTTTCACCCGATATGGGCATGAAAAACTCATACCGTCCTGCAGGAGGCGGGTGTCTTCAAGAGAGGTATCGGCCCTGCAAGACACTGCCCCTGTCAGATACTCCCGTATCGGTCTTCAATCAAAGGACCACACCCCCCTTCTCGGGCCGCATCGGGGGGATCCAGATACCCGGGCATATCGGAGTCCATTCACGAAACAGACCTTAATCCGACATGACCCAAAGGCCCCCAGTCAGCGATATGATCGGGAGGCATGCCTTCCCTCTCCCGCCACTCGCCCATGCCGGGGAAGGGACAGGAAAGAGGCCGGAAAATGTTCGGATCCGGTCACGTGAAATACGCCAATATAGGGCCATTTTTCGTGAATTGCCGGATTAAAAAGAGCCATATAACGAATAGGTCACCATGCGCGATGCTACCCGCTCCCCCTACCCGAAAGAGGCACAGATCACCTCGATAAAAACCACACCTACCCGCTCGCCCCTGCCGGAAACCACCCCATAACAGGAATATATCGCCCGGCGCAGGGGAGGAGACGAAAAAAAATTAGATGAGGTCCTTCAGCTCGAGCTTGAAGGGACCGAGGTTGCCGCCGAAGTTACCGGCACTGATGAAGACGACACCCGGGACCTTGGTCGCGGCCTTGACGCCCGCAGACATCGCGTTCTTCACGCTCTCCTCGTCCACACCGTCGATGACGATCTCGTAGATCGCCTTGACGCCCTCGGGTACCTTCGAGTCCTCGACCTTCTCCCTGAGAGTCGGGCAGTACTTCTCGTTGGTGCTCGCCACCATGAACTTGTACTTGCTCCCGACCTTCGAGCCGGAGGCGACAATGCCGCCAGGGAAGGAGGTAATGACACCGCTGACCCCGGCGATCGCGTCGACCGCTGCCTGGGCACCCATAAGCGCGGCCATCTGGTTCTCGCCCATCACGAAGAAGTTCCCGCCGGCAACGCCCTTGACAATGCCGAAGTCCTCCTCGCCGACGTACTCGCCGTTCATAACCGGGATCACCCAGCACTTCCTGCCGCCGACCTCCTTCTGGTACTCGTAGCCGTCGCCGAAGAAGTGGAGTTTCACTGCGATACGCTCCTCGGCCTCAGGCAGACCATCGAAGACCGCGGTCGTCGGGGCGGTGAGGACGCACTCGGAAAGTCTCTCGACGACCTGCGCCTTCAGCTTCTTCTTGCCGGCACAGATCAGGATCGCATAGCCCGGCCTTCCGTCCGGGGTCTCTTCGGCCGGGACAAAGCCCTCGATGCCCGCCTCACAGGGGCACCCGATGGCCGAGGTCGCAAAACCAGTCGCCTCAACGGCTGCATTGTATGCGTATTTCTTGGTTACTGCAGTGATGATGACCCGGGAGACCCAGGTCGGAAACGCCTCTGCGTACGTATCGTCGATGGTCACACCATTTAAATCCATGTTTGCACCTCAGATGCAGAGTCGCAGGACAATTTCCTGCCTTCTCTACTCTGTTACAGAATGCAACAGGCGAATAGAAGAAGATTTCTAATTCTCCTGCCCACCGGCAATGGTAGTCGATGCGAAAGAGCGCACCTTCTCATGCAACCTCCACGCGCCGGCAATCAAGGCGAGGTGCAACGGAGGGGCGTTTAATCAGAGCTACAAATTAACATATTGGCATTGCCCGGCGCAGGATATGGATTTTTTTGGGTGCTTTCTTTCAGAAAGTTTATCTATATTATTTGACAACTCTTTCATAATCGATTTTCAATCGAGATAGCTGGTGCGTGAAACCATGGCATTTGCAGTGCACGTAAACATGGAACGTTGTACCGGTTGTAACAATTGTGTGGTCGCGTGCCCCGTAGACGCACTCGAGCTCAACACCGTGGATCCTGCTACCACGGAGAAGATCTACAAGGTGATGAACGGCAAGGCAACTGTCCTTGACGTTGATCACGAGCTCTGCGCCGGATGCGGCGTTTGCGTCGAAGCATGCCCATACAATGTGATACGGCTGGTCGTAGGACCAATGCAGTCCGGGCCCGGTGCCCAGACAAAAGCATAAGGAGTGAGGGTTATTCATGGCGATATTTCCAAAATTCTCCAAAAAGAGAGATGGTGTCAACATCATCAATGAACAGCGGCTCCTTCAGGCAGTCAATCACCTGATCCTTGACAGCCAGAGGTGCACGGGCTGCGGCATCTGCGCCGAGTCCTGCCCCGAGGACGCCATTACTGTCAGCATGGTCGGAGCGACCAAGAGAAAGAACGCAATCGACTACGCCGCCCCCGTCAACATTGACGAAGTCAAGTGTTCGTACTGTGGCGTCTGCGTCGTTATGTGCCCGTTCAACTCGCTGACACTGAAGATCGACGGCGAAGAGAGACTCCCCATCGTCGAGAAGGAGGGTTTCCCGCAGTACGACATGCTCGCCAAGATCGACGACGAAAAGTGCGTGCGGTGCACGACCTGTGAAGACGTCTGCCCGCGTGACGCAATCGACCGCGACGTCCCGGCATTCGAGGGAACCGTCGAAGACGGCCGCAAGCGCCAGACCGCACTGACCACCAAGACCACCTTCGAGGTCGACACCGAGAAGTGTACGGTCTGCGGCATCTGCGGATCGCTCTGCCCGGCCATCGACGTCAAGCGCAAGGCTTTCAGCGCCGAAAACGGCAAGGTCGAGGGCGACGTCATCTGGGACGAGAAACTCTGCGACGCCTGCAAGGTCTGTGTCGAGGCCTGCCCCGAAGAGGCCATCACCGTCAACCGCGAGGTTGAGGCGAAGAAGCTCCCCGGCAAGGTCGACATCATCGAAGACGACTGCTGCACCTGCCGCTGGTGCGCAACGAACTGCCCGACCGAGGCAATCACCGTCGAGAAGATCTTCACCGGCGATATCGAATTCCACGCCGAGAAGTGCCCCGGCGGTTGCTCGACCTGTGCCGAGATCTGCCCGGCCCATGCAATTTATCTCCCGTCCCCGTCCCCCGCAGCCCAGATGAAGGGCCAGAAGGAGGCAAACATCGCCGTCAACAAGGACCTCTGCATCCTCTGCGGCGCATGTGTCAACGCCTGCCCCGGCGAGGACATTATCGTCCTGAAGAGAACGGGCATCCGGATGAAGGGCAAGGAAACCGACCTCTTCAACAGGATCAAGGCAAAGCTCTTCACCCCGCGGACCTCCAAGGTCAAAGAGGACGTAAAGCCGGGAGAAGTGGAACTCAAGGCCCTTGAACACGCGTGAGGTAGTGACATGGTAAAAGGATATTCTGACCCTGCAATGGAAGAAAAATTCCAGGACAGGTATTTCCACACAACGGACAGCAATCCTGAATTCCTCAAGGACGTGGAGAAGCTCTCCCGCTCGATCCCGCACATGTGCTTCCAGTGCGGTACCTGCACGGGCTCCTGCCCCTCGGCCCCCCGCTCGAGCTACCGGATCCGGAAGTTCGTCCGCCGTGCCGTCCTCGGGCTTGAGAAAGAGGCACTCACCGACCCTGACCTGTGGCTCTGCACCACCTGCTACAGCTGCACCGACCGCTGCCCGCGCGACATTGCCCCGACCGACGTTATCATGGCAATGCGCAACCTTGCATTCAAGTGGGACATCGTCCCGAGGAACTTCCTCAAGACGATCCAGCTCATCTACAAGACCGGCCACGGTGTGCCAAACAATGACGTGAACCGGGCAGCCCGCCTGAAGTTGGGCCTTGAGGCCGAACCTGAAACCACCCACAAGTACCCCGAGTACCTGCCGGGTATTAGGAAAATCATGGACCACTACCATATGAAAGAGATTGCAGACAGGATCCTCTCAGAGGGTGAACACTGATGCATCAGTATGCCTTTTTCCTGGGTTGTATCGCACCAAACCGCTATCCTGGGTGTGAGGCTGCCGCCATCAAGACGAGCGAGAAACTCGGCATTGAGCTCCTCCCCCTGAAGGGTGCGAGCTGCTGCCCGGCACCCGGCGCATTCGGCGCTGTGGACCTGAACGTCTGGTATGCGATGGCCGCACGGAACATCGTCCTGGCCGAGCAGATGAACAAGGACATCGCCCTCATCTGCAACGGTTGCTACAAGTCGATCTACGAAGTCAACGAGCGTCTCAAGCACGACGACGAACTCCGTGACGGCGTTAACGAAGTCCTCGCCGAGATCGACATGGAATACAAGGGCTCGATCGACGTCTACCACCTCGCCGAGATCTACGCAGACAAGAAGGTCTGCGGACCCGACAAGATCCGCGAGTCTGTCGTCAGGCCCCTCGACGGCACGAAGGTCGCCGTCCACTACGGCTGCCACCTCCTCAAGCCTATCAAGGAACGCCGGTTCACCGACGCCGAGAACCCGATGTGGATGGAAGAACTCGTCGCCGCCCTCGGCGCTGAGCCGGTCCAGTACCGCAACAAGATGGAGTGCTGCGGTGCAGGCGGCGGTGTCCGTGGCTTCGACCTCGCCCACTCACTGGACATCACGAACGAGAAGCTGACCAATATCAACGAGGCAGGCGCCGATGCGATCACAGAAGTCTGTCCGTTCTGCCAGCTCCAGTTCGACCGCGGCCAGATCGAGATCGGCGAGAAGTTCGGTATCGAGTGGCACATCCCGGTGCTCCACTACAACGAACTGCTGGGCCTTGCCCAGGGAATGAGTCCGCAGGAACTTGCACTCGACCTCCACGCTATCGACTGCAAGCCGTTCCTGGACAAGATACTGTAAGGGAGGAAAATACATGGCAGAAGAGAAGAAACAGCCAAGAATTGGTGTATTCGTGTGCCACTGCGGCACCAACATCGCCGGATCCATCGACGTGGAGGCCGTCAAGGACTACGCGAAGACCCTCCCCGGTGTCATCGTCGCCGACGACTACCAGTACATGTGCTCGACGCCCGGCCAGTCGAAGATCGTCAACGCCATCAAGGAGCACGACCTCAACGGCATCGTCGTCGCCGCATGCACGCCCCGTCTCCACGAACCGACCTTCAGGACGGCCACGAAAGAGGGCGGCCTGAACCCGTTCAGGTTCGAGATGGCAAACATCCGTGACCAGAACTCGTGGGTCCACATGCACGACCGCGAGGGCGCCACCGCCAAGGCAAAGGACTCCGTCAGGATCGCCGTCGCCAAGGCCGCACTCCTCGAAGACCTCTACCCGAAGAGCGTCCCCGTTGAGCACGCCGCGATGGTCGTCGGCGCAGGTGTCGGCGGTATCCAGGCCGCACTCGACCTTGCAAACGCCGGGATCAAGACCTACCTCATCGAGAAGACCCCGACAATCGGCGGGCGCATGTCCCAGCTCGACAAGACCTTCCCGACCCTTGACTGCTCCCAGTGCATCCTCACCCCGAAGATGGTGGATGTCGGGCGTCACCCGAACATCGAGCTCCACACCTACACAGAGGTCGAGGCCGTCGACGGTTACATCGGTAACTTCGACGTCACTCTCCGGACGAAGGCCCGCGGTGTCATGAACCCGACCGAAGCCGCTGCAAAGGGTATCGTCGGCGGCGGCTGCAACGGTTGCGGCGACTGCACGGCAGTCTGCCCGGTCATCAAGCCGAACCCGTTCGAGTTCGGCATGAAGCCGAGAAAGGCCATCTACGTCTACCACCCGCAGGTCGTCCCCCTGATCTACACGGTCGACTTCAACGCCTGTGTCAAGTGCGGTCTCTGTGTCGAGGCATGCGGTGAGAAGAAGGCCATCGACCTCGAGATGCAGGACACCTTCGAGACCGTCAAGGTCGGCACTGTCATCCTTGCGACCGGCTACGAAGCCTTCCCGATCGAGAAGAAGCGCGAGTGGGGTTACAAGCAGTTCGACAACGTCATCACCTCGCTCGAGTTCGAGCGTCTCATCTGTGCGTCCGGTCCGACCGGCGGTCACCTGATCCGCCCGTCCGACGGCAGGACCCCGATGAAGGTCGCCTTCATCCTCTGTGCAGGCTCCCGTGACAACACCGGTGTCGGCAAGCCGTACTGCAGCCGCTTCTGCTGCATGTACTCGCTCAAGCACGCCCACCAGGTCATGGAGAAGATCCCCGGATGCATCCCCTACATCTTCTACATGGACATCAGGTCCTTCGGCAAGATGTACGAGGAGTTCTACTACCGCATCCAG
>NZ_CALFSA010000169.1 GCF_937919355.1 uncultured Methanofollis sp. | reverse complement strand
AACTCGCTGACGCTCTCACAGCGAAGACTTCGTCTTCTCGAACTCGCTGACGCTCGTTCCCCGCTCAGTATTGGACCTCAAATGGGCAAACGTGCATTTTGAAGAGGGGACTGCCATCCACCTCCCTATCTTAATGGCAGGGTGTGAACGGAGTGAGCATGAGAAAATCTTTGATTTTCGAGGGCCGAACGAAGTGAGGTCAAGAAGACGAAGTCTTCGAGGGACCGGGGGGGTGAACGAAGTGAATCGAGAAAATCTCTGATTTTCGAGCGGCAGCCCCCCGGACGAGACACTCCTGAAGAGGATTTCTACAGAGCCTGTTCTCTGATTTGTTCGGCGTGAGCGCGGGCAATCGTCACCTGACGTCCGCAATGTTCAGACTGCCTGCCTGAATAGAGGCAGCCTGGCCAGTGCTTCCTGTACACCTTTGACCTGTGGCCGACTTCCACCACGACTATCAGAAGCATATCATCGTAGATGTTCAAAATAGCGCGATATTTTCCCACTCTGAGTGAGGAGAAAGGAGTCTGGCTTCCCCCCTTTATCTTCTTCACATGTCGGGTGGGGTCGGACTCCTGGGCGGGGCCTCCACCTCGTCGAAGATCCGTTCTCCTACCGCTTCGGCAGGTGCTGTATCTGCCTGATCGCGGACGGCGTTACTCTGACTCCGTACGCCATGCCTCCCGCAACTCCGCCCGCACCCTGTCGAGGGTGAGCAGGCGTCCGGCCCTGATATCTTCGAGAGACTCCTCGTCGCTGAGGGGTTCGTCGTCCTCCGCGATCATGACGCCGACTCCTTTTTCCTCACCCCGTACCGCAGGTGCACCCTGCCCTTCCCCACCTCCTCCGACCCGATCAACTCTAGGCCGACGGGCACGTCCACCCCCCTGAACAGTTTCGTGCACCCCGCCCCCGCGCTTCCCCGGCGTCACGACAAGGCTGACCTCGTCGGCGACCCCCGCCGCGATCAGGGCGCCGGAGAGGCCGCCGCCGCTGTCGGTGACGACTCGCGAGACGCCGAAACTTTTCCCGAGTCCGTCCAGCGCCTCCTTGAGGTCGACACGCTCTGTCCCGCACCTGATGAACGGGTACTCCCTCGCCCGCAGGTACGCGATGTAGTCATCCGGCGTCGCCTCGGAGACCAGGACGACGACGTCTTTGATATGCTCCATCTGCCGGTAGAAGTGGAGCAGGCCCTTCAGCACCCCCCGGCTGTCGACGAAGACGCCGATCGGCCGCGGGTCGTCGGCGTGCACCTCTGGCCTCCGGAGGTCTGCGGGCCCCTCGGGCCGGGTGATGTCCAGGAACGTCTCAATGCCCGTCCGCGCCGTCGTCGAACCGACGAGGAGGGCGTCGGGCCCGAAGGAGAGGAGGATTTCGTAGTGCAGACCGATGTCGATATCATAACCGGTGGTTGCGCCGTCGAGGCTGACCGTCGTGTGGATGATCACCCGGGGGGACATAGAGGGAAATACGGTGCCGGTCCATATAACCCGTCCCTGCGGGGTGCGGCACTCTGTTCAGGTCGGGCCCCCGCCACCCGCCCTCCATCCTCTCTCTGAACAGAGGGAAGGGAGACCGAATCGGAGATGTCTGCGGAGCACTGGACGCTTTCGACGACCCGCCGGTCATTTCACCTCCCCGCATCCTCCCGTACTATATCTCCATTTGCATCCTGTCGCCGTATTATTGTTTGATCGAAAATATGCACCTGATACCGATTATGAGTGCTTCTGCGGATTAAAATAAAAATGTATATATCCGATGTGATAATATCGCGAGCGTCTCAGCCCCCCGTGAGGCGTGATCTCATCTCGCATCCGGGGAAGCTGGCATTCAGTTTATGCGGAGGCTTAAAATGAGAAACATCCCCCCATCCCTGAAAAAAATAGTTATTTTCGCAGTCCTGCTGGTGGCCCTGGCCTGTATCATCGGTCCGGCCGCCGGCGATGAAGAGGGCGGAGTCCCGCCCGAAACAGTGGCGTCCTATGAAATGATTACGAATATCTCGGTCCCGACGGAAACCGAGACGCCAGCGGAAAATGAGACGCCGGTGGAAACGGAACTGGCGCTCGCGATTACTGCCGGTCCCCCCGACGGCCCGGTGCCTCTCACCGTGCGGTTCACCGGGACGGCGACGGGCGTTGCGGTCGACACGTGGGCGTGGACAATCGACGGCGTTGCGGCGGACGCAGATGGCCCTGACGTCACCCACACATTCCTCACGCCCGGCAATCACACTGTCGCACTCACCGCAACCAACACCACCCTCCCCCTCACAAACACAACTTCGATCGAGGTCGTCGCGGAGGAAGAAACACCCCTCATGATGGCAGCGGCCAGGATCACTCACCCCCACGTCTGGAATGTCTCGATGATCGAGGGGAACGGCAACTACTCCAGTCTCCATGAGATCCGGGAACAGATCGGCGATGGCGACACCATCCGTATCTGGGGCGTGGAGGATCACGTCTACGAAGGCGTGGTCGTCATCGCAGCACCAAATGTGACGGTCAAACAGTGGGAAGGCTCGCCAGCACAACCCGTCATCACCGGCCCCTCGGGGGTAAAACCGATGTCCCTCGGCCCATCGGTACCGGCGTTCATCGTCCGCGCGGATAACGCCACCTTCCGCGGCCTCAACATCTCCGGCAACGCCGCCGGGATCTACGCCGCCGGGGATCCTGAAGACCACGTCCGGTTCCTCACCATCGCAGACTGCACCTTCACCGGCACCGCCGTCGGGATCTACGCCGCCGGGGATCCTGAAGACCACGTCCAGTTCCTCACCATCGCAGACTGCACCTTTGTCGGGAATGGGGCAATCGGCGGTCCAGGTGTAAATCCCGATGGCGGTGCGCTCTATGCCCGGTACGTCGATGTTCTCTCGGTCGAGAGGACAGAGTTCACCGAAAACACTGCGGAACGTGGCGGCGGGGCATATTTCGAGAACTGCGACGATGTTAGGCTCATCGGTACCACCTTCACGCGCAACAACGCGACCTACGCTGGCGGCGGGGCATATTTCGAGAACTGCGACGATGCTAGGCTCATCGGTTCCACCTTCACGCGCAACAACGCGACTGAAGATGGTGGCGGGCCAGTTTTCATGAGTCCTGAGTCCTCCGACGACGATTACTCTGGTTCGGGCGGCGGGGCGTACTTCATGGGCTGCGCCAATTTCGAGTTCACCGGCGTCACCTTCACCGGCAACAAAGCAGAGGATTATGGCGGCGGGGCAGAATTCTTGGGTTCATCCGGGATCACGCTCTCCGGCGTCACCTTCACCGGCAACAAAGCAGAGAGTTATGGCGGGGGGGCAGCGTTCTGGGAATCTTCGGGGATCACTCTCTCCGGCGTCACCTTCACCGACAACAAAGCAGAGAGTTGTGGCGGCGGGGTAGAGTTCTGGGAATCTTCGGGGATCACTCTCTCCGGCGTCGCCTTCACCAACAACACGGCAGAATCTGGCGGCGGGACGGATCTCTATGACTCATCCGGCGTCATGCTCACCGACATCACTTTCACACGCAACACAGCGGATCTTGGCGGCGGGGCATATCTCTATAACTCATTCGGCGTCATGCTCACCGACCTCTCCTTCACCGAAAACGACGCAACCAACGGCGGCGGGGCATATATTGGGCGGTGTGAGAACATCACCATCACCGGCGCCACGTTCACCGGCAACACCGTGACCGATCACGACGTCGAGCCGCGGAGTCTGGAGTCCTCCGACGATGAGTTGGAGAGTTCCGGCGGTGGGGCATTCTTCTACGACTCATCCCGGATCACCATCGCCAACTGCCGCTTCGACAACCTCGACAATGTCCGTGCCGAAAGGGAATCCGAAGAACCCAAATTTGAAGAAAGTGACATCATAGAACATTTCTCCGCCGTCCTGAACACATCCCGGACGCCGGGGACGAACATCGCGGGCGGGCCGTACCTCG
>NZ_CALFSA010000168.1 GCF_937919355.1 uncultured Methanofollis sp. | reverse complement strand
TTCGACGACCACCGGCATCTCTGTTCCGTCCGCATGGACGGGCACGGCGACGCTCACCGCCAATGTGATAAAGTCCGATGCGACGGCGCTTGTCGCCGATGGCGGGACAGGTCTGGTTTACAACAACCTCTTCAGTGCCGCGACCTATGCCACCGGCACGGCGCCCGCCTCCTATACCTGGAACATCGCCCCGACTGATACCGCAGGACGGAACATCGTCCTCGGGAAGTACATCGCGGGGAACTACTGGACGAACGCGACCGGCACCGGGTGGTCTGACACCACCACCGCAGAGACGGGGTACGCGCGGACACCCTTCGAGGTGGCCCCTGGCGTCTATGACAATGCCCCGCTCTGCCGCGTGGGTATGCCGCCTGTCACCGGCGTGGAACTGACCGAGGCCGGCGGAGACGGCTACACGTATGCCCGGGAAATGTACACCATCACATCCCCGGGTTACTACTACTTCGGGACCCAACCCCACCCGGTCAGTATCGAGAGCGACGACGTCGTCATGGACGGACGAGACGTCCTGATCACCGTCGATCCTAAAAAGACGGTCGTCTCGACGAAGGCCCGGACAGAGTACAGAAACGTTACCGTCAAAAACTGCTACATCGACGGCGGTTACATAGGCATCAGGGTGGAGGGGACAGACGCCGGTGATGTCTCCGTCCTCGACTGCACATTGAAGAACACGAAGTCGTACGGTATCTATGCCCGAAACGGCATTGTCGACCGGAACGTCCTGACGAACTGTGCCTATGGCGGTATCGGCTACCAGTCCATCATCGCCTACGACCATGCCCACGTGACAGACAACATCGTCTCCGGCGCCACCAAAGACGGCATCTACTATTCCAACACCCTCCCCGACGGTGACGGCGGCGCCGAGATCGCCAGGAACACGGTGCAGGAAGGCAGGGGAGACGGGATCTTTGTTACCGGGAAGGACGGCAACACCACTGTCAGCAGGAACACCGTGCTCACCATGCGGCACGCCGGCATCTCCAGCACCCCCGGGAAAAACAATCCCGACATCGCGGGCGCCACTGTCCGGGTGCTCGACAACACCGTGACAGACTGCGAGGTCGGTATCGACTCGACGGTGAAGACCCTCGAGATGACCCTTGGCAACGTCGTTACGGACTGCGGCACCGGGATCTCAGGAGACGGCGAGATCGCCGGGAACACGGTCAGGGAGTGCGGGGTCGGTATTGCCGTTCCCGCCGGAGCAACCAACCCTGCAGTGGTCACCGGGAACAGGATCGCCAGCGCCGCAGGGTGCGCAATCTCTGTCGACGGCGGCAGCGGGTCTGTCTATGACAACATCTTCTCCACGGAGACCTATGTCTCCGGCAGCGCCGCATCTGCATATGCCTGGAACGTCACCCCTGTACAGGGAGAGAACAAGAACATTGTCGGTGGCGCCTACCGCGCCGGCAACTGGTGGGGTTCTCCTGACGGCGCAAGCGGTTATTCGGAGACGAACCATGCAGTCAACGGCTATCTCGGTGAGGACCCGGCAAACCGCTACGAACCCGCGCCGGGGGCATGTGACTGCTATCCTCTCGTGCAGACCACTGACCTTGTCATCGACCCTGCCCTCCGCGTTGCAGACGTCGTCGTCGGCATGCCGGCAGTCTTCGCCGCGGAGTATACCGGCACCGACCTTGATGGGTGCGGTGCGTGGACCTGGACCTTTACCAGTACCGCCGGCACCGGGACCCGGTCCTTCTCCTCGGCTACGATGGAAGCGGAATACACCTTCATGCATTCTGGTCCTGCGAACGCGACCCTGACCGTCGCTGACAGGGACGGCGTGATCGCTGGCACGTCCCGGTGGCAGGGAACCGTGGCCACTCTGCCCCTGAAGATAGGGATAAGGGATATCGACGGTGGTGCGACATTCACGGCCAACACCAGCGCCACATTCAGGGCAGATGTCCCCGACCTGAAGGAACCGGAAAATGCGACCTATCTCTGGGAGTTCGTCGGTGACAATGGTGGTACCCTCTCCTCAGACACCTCTGCGGAGACGACCATTGCCTTTGCAAGGCCCGGCATCTGCACACTCAGACTCACCGTGACACCGGGCGGTGCCGATGCCGGGACATACGGCGCAGGCCATGTCGCCTGTACCGTTGTCGTGACAGCCACCCCCGCGGTTTCGACGCCGCCTGAACCGGAAGACCCTGTCAGGCCGGCGATCACATCGGATGTCCAGGCAGTCATTCCTGAGATCTGTCTCGACCGGCAGGACGTGGACGGAGATGCCCGTTTCAATGTTACAGTGGTCAACGCAGCGAGCGGAGAGGTCCCGACCTTCGCCGCAACTATGGGCCGACCGGCCGATGCATTCCTGACCCTTGAAATTTCGCCGGAGAACCTGAAGGACGCGAAGCACCTCGCATACAGTGCGGTGTTGACCGTCTGTGTCCCGACGAGCGCGTTCCCGGAGGACGAGAAGTACAATGTGAGGGTGTACCGCTACAACACTGTTTCCAGTGCATGGGAGGCGCTGCCGACCGTCTGGACGAAGACGGAGGGAGGCTACCATCACTATGGGGTGAAGACACCCGGGTTCTCCGTCTTCACGGTCGTACGTGCCGTGCCGAAGGCTGAACCACCCCTCCCGCCCGAACCGACCCCGTCGTCCTCTGCGAGTCCCTCCGGGAACGGCGGGAAGAGCGACCTTCTCGCTGCCGTCTGTGACGGCGACGGCGTCGCCCACTTCGACGGCGTCGTGCGGGAAGTTTCCCTGGGTTCAGGCGCCTCCGGTGCTCTTGTCGTTGTCGATGATGACGCCGGGGCCAGGCCTGCACAGGCGTTCTACCGCACTATCTCAGTCGTCGTCAAGCGCGCCTCTGTCGAGAACGGCATCGACCTGACCTTCAGCGTGCCGAACAGCGCCTGCACCGCTGCCGGGTACACGAAGGACGATGTCGCCCTCGCCTTCCTGATGGGAGGGAACTGGACAGTCCAGTCCACCCGCTGTCTCGGTGAGGAGGGAGGCATGACCTCGTACGCGGCGCACGTCCCTGCGGAAGGTATGTGTGCGATCGTGTACGGGAAGGGCGTAAACGCGGACAGTGGGTCGGCAGAAGTCGATACCCCGACGCCGACAGTCGCGCCCGCAGAGGTGCCGACGACCGGCGCACCGGTCTCCCCAACTGCAACCCCGACCCTGCCCGCGCAGAGTCCTGGTTTTGGCATCGTCGCCGCCCTTGTGGGTGCTGGTGCGGCAGTCGTCCTCTCGGGACGCAGGAACTGACCCTGTGGATTAGCATGACAACAAAGTGTTATGACAAGCACCGGGGTCCCTTTCAGGGCCCCATCTCTTTTGCGTGAGGGTATGAACACATGACAATGACGAAGATATGCCTGCTGTCGGTCTGCGTCCTGGCAATGGTCTGTGGCGTGGCATGTGCGGCAGACATTGCAGTACAGGAATCGATGGTCGATAACGGCGAAGGGGTTTTCACGATCGGCGCCAGCGACCTGGAAGCGGTCGAAGGAGTCGGTTTCAGGCTTTCGTACGACCCTGACTACCTGGAGATCACCGGGGTGACGAATGTCTCTGCGGGGTACGTGAACTACCATGCGCACGATGGTAACCTCTCGGTGGCACTCATTTTCCCGGAGGCCCTGACGCCGACCGCTGAAGAACCCCTTGTCTCGGTCGCATATGCCACCCTGTCGGATGAACCCGGGTCTGTCAGGATGACGCTGCACGATGCGGAGTACAGCGTCGGTTACCAGAACCTGACCTTCACCCACGAGAGCGCCGCCGATATCTCCTTCAGGAAGGTGGCGGCCGACACGGTGAAGGACGGCAACTGGAGCGCACTGACCCCTGCGTGTCTCCAGTATGAGGTTGTGCCGGGTGTGACTATTCAGGCCCCGACCGTCTCCCATGGCGAGAGGTCGGTCTTCCTGAGCGACGTGACGGTGAGAAAGTACGCCGGTGGTTCGTGGGTCGACGTTCCCCGGTCAGATGTCAGTGTCACCGAAGACGGCAGAGTTACGATCTCGGGAGACCTGCGCGACACCGCAAAACTCAACCTGACCTTTACAGGGAAGGCCCTCGGTGACGCGAACGGTAATGAGGTCGTGAACGCAGCGGATGCACGTGACATTGCACGACATGCGGCCCTTTCAACGCCCATCGATGACGTGGGTGCGTTTTATGGCGATGTGAACGGCAACGGTACGCCTGACCTGGCCGATGTGCGTGACATCGCGAGATATGCCGTGGGTCTTCTGGACGAGCATTTCCACCAGAGGTGAAAGATGAGATTTTTACATTCTATGGTGCTGGTCGCGCTGGCCCTGTTCCTCCTGAGCGGTGCCGGGGCGGCCAGTGCCGCCGAGATCACGGTGAAGACGCCGACCGGGCCAGTACCTGTCGGCGAGACGGTCGTCGTGCCAGTCATCGTGACCGGTGCGGAGAAACTCGATGCATGCGATATCAGCGTCACGGCGGACGCGTCGAGCGTCGTCATCGCCGCGAACACGACGAACCCTGTCGATGGGGCGACATTGACGGTGAACACTGTTGATAATACGGCGAGATTCAGTCTCTATCACCTGACCGGCGTGACCGGCGACCTGCCACTCTTCTATGTGGACTGCACGCCGAAGAAGTCGGGCACCTCCACACCTGTGACACTCGCGGTCGGGTGTATCGCTGAGAATGGTTCTGCCGGCACGCCCGGCGACGATGTCTCCAGAAAATATTCCGTCATGAACGGCACGATCACCACTGAAAGAGACCCGTCGGTCGTGACGACTCTTGTGGTGACGCCGGCGACGGTGTCGCCCCTCTTCACCGGGGCGAAACAGCAGTTTGCCGTGGAGGCCCATGACCAGTACGGCGATGCGATGACCGTGCCGGTGACCTGGGCGAGTTCGAATACGAAGGTCGGGACGATCAACCAGACCTCCGGTCTCTTCACGGCGGTCGGTGCCGGTACTACTGATGTCACCGCATGGGCAGGGGGCAGGACGTCCGGCGCTGTGACGGTGACCGTCAAAGTCGCGCCTGCCCCGACACAGAAACCGTCGTCAGGCGGCGGCGGATCTTCTGGCGGTGGTGGAGGAGGGAGTGGTCCTGCCACAAGCAGCGTATCGCCGGCGGTCGGTACCGCCACACCGACCCTGACGCCCACCCCGGCGCCGACCACACCCCCGGCGCCTGAGACTGTCCGAACCACCGCACCGGTCGCCACAGGCACGGCGACCCCGTCCCCGACCACGTCTGCACAGAGTCCGGGCTTCGGCGCCCTCGCCGCCCTTGCGGGAGCAGGTGCGGCATTCGTCCTCTGGAGCAGGAGGGACAGGCCCTGACTCCTTTTTTTCGCTCTATTGAGATCCTGTTCCGGCGCTCTTCCCGGCCCGGTCATCTTATCAACGTGCACAGTCCATCTTTTTTTATGAGACCGATCGTCTCCGGCATCGTCTGCTCTCTCTTGATCTCCCTCTTTCTGGTCACTGCTGGGTGCACCGGCACGGAAGGACCGGTGGAAGATGGCGCAAAAGATGGCGTGGCATTCAACGGCACCGTCACCTATGTGGACCTTGAAGGAGGTTTCTGGGGCATCAACGGCGATGACGGCGGGCACTTCTACCCGACACACCTGCCCGAGGAGTATCAGGTCGAGGGCCTGCACGTGCGTGTGACCGCGGTACCCGCGGAAGAAGGGATCAGTATCCAGATGTGGGGAAAACGCATCACGGTCACCGGGATCACCCGGTTATAATGTCGCAAAAAAAGATAGGGGTGCCCCGTAGGGCGTCACTGGAACTGGTCCACGCGGAGCAGTTTCCCGCCCGCGGCAAGGATCCTGTCGATCCCCTCCTCAACCTGGTCGACCCGCAGGATGAGCACCGCCGCGTCCTTGCCGGAGTAGGCGTACGAGTACTCGATATTGACTCCAGCGTCGCCGAGGATATGGGCGATCTCGTAGAGGCCGCCCGGTTCGTCACGCATGGAGACGGCGATGACATCGGTGAAAGAGACCATGAAGCCGAGTTTCGTGAGACAGTCGTGGGCCTTCTCCGGCTTGTTCACGAGCGCCCGCACGACGCCAAAGCCGTTCGCCTCCGCGATCGAGAAGGCGAGGATATTGATCCCGGCCTCTTCGAGGGCGTGGGCGATCGCCGCAAGGCGACCGGGCTTGTTCTCTGAAAAGATCGAGACCTGCTTGATGATATACTTCTTCTCAGCCATCTTCAGTACACTCTCCGGTCAATCACTCTCTTTGCCTTCCCCTCGAAGCGGGGGAGCGACCCCGGCGCCACGAGTTCGACGTCGGCCGCCACATTGAGGGAACTCTTCAACTGGTGGACGACCTTCCCCCGCACCTTCATCAGGTCGGTGATCTTGTCGGAGAAGGCCTCCTTGCTCATCTCCACCCGCACGAGCATGGAGTCGAGGGCCCCGCGGCGGTCCACCTCGATCTGGAAGGCGCTCCCGACCACCTCGGGGATGCCCATGAGAGTGTGTTCGACCTGTGACGGGAAGACATTGATCCCGCGCACGATGAGCATATCGTCGACGCGCCCCTGGATGCGCATGATCCTCGGCGCCGTCCTGCCGCAGGCACAGACCGAGTCGTCGAGGGCCGTGATGTCCCCGACACGGTAGCGGATCAGGGGAAATGCCTCCTTTTTCAGGATGGTCATCACCAGTTCGCCTTTCTCGCCGGGCGGGAGTTGCTCGCCGGTCTCCGGGTCGATGATCTCCGGGTATGCGATGTCCCCCCAGATATGGATGCCGTTCTGTTCGGCGCACTCGGTGAACATCGGGCCGGAGAGTTCGCTCGTGCCGTAGATATCGTAGACCCTGATGCCGAGGGTCTCCTGGATCTTCTTCCGCATCTGCTCTGACCAGGGTTCTGCCCCCAGGATGCCGAGGCGGAGACCCGTGTCCTTCGGGATCGAGACACCCATCTTCTCGGCCGTCTCGCCGAGGTGGATGAGATACGACGGGGTGCAGGCGATCGCCGTTACGTGGAGGTCCTGCATCAGTTCGATCTGCCTCTCGGTGTTCCCCGTGCTCATGGGGAGGACGGTCGCCCCAACTCGCTCGGCGCCGTAGTGGATGCCGAGGCCGCCGGTGAAGAGGCCGTAGCCATAACTCACCTGGACCACGTCGCCCCGGCCGAGGCCGCAGGCGGTGAAGGAGCGGGCAAGGGAGGACGTCCAGTTCTCCAGGTCATTTGCGGTGTAGCCGACGACCGTCGGCTTGCCCGTCGTCCCTGACGAGACATGGTAGCGGACGAGTTCCTCCTGCGGGGCGGTGAAGAGGCGGTCAGGGTAGTTGTCCCGCAGGTCCCGCTTGTACATGAAGGGGAGTTTCGTGACGTCGTCGAGCGTCGTGATGTCGTCGGGGTGGACGCCGGCCTCCCGCATCCGCGCATGATAGAAGTCGGAAAAACTGTACAGCCGGTAGACGAGCGTCTTCAAAAGCCGGTACTGGAGTTTTTTCATATCCCCGACCGGCATCTCCTCGACGCGGGGGTCCCACATCCTTACCAGACCTCATTCCTCCTGTCCACGACGTGGCGGGCCTTCCCCTCAAAGCGGGGCAGGCTGCCCGGTTCAACGAGTTTGACGGTCGTCCTGAGGTTCAGGGTCTCCTTAATCGCCTCGGCCACCTTCTTCTGGAGGCGGGCGAGGTCGGCGAGTTCGCCGCTGAAACTCTTCCTGTTGATCTCGACCTCGATCGTCATCTCGTCAAGATGGTTGATCCTGTCCACATATACCATGAACTGATCTCCCACTTCAGGGATGGAGAGAAGGGTGTGCTCGATCTGGGACGGGAAGACGTTGATACCCCTGATGACAAGCATGTCGTCGGCCCTTCCGGTGATGCGCGCCAGTCTCCTGCCGCGTCCGCACGGGCAGTCGTCGGTGAGGATGCGGGTGATGTCGCCTGTGCGGTACCGGACGAGAGGCATCGCTTCCTTGACCAGGGGCGTGACGACGAGTTCCCCCTTCTCGCCGTCGGGCAGGCGTTCGCCTGTCACCGGGTCGATGATCTCGGCGAGGTAGCAGTCTTTCCAGAGGTGGAGACCGTCGTGCTCAGGGCACTCGAAGGCGGCGCCGGGGCCGTACATCTCCGACATCCCGTACGAGTCGAAGGCCTCGACGCCGAGTCTCTCCTCCAGTTCTTTCCTCATGTTCTCGGACCAGGGTTCGGCGCCGAAGATCCCGATCCGCAGGGTGTCGAGGGACGCACCCATCTCCTCGGCGACCTCGGCGAGGTGCATCCCGTAACTGGGTGTGCAGTGGATCGCGGTGACGCCGAAGTCCTGGATCATCTCGATCTGCCGCCTGGTGTTGCCGGTGGCGCTCGGGATCACCGTCGCCCCGATCTTCTCGGCGCCGTAGTGGAAGCCGAGGCCTCCGGTGAAGAGGCCGTAGTTCACGGCGTTCTGGAAGATGTCCTCATCGGTCAGGCCGATCATGGTGAGGTTCCGTGCGATCAGTTCTGACCAGTTGTCGAGGTCCTGCTTCGTGTAACTGACAACGGTCGGTTTGCCTGTTGTCCCTGAGGTGGTGTGGATGCGCACGACCTGTTTCATGGGGACGGCAATGTTCCCGAAGGGGTAGGCATCGCGCAGTTCCTTCTTGTAGGTGAAGGGGAGTTTCTCCACGTCGTCGAGGGTCTTGATGTCGTCGGGCGTGACGCCAGCGTCCCTGAACTTCCGCCGGTAGAAGTCGACGTTCTGCGAGTGGTGTACTGTCCACTTCAGCCGCGAAAGTTGTAGCGCTTCGAGGTCTGCCCCTGAAATCGTCTCCATTTCCCTGTTCCAGAACATGTGCACACTATCCTCTAATCCGGGCGGCCTCCCCGCCCATGATGGTTGGAGAAGAGTTGGGGCCCGGTGCCCAATAACCTTGCTATGTTCTGACATGGCACGGCGGCGGGGTGCTGATGCGGCGAGGGGGGAGGCGATACTTCCGGCATGGTCTGTCGATCCGCGGCAGTTCCTCCGGTCCCGGCGACGCGTGTCTGCTCTCGAAATCTTTATAATGTCAACGTCAGTATGTTGACGTATGCTCCTACGGGTGAATGACCGACAGTTTGTGTTCTGGAACCTGAGACGGAATGGTCTCTCGAACACCGCGATTGCGGATCATTTCACGATCTCACGGCAGGCGGTCTCCCGGGCCCTCATCACGATGGACCGGAAGGTCGGAGATATCCTCCATGACATGGCAAAGGCAAACGGGATCGAGGTCCTGCGTCTTGATCCCGTTCTTGGCGTCCTGATCGGTCGGTCTGTGCCCCTCGGAGTCGATGCTGTCATCTTTGTCTCAAAAAAACATGGTGTGCAGGTCTGGTACGAGCATGAAGGCGACTGCACCGACTGCCCACGCCATGACGAATGCATGACACTTCTCCGTGACTTTGCACGGGAGATGAACATGACTTTCACGGAAAACGGGAATCCGACTGAGATGGCGGACGAGATCTTCAGGAAAGTGAAAGGGGTGGTCTGATGTACCGAATAACCGAGATGATAGGGAAGATGATGGGATGGTGTCCGGATCAGGAGATGGTGGTGACGGCACGGGTCGGAGGGACTGATCAGAATACCACCGGAGGCGGTGGAAATGGTTTGCCGACGGTACGGTGGTCTCGCCTGGCGATGATCGGGGTCGTCGCCATTGCTTTCCTTCTCGGGATCGCCGTGTATCCGACGATGCCCGAAGAAATACCCTCACACTGGAACGCGGCAGGTGAGGTCGACGACTATCTCCCTGCATTCTGGGGCGTATTTCTGTGGCCTCTCCTCCTTGCAGGCATTGCTGTGCTCTTCCTCTTCGTGGTGCCCGCCCTGGATGCGCGAGTGGAGGCCACGGCGGAGACCAGGCGGCGATACGATGCCCTCGGTCTGGTCACCGCCCTCTTTCTCTTTGCCGTCTATGTCGTCACCATCCTGTGGGCGCGGGGGATCGAGGTCTCGATGCCCGCCATTTTAGCGGTGATCTTCGGGATTATGGAGATCGCCGCGGGTTCCCTCATCAAGAGGGGACTTGACCGGAATTCTTTTGCAGGGATCAGGACGCCATGGACACTTGCGGACGAACGTGTCTGGAAGATAACGCATGAACGGGCCGGCGTTGCCTTCCTGGTGGCGGGAGTCCTCACTCTGCTCACTGCCGCGGTTCCGGGGGTGTATGGGTTCGTCCTGCTGGTCATGATCCTGATCGCCGTCTGCATCTATCTGGTCTGGTATTCCCGGCAGGTGTATCTGGAGGTCGTGAGTCATTCACGGACCTGAGATATCTCTGTCCTCTCTCAGGACAGGTCGCCCTCCCGCGCGATTTCGAGAGCGCGGAGGGCACTCTGTTCCTTGTCCTTGATCTCAAGCATGATGTCTGGGTCGTGGGGTCGGGCGGCGGCGAGGAAGGTGGCGAAGTGAGTCGGGTCGAGGGTGCGGGCGTGGCGTCCGCGCCGCTCCCCCGGTTCCTGGGAGGAGTAGTCGACCATGGGAACGCCGTCCTTCTCTTTCCAGGTGGCGGCGCAGGCGGCGACGGCCGCACCTGTGCCGAGGGAGGAGGGGTTGCACTCGTGGTGGAAGACGTCGAAGAGGACGGGGACGCCGCACTCGCGGCCGACGGCCCGGCACTCCGCTTCTGTGTACAGGCGGTCGTCGTTCTCGACGACGAGGCGCCGCCGTACATCCGCGGGGAAGTCCCGGTACCGGTCGAGAAACCGACCGACGGCCGCTTCTCTGTCCCCGTAGACGCCTCCGAGGTGGACCTGGACCTTCGCGGTTGTGTCGAGGCCCATGGCGTCGAGGACCACGGCATGGTATGCCAGTTCGGCGCCGCTCCTCTCACAGACTCCCTCGTCGGGAGAGGTGAGGAGGGTGAACTGGTCCGGGTGCATGGAGATGCGGATGTTGTGGTCCCGCACACATGCCCCGATCCCGGCGAACTCCTCCGCAAAGACTTCCGCCCAGTCGAGGGTGTTCACAGGGTGAGAGGCGAAGGGGACGAGGTCTGAGGTGATTCTAAAGAAGAGGAGATTGTGCTCCGCGTTGAACGCGAGGATCCGCGAGAGACAGGTGAGGTTCTCCGCGACCGTCGAGTGGAACCTCTCCTCGTTCCAGGACTTCAGCCTGAAAGTCCGGGCAGAGGTGCAACCGACGACGGTGTTCATGCAGGGGTACCCGATCCGCATCAGAGCGTCTGCTGGGCGGGTGCGCTCATAACCCTTTGCCGGTCGGCGATCCGGCGCGCCATGAGGGCCGACCTCTCCCTGTCCCTGAAGAGAAGCATGACGTCGACCGTCGGGGGGGCGATCGCCGCAAGGAAGGCCTCGAAGGCGGCGGGGTTGACCGACGGCGGGTGCGGCACGCCAGGTTCAAGAGATCCGTAGAAGACGATCGGCACGCCGTCCTCCTTCCCCCAGGTCCGGGCACACTCCCTGACGGCCTCGCCGGGGTCTCCCCTGGCCTGGTGGTGGTCATAGGCCACAGGCACGCCGCAGGCCCGGCCTATGGCGCAGCAGTCTTCGACCGAATGGACGCGGTCGTTCCTGATGACAAGACGCCGGGTCACCGCGTCGGGGAGGTGGTCATACTCTTGATAGAACTTTTCAGCACTGCCCCTGTCCCCGCTCCCGATCCCGACCGCTATCTTTGCCGTCGTATCAAGGTCCATTGTGTCAAGGATGGAGGCGAGGTGGGTGAGGTCGTCGCCTCGCCTCGCCGGGGAGAGGGCGGCCCTGACAGGGCATATCATGACGCGCATACCTTTCTCCCTCACATAGGATCCGATGGCCGCAAGGTACTCTGCGTACGCGCCGGGTCTGTGCGGGACGACCCGCGGGTCGATCGAGAAGAATGATAGCCCGGCCTTTTCATTGAATTCAAGGGTCCTTGCCAGGCAGGCAAGGTTCTCGACGACCACTGCCTCCTCTTCCTCTTCCTCAAGGGTACGCAGGTTGTCCGGGAGCGAACCTTTCATGGTCCCGATGGTCAGGTTGGTGCAGGGGTATCCGATTTTCATTGTGTTTCCGTGTTTCCCGAACTCTCATATCAGGAATTATTTCCTGTGGAGGCCCGCCATGATGTCCCTGAGAGGTGCACGAAGGGTTTTCTTTTCTCTTTCCGCCTCTCGTGCATGGTTGGCCTTCCCTTTTGCCAGGGCGATCTCGACGTATTTCTGTAGTTTCCTGATGCCCTTTTTGACGTCGCCTGTCTCCTCCCCGGTGATCCCGGCATGCAATTTGAAGAAATACAGGTCGTTTTCCAGTTCTCTCCAGACGTCGTCGGCCATATCGTCCGATATGGACATCTTTTTGTATTCACTACACTTTTCAAGCCAATTTGATGAAATTATCTCAAAACGTGAATCAATCGACTGAACCATCCCGCTTCCTCATATAGAATACTAAATTCCGCAGGTCCTATTTATGCGCTTGTATATTGTGCCGGTCAATCGCACTCCGTACTGCAGTCTCCTCCCGTCTGCCGGGTACATCGTTGGCGGGTCGGGATCACGACCTCCTCTCCCCCGGACTGATACCCTTAATACCCCCCGATAAAAAAGATATATAGCGATTTCACCTGACCACACCGTGTGGTCGGGCCAGTCCTGCACCCGGGAATGGTATCATGAGCGATTCACAGATCAGTTTTGACGAGGCAAAACTCACTAAATACCGCGAACTTCAGGAGGTCGGGCTCACCCTGTACCCGGCTCACTATGAGCGGAAGCAGACCCTCGGCGAGATCAAGGAAACTTTTGCGGAGATCGGTCACGACCCGAGCGAAGAGGAGGTCGTGACTGCAGGGAGGGTCTATGCCCTCCGCCACCACGGCAAGACGATCTTCATCGACATCGGGGACGCTTCGGCCCGCCTGCAACTCTATGTGCGGAAGAACGACGTCGGCGACGAACCCTTCGAGTTCATCAAGAAGTACCTCGATGCGGGAGATATCATCGGTGCCACCGGCCATGTCTTCAGGACGAAGATGGGGGAGATCACCATCTGGGTCAGCCGCTTCGAACTCCTCACCAAGTCGGTCTGCCCGATGCCGGAGAAGTTCCACGGTCTCAAGAACACCGAGCAGCGGTACCGTCACCGTTACCTCGACCTGATCATGAACGAGGAGTCAAGGCAGACCTTCCGCACCCGCAGTCTTGCCATCGCAAGCCTGAGGAATTTCCTCAACGGCAAGGGCTTCATGGAGTTCGAGACCCCGACCCTCCAGCCCATCTACGGCGGCGCGAATGCCCGGCCCTTCATCACCTACCACAACGCTCTCGACCAGAAACTCTTCCTCCGCATCGCCCCTGAACTCTACCTGAAGAGGCTTGTCGTGGGCGGTTTCGAGAAGGTCTACGAGATCGCGAAGAACTTCAGGAACGAGGACATCGACACCAACCACAACCCCGAGTTCTCGATGGTGGAGATCTACGCCGCCTACCATGACTATGAGGACATGATGAACCTCACCGAGGAGGTCATCACCCATGTTATCATGAGCGCCCTCGGCACGACGACCGTCACCTTTGCGGGCAACGAGATCTCCTTTGCCAGGCCATGGAGGAGGCTCAGCATGGAGGACGCCGTGAAGGAGTACGGTGGCATCGACGTCTACGCCACACCGCTCGATGAACTCGCACGGATCGCCGAGAAGGAGAATGTGGAGAAGTGCGAGACGGCGAAGACTCACGGTGACTATCTCCCCCTCTTCTTCGACCACTATTGCGAGGAGAAACTCATCCAGCCGACCTTCATCTACGACTTCCCGGTCGAAAACTCGCCCCTGGCAAAGCGCCACCGCTCGAAGCCCGGCTTCACCGAGCGTTTCGAACTCTTCGTGAACGGCATGGAACTTGCGAATGGCTTCTCCGAGCTGAACGACCCGATCGACCAGAAACAACGTTTCGAGGAGCAGGACACAAAGCGCCGCCTCGGTGACCTCGAAGCGCAGATGATCGACTATGACTTCGTCAACGCCCTTGGCTACGGCATGCCCCCGACGGGCGGGGTCGGCATAGGCATCGACCGCCTTGTCATGCTCGTCACCGGCAACGACTCGATCAAGGAAGTGATCCTCTTCCCGTCGATGCGGACGATCGCAACAGAGGACGGAGAGGAAGAATCAGAAGAGAAGCAGGAGTGAATAGCCCCCTGATACGGCTCCACGGGGTGGAGCTCTTCTTTTTTTTTGCTCTGTTGAAATTCTTGTCAGAGTGAATGAACGGGAATTTTAGTAGACGGGTGCGAATTCTTTCCCTGAGAGAAGGGATGCTGAAAGGTCCCGTACAACTCCTGCAAGAGGTTCATCACTGATGCTTTCATGGAGCGCCAGGAGGAGGCGGTCGACAAGGGCGTCGGAGAGGATGCACCGCCCTGCTCCAGTTTCATAGTCCGTCGCGTCAAGGCCTGCGCGGACGAGAGCGAAGACAGTCTCGTCTACCATCGCAGGCTTGAAGCCGTCGATGAGGTCGTTGACGAGGGCGCCATCCCCTTCGTGGAGGACACCGGCGTCCGGGTCCAGGCCGGCTGCAAAGACCGCACACTGCGCAGTCCCATACAACAGGGCGTACCCGAAAGAGAGCATCGCATTAACAGGGTCGGTGTGGGGCCGAACAGTCCGCCGCCTGAATCCGGCGTCACGTGGGAGGGGCCTTGCCATCACTTCATAATATGTATCGGTGATCAATCTGCTGACCCGCCTGAGTTCATCCATCTTGATCAGGTATGGAAGTTCGTCCCTGTTCCTGTGGAAGAACTCAAGTTCTCCCTCATAGAGAAAAGACCGGTCTGTTCTGTCATCCATGCGCTCGATCGCAAGGATGCGGGCATCGGCCGCTTTCCGTGCAAATGTCAGGGCATAGGTATACCCGAAGATCTTTTTCTGGGCTTCTTTCACCCTCTCCCCGGCATCGTACCCCGGAGGGAGGACCTGGCCGGCAGGAACGCCATCGGCGTCGAAGAACGAGATGGGTATGCCGGCGCGTCTGAGAGAGACTACGGCCGAGGTGTGGACAGTGTGACCGCCGACGATGATCAGATGACCCACGTCCCTGAGGTCATACTCCTGCACCGTGTTCATTCTCCGAACGTTCAGGGTATTTCGGCTCGCCCTGATGTGCGCACCCGAACCTGCGACTGTCACCCATCTTCCTGCCCGTTCCATGGTTAAAATCCTGTTACTGATGATCTGATGTGGCATCTCCCCCTAGATGAACAGATCGATATCCCCTGATGTTCTCCTCGCAATAAGCATGACTGCCACAGGCGTTTCTGAGAGAACCATCAATGTCCTCTCTCAGGGATGTCCCGGGGCCATAACTGTCTCTTCTTTCAGGCATATGATCGAGATAGCCTTCCCTTTATCTGTTTGCTCGGATACAACGCCGTGGATCTCTGTCTCGAAACCCGGGAAGGCTTTATCGAAGTCCTCATAAAGAAGGAGGAAGTTGACAAGGCAACGGTCCTCCTCCAGGATTCTCTCGCCGGGCATCAGCACCGGGATGCCGGGGGGGTAGGGGACGACCATCACCGCCGCCGTCCTTCCGATGATGGAGCGGAGAGGCACTCTCTCGGTTTCGCCGGCCACGAGGTGCCGGTAGGCCTCGGCCGGTGTCATCACGGCCTCGGGGATGCCGGCGTACACCGTCTTCAACACGCCGGCAATGTTCCGTCTCCTCAGGTAGGCATGCATTGCGTCGCAGAGGTCGGCAAGGCCCATGCCACCGTAGACTTCAGGATGAGCGCGTGTGAGTGCGGGAAAGACTCGCTCAAGCGGGGCGTTCTCGTCGTAGAGATCCTTGAATTCAAAGAGCTGGGCGATGAGCGTGCCAGATTTCCCCCGCGTTATCCCCATTGTGAAGAGGATGAGGAAAGAGTAGAATCCGCTCTTCTCCACGACGATCCCGCGGGACTGGAGGAAGCGGGAGACGATCGGGGCCGGGATGCCGCCGCGCATTCCCATGCCGCCGTCTTTCTCCACGCCCGGCGTGAGGACGGTCACTTTCAGAGGGTCGAGGAGGACATAACCCTTGTCCAGACCCTCAAAACCATGCCAGGTATCCCCGGGTCGCAGTGTCCAGAAGGCGAGGTGCTTATCCAGATCGTCGCCAGCTTCGGGGCGGGGCTGCAGGTCGGAAAAATCTCCGTCCTCGGGCTGCCAGATCCCGAACCACCACCTCCCCCTCTCCTCCTCGCCCCCTGCCAGCTGGTCCCTGATCTGGACCATCTTCTGCCTGAAGATCAGCGCCTCTTCGAGAGTGTCGGCGATGAGGGCCGTGCCCGAGTCCCCCTCCATCATCTTTGCGGCGACGTCGAGGGAGGCGATGATAGAGTAGGCGGGCGATGTGGACGAATGCATCATAAATGCCTCGTTGAAGCGTTCCGGGTCGACGCGGTTCCCTTCGGGGCGGTGACCGTCAAGGATGTGGACCATAGATGCCTGGGAGAAGGCGGCGAGCACCTTGTGGGTGGACTGAGTGGCATAGAGAACCGGGTCGTCGGGGCCGAGGCCAACCGCAGACATTGCATACCGTCCCTCGTACAGGGGGTGGAAACAGGCATAACCATACCATGCCTCGTCGAAATGAAGGGCGTCCACCATGCCCCGCAGCCATCCCCGGATCGCGCCGACGTCGTAGCATAGCCCGTCGTAGGTTGAGTTCGTGATGACAGCGAGTTTCGGGGTGGCACCCCCTTTCACGAGTGCGTTTGACCGTATTTTCTCCCGGATTACGTCCTGTGAGAACTCGGATGCGGGGATGGGGCCGATGATCCCGTAGTTGTTCCGTGTCGGGATCAGGTAGACGGGAATGGCGCCTGTGAGGATGATAGCATACATCACCGACTTGTGGCAGTTCCGGTCGACGAGGACAACGTCGCCGGGTGATAAGCAGGCGGAGAAGACGATCTTGTTCGCCATCGAGGTGCCGTTCGTCACAAAATATGTCCTGTCAGCCCCGAAGATCCGGGCCGCGTCGGCCTCGGCGTCGCCCACCACCCCTGAGTGCTCCAGGAGGGACCCAAGTTCGGGGACGGAGACGGAGAGGTCTGCCCGGAGAGTGTTCTCGCCGAAGAACTCGTAGAAGAGTTTGCCGACCGGCGACTTGAGGAATGCGGCGCCACCCGTGTGACCGGGGGTGTGCCAGGCATAGGTGTACTCCTGGGTGTACCTCACCAGTTCCCCGAAGAATGCCGGGAGGAGGGTGTCAAGATAGTCGCCGGTGACGTCTTCGATCCTGCCGGCGATGAACCGCGGTGTGTTGTCAAGTTTCCAGAAGTAACCATCAATGGTTACTTCTGGAAACTTGACAACAC
>NZ_CALFSA010000167.1 GCF_937919355.1 uncultured Methanofollis sp. | reverse complement strand
GGTGCAGGACGACGAGGTCGAGGTCCTGTAATAATACATTCAGATCTCCCGACACTCCTGAACCGCCCGCACTCCGTAAAGCCGTGGCGGGCATGGAACCTGATGCTCACCTCGTTCAGAGAGGAGATGCATCCGCGATCCCCACACCCTGCCAGTCATGCCATGCCTGATAAAATAAGTGACCTCGACGGTGCGGGCGAAGGCGGAAAGATTGAGCACACCAACTGCCTGCTCGGACTGCGTCCTCAGGACGGCCAAAACCCACGCAAAATACCTGTGTCCTCACCGGATAAATTCCCAAAAATGATATCCCATCTCTTCCCAGTACGACATATACTATGGACCGCCCTTCAGATCTCTCCAGCACTCTGCAGACCCTCGGCATCCTGGCGGCACTCCTCGTGATCGTCATCGGGATGCGCTACTCTGCGTATATCGTCAACCTCCTGCTCATTTCCCTGATCCTGACGATCCTCACACTCCCGGCAATGGAGATGCTGAAAAAACGGGGCCTGCCCGACATCGCCGCCCTGGGGATCATCTCCACGGTCGCCGCATCCATCCTGATCGCCGTGGTGGTGATCACGATCCGCTCGTTCGAGACCCTCCTCGCCGACCTCCCGACCTACCAGGCAGACCTCCAGATGCGCCTCGCCGACCTGACAGCACTGGCGCAGCACCTTGAAATCGATAATTCCTTCTTTGACCTGTCTTCCTTCAAACTTGCAGATGTCGTTACTTTCGTCGAACCCTATGCCCTCGGCCTCGGGAGTGCCCTGATGTACCTCTTCTTCATCATGATCACGACGATGTTTGCCGTTCTCGAAATTCCTCACATCTCCGAGCGCCTGAAGAAGGGGATCGTCCACGAACCAAGGACTTTTGTCGGCATCGAGAGGATGAGCGGACTCATGATGGACTTCGTGATCGTCAGGACAGAGGCGAACCTGATCCATGGCTTTCTCTTCGGCCTCTCCCTCTGGCTCATGGGAATTCATTCTGCCGTGCTCTGGGGTATCCTCACCTTTATCCTGGCCTTCATCCCCTATATCGGCCTGATCCTCGCCGCCCTCCCGGCGATATTCTTTGCCTGGCTCCAGTACGGCCCGTGGGGTGCGGCAGCGGTCGTGGGGATCGTCGTCGTCCTCAACGCCGTCGTCGAAAATCCGATTTATGCCAAGTTGGCGTCGAGAAGGTTCGACCTGCCGCCGATGGTCGTCGTCCTCTCCCTCATTATCTGGGGCTGGATCCTCGGTCTGCCCGGCATGATCTTCGCCGTGCCGATCACGCTCCTCCTGGTCATCCTCTTCCAGTGCAGCGATGAACTGCGGTGGATAAACGAACTGCTCGGCGTCTCCGGGATCTTCAATAACAGAGCGTGCAAAAAGGAGGGGGAGTGAGCCTGATGGTTCCTGCCCACATTTTTATCCGGGGTCGGTCGTCATGAGCGCCCCCGCCATTTACCTGCTGGTCGTGTACCTCCTCCTGAATGCCGGTGCTGCCGCGGCGTTCTCTGTGGACAAGAGGCGGGCACGCGACGGGCGGTGGAGGATCTCGGAGACGATGCTCCTGGCTTTCGCGTTTCTCGGGCCTTTCGGTGCACTGGCAGCGATGAAGGTCTTCAGGCACAAGACACAGAAGACGAAGTTCGTGCTCGTCCCCCTCTTTGCGGTTCTTCACCTGGTGGTCTTCGCCCTGATTGTGTCTGCGGCGGCAGGGTGGGTCACGCTGCCGGGCATCTGAAGGCCGAAGGGCCGGTGAGTGTCGGAGCAGGGGCGTGACATTCAGGTATTATTATGGGCCGGAGAGCATTCCCTTCACAGAGAGATCCAATGCCGTTCGCGTGTATCCAGTGTGGGGAGTGCTGCAGCCAGATGGGCGACGTCCATCTCGTGAGAGAGGATTGCGGCGACGGGAGTATCCTGATGGAGAACAGGTACACCGGCGAGGTGCACACCGTCAGGGTCGACCCCGATAGGGCCCTCCTCCTCGCCGACAGGAGCATCTTCGAGAGGTGGCCTCTGGCCTGCCCCTTCCTCCGCGAAGACCCGGTCGACGGGAAGGTGTGCTGCATCATCCACCACACGAGGCCCGACATCTGCCGGGAGTACCGTTGCTGGCGCCTCCTCATCGTAGACGCGCGGGGGACGCGGGTGGGGAGGGTGATGGAGAGGCGCCACCTGGCGACTGACGACCCGGCCCTCGCCGCGTTCTGGGAGACGCACGTCGCCTGCATCCGCGAGGACGACGACGCTCGGTGGGACGAGCGAGCGATCGCCGCGCTGACAGGGGTCGGGTACATCGTCCGGCGGTAGGGGCGAGGTCCCCCGACCCCAGCCGATAATACCCATGCCGTCCAACCTCATAGGACATCATGGACCTCCCCATCGTCTGGATCTACTGGATCGTCAGCCTCACCATTGTCACCTACGCCTCGGCGTACATTATCAGGCGCCACAGGGAGTACGGCTACGCCGCCCTCGTCGGCTTCTATGTCGTCTACCTTGCGGCCTCGCAGATCATCGCCACACGGATCGTCGAGTTCGACCTCGGCATCGCCGTCTTCCTCGCCCCTGCCGGTGTCTTCCTCTACCCCTTCCTCTCGCAGGCCATCGACATGATCAACGAGGTCTACGGCGAGAAGATGACGCACATCGCTATCGGCATCGCGTTTCTCTCGCAGGTGCTCCTGGTCACCTTCATCGTCATGACAAACACCCTCACGCCCGCCCCCTTCTTCGCCTACGAGGAGATGTGGCAGGAGGTCTTCGCCCAGAGCCTCAGGATCGTCGTCGCCTCCTGGATCACCTTCCTGATCACGCAGAACCTCGACGCCTGGGTCTTCGCACGCCTCAAGGAGCGCTACCCCGACAGGATCCTGTTGCGGAGCGTCTCCAGCGACCTCCTCGGCCTGACCATCGACAGCGTCATCTTCGTCACCATCGCCTTCGCAGGCGTGGCGCCGCTCCTCCCCCTCATCATCGGCCAGGTCGTGGCGAAGAACATCATCGGCTTCCTGGACACGCCATGGTTCTGGTGGTATAAGAAATATCTGGAGAAGGCCTGAAGGCCTCTTTTTTTCTCGGAGATAGAAGAAGGAACAGGGGTGCGACAATCTTTCTTGGAGTTCAAAGAGGTCCCGTGCATTCTGGATCAAATGTTTTTCATAACATACCCATCTTCGATTCTACAAAACTGAAGAGACTCTATTTAAAAAATGTAGAAATTGGGGATATGCGTCCAGTTTTGACCATCAACCTGTCACGGCGTAATGCCACCACACGGAATCAAAGTTGTTTTTGATGGCTGCCGTAAGGTTAGGGTAATTCGCTAGGTTCGCCCAGTTCACGGACTTGGCGTCCTTCATGGCGATATCTGCCTGATACACTTTATCAAGAGATTCGTCTCCATTCTTACTGATCAGTATAGTCTTACCAATGAAGGTTACACCGTCGATCTCGTCTCTATATGCTGTTAACGCCTCCATGGTGGAGAAGGAAGCCCATGCCATACTGTTCCTGAAATGTTCGCCGTCTGCGGCCCTCTTTTTGATCAGATAGATATTGACGTGTTTCGTTGCCTCGACATACTCGAGGTCGAAGGAGTCTACGTGTAGCCCAGCGTGATGGTTGTCCATGGCGTCCATGTACTTGTTCTCGGTGTCGGTCTTGCCTTCTCGAGTAGAACCGGTGCATCCTGCAACTAGAAGGCAGAAGATAAGTGTGAGTGCCAGAAGGGGGTATAGTGCCTCATGTAAAGGCAGTGTGAATTTTCAAGCCGACATATATTTCTAAAATATATTCTGACGGGGTTCTGGGACCCACTCTTGTCTTTATGCACTCCCCTCCACGCCGTGCCTTCGACAGCGTTATCTTCGTTACTATCGTTATATTTGGCGTGGCACCCTCTTTCCCCTGATCCCCGGTCAGATCGTCGTGAAAAACATCATCGATCTCTTGGGCACTCCGTGGTTCTGGTGGTATAAGAGATCGCTTGAGGTGTAGTTTTTGCACACAAATATTTTCATTAATACCTGTGCCGGGGGACTACGCCCCCGGACCCCCGCTCAGGATAGGCGAGAGGATGGCAGTCTCCCTCTTGGGATCTCGGATCGATCTTCCCCGGCTCAATCCTAGTTCCGGGGGTCTGGGGGCAAGAGAAGGTCGAAGACCTTCGAGGTGCGAACGAAGTGAGCATGAGAAAACCGCAGGTTTTTGAGGCAGTCCCCCGTACAGATTGTGGGGAAGGCGGTTGGACGGGTACCTCTCCTCTTCTTCAGATATGCCGGCGATCTTTCCGCGTCCACTCCCCCATGATCGCAACAACCTCCCCCCCAAAAAATCCACAACCTTATTCTTTGAAGAAGGAGAAAAACGCCTTATGAAAAGCCCTTTTCATATCATGCTCATCCCCACGCTGGGCTGCCCCTCAAAATGCAAATACTGCTGGAGTTCTGAGGAAGGCTCGCCCCGCATGAGCATCCAGACCGTCGAGGAGGTGGTCGCCTGGCTGAAGGACTTCAGGGACAGCCAGGTCACCATCACCTTCCACGGCGGCGAACCCCTCCTTGCCGGTGCCGACTTCTACAGGCAGGCCCTGCCCCTCCTCTCCGAAGGACTCGCCCACCTCAACCCCACCTTCGCCCTCCAGACCAACCTCTGGAAACTCACCCCCGAGATGGCCGATATCTTTGCCGAATACAACATCCCCATAGGGTCGAGCATCGACGGCCCCGAGGAGATCACCGACAACCAGAGGGGGGACGGCTACTTCGCAAAGACGATGCAGGGCTACAAGATCGCGCGGGAGCACGGTCTCAACGTCCGCTTCATCTGCACCTTCACCTCCCGCTCGGTGGAGTACAGGGACGAGATCTTTGACTTCTTCCTGCAAAACGGCCTGACCCTCAAACTGCACCCCGCCCTCCCGTCCCTCCGCGACAAAAACCCCGATGAGTGGGCGCTTGCGCCGGAGAAATACGGCGACCTCCTTGTCTATCTCCTCGACCAGTCCCTCGACCACCTGGGCGAGATCGAGGTGATGAACATCAACGACCTCTGCAAGTGCGTGCTCACCCGTCACGGCACCGTCTGCACCTACGCCGACTGCATGGGCAGCACCTTTGCGGTCGGTCCGGACGGGAGCATCTACCCCTGCTACCGCTTCGTCGGCATGCCCGGATACGTGATGGGCAATGTGCGCGACCGCCCGACCAGAGAGGACCTCGCCGCCTCCCCTGTGGGGCAGAGGATGCAGCAGTTCAGGGAATACGTGGACGAGCACTGCAAGGAGTGTGCACACATCAGGTACTGCCGGGGCGGGTGCCCGTACAACGCCATCGCCCCGACAGGCGGCGAAGTCCGGGGCGTCGACCCCCACTGCGTCGCCTACAAGAGGATCTTCGACGAGATCACCGACCGCCTCAACAAGGAGATGTTCGAGTCCTCTCCCTTCCTGGAGATGGGCGGCGGCAGACCGGCGATAAAGACGGGCACAAGGCCCGGCATCATGGCCCTGATGCGCCAGATGGTCATGCGATAAGGAACCGGGTTTTTCCCCCGGCATCCACTTTTTTCCGGTCTTTAAAAAAAAGGGTCTACCCGAGGACCAGGTACGCCACCACCGAGAGCAAAAACGCCATCATGAGCACCGCAAGGGAGAGGGGCGGGATGAAAATGAGCATCGCGTTCACCGTGCTTGCAAGTTCCGAGATCCTGTTCGACCCGAAGACCAGCACGTCCTGGCACCACCCGGTGGCAACCGCCGCCGTCGCCGGTGCGAGGTCATCGACCGCCGCCTGCACCGCCGCCACCGCATAGGGAGCGAGCGTTTCCGGCGGGACGTGGAGACCAACCGGGTTCTTGCCACTGATCGTGTTCACGCTGTGCGAGTCGGAGGTCATCACCTCGCACTCGTCCACGAGGCCCTTCACCGCCTCCAGGACAGCCGGGCGGAGGCCCTTGACCATGTTGTTCCCGTCGAAGAGGACATAGGCCGTCGTCTGCCCGGCGCACTCGACGACCAGGGCCTGGACACCGATGTCGCCGATCCCCTCCTCGCGCTTGAAGGGGAGAGTGACCCGCCCCACACCTGCCCTGAAGGGATGGACAGCACCGCCCGCAGCCTCCGTGATCCCCTTCCCAGCCGCGGCAAGATACTCGTTCCCGATCGCCGACCCCAGGTGGAGAGGGGAGACCACCTCAGACATGCAGTTGTGGGCGTCCACAAAGGCGCAGTGCGCGAAGTGGGAGTGTGCCTCGGCCATCACCGTCATCCCGATTGCGAAGTCCAGGTCCTCGGTCTTCTGCGGCCAGCGAGTGGAGACCATCAGGAGGGCGTCTCCAAAAGGCTGGCAGAGGACATCCACGGAACCGCTGTGCGTCCTGAAGGACGGCCCCGCACAGGAGAGATAGGAGACGCCGTCGAGGGACTCCCGCATCGCCGAAATGATCTTCTCCGCTTCAGACGCGGAGACCAGATTGAAGTCGTGGGTCGAGCACCCGTGGGCCGTGAGCACCTCCTCCTCGAAAGCGTCATGGATCGCCATGGTCAGCATACCGCCGCCGATCTCACCCATCGGGCCGGGGTGGACATTCGGAACCGTGAAGAGAATGTCCTTCTTCCCCTCCCGCCTGAAGGCAAGGGTCGTCTGCGGGACTGAGACCTCCTCGCCGATCTCGCGGAAGAAGTCCTCCATGCTCTTCGAACCGTCGGTCATGTGCTCGATGAAGGTGTTGATGAAGTTGAACGCGCTGATGTGGAAGGCCTTGTTCAGCGGCCTCTCGACAAACCAGACAAAGAGCAGACACCCGAACCCGAAGACAATGTGGAGGACTGCCCCAAGGAGAAGATAGCCAGGCCCGAATGGAATGCTTGCAAAGATGATGCCGAGGGCACTCTGCGGCAGCGCCGGGAGAAAAACGCGGGAAAGGCGGTAGTCGGCTATCGCTGCCATAACTAACAGTCTGATCCCGAAGACAAAGCCCATCGCTATCGCGAAGGAGAGGGGGAGCAGGTCGGCGTAGCCGACGACAACGGGCAGCACCGTGATGATGATCGCAAAGACCGTCCCCGCCGCCGCAAGCAGTGCCGAGCGGTTCCAGGTGATCATCTTGCCCCTGCTCCGGATCAGGGACCTGGTGATAAGTGTTGCCAGAAGTGCAGGGAGTGTGAATGTAAGGGTTCCGAAGAAGGGATAAACCCAGCCTGCCCGGAAACTGGCTGCATCGATGAGGAGGCCAAGAAGAATGATGATCGCAAGTGACCTCGGCCATGCCGGGGCGGTGAAGATGTACCGGGATAGCCCGGCCATCCTCACGTCGCTGCCCGTATCTGTGTCATTCATGCAAATCCCTTCAGGATCAGTTCATGCCGCCCTGCCTCCGACCTCCGTTCGCCTGAGGCGTAGGTGAGCGGGCGGGAAAAGAAGGGTGCATTGAGGGTGAGGGTCTCGTATTCACCTCCCTCCCCCGCAGGATTGATCCGGTAGCGCTCTTCAAGGGCGAGGAGGCGGTCGACCGTGGCGTCGTCGATGTGCACGCCGAGGTCGTCCTCGGTGAGACCGTCGGCGGCGCAGACCACGATGATGGCGTCAAGGCGCGCCGCCACCTCGCGGAGGAGGGCGGCATAGTCCATGTGCCAGAGAGGGGCATAGAGACGGATGCCAAGGCGCCCGGCGATCGATTCCAGGCGGGACCGCTGGTATGTCGAGGCGACGGCGCCGGTGATCAGGCCTCCGGCATCGAGTTTGGCAAGGCCCTCCTCAAGTTCAAGGGTCTCTTCCTCTTTTTTTCCGGCCGACGCGATCTCGTAGTATTCCATGCCCGCTACCTCCGCCATCACGCGGACGGCGTCGAGGTTGGCCGCGTGGAACATGTACGAGTGCGGGTTCGCTGGCCTGACGGTTACGAGAGTTGTCACCTCAAGACCGGCGTCGAGCGCCTTCTGGACCGCAAGGACCGAGTCCTTGCCTCCTGATGTCAGTGCTGCCCATCCCAATTGCATCACGCCCCCTTCTCAATGGGTCCGAAGTGCTGCTCGTGCCGCTCTGCCATCCTCTCCCAGGTCGGGAGATTGGTCTGGCACCCCACCTTCTCGACGACAAATGACGCCGCCGTCGTCCCGATGGTGCAGCAGCGGAGGGGTGTGTAACCCCGCTGGTATGCGGTGAGAAAACCCGCACGGAAGGCGTCGCCCGCGCCGGTCGGGTCGGCCATCTCCACCCTGATCGCGGGGACCATCTGCTTCTCGCCGTGGACGCAGAGCATGCACCCCTCGGCGTCCATCGTGATGACAGCGATCTCAACGCTCTTTGCCAGGTCGGAGACGCTTGTCCCGAGCACCTCGGCCATCGTCGCCGCCTCGTGCCTGTTTGCAAAGAGGATGTTGATGTTGTCCAGGATCGCCTCGAACTGCTCCCGTGAGTACTTCAGGATGTCCTGTCCCGGGTCGAAGGACGCAAACTCGCTCTTCTCAGCAACCTTCACGTTGAAAGACGGGTCAGCGGTCGCCATGTGGACGAAGTCGAGTGCCGGGGCCTCGGCCTCGGCAAAGACCGACGACGCCCCCCAGTCGAAGTACGTGATCTGGGCGCCTGCAAGGTCGTTGAACATGAATGCGGTCGCCGTCGGCCTGTCAGGGACGTAGAAGAAACGGCGTTCAATGCCGAGTTCTTCCATCCGTCTCTCATACGCACTGCCCGGGAAGTCAGACCCGACCGCACTCACCAGGGTGCACTCCCCACCGAGGGTGGCGATACCCGCGGCGATGTTCGCCGCCCCGCCGCCAAAGAAGATCTGGTGGTCAAGGGTGTAGGTGGAGGTGTGTTTCTCCGGAAAACGGGGAACCTGGCAGATATGGTCGATTGCCGTATGGCCGACGACGCTGATCATGACTCCTGCACATCCGTCACTTTGAGCGGCACGGTCCCGAGCGCCCTGCCGATGACCGACTTCGCAATCCGGGCCGCGTGCTGGGTTGACTCGGCGTTAAAGACCTTCATTTCAAGGGTGAGGCCCACAAGGGCAGTGTTGGCCACGACAAGCGCACAGTTCAGGTCTTCTTCGCAGAAAGGGCACTGGATCGAACCTGCTTCGACCTCGACAAACTTTGCCGAGGGGTTGAGGCGCTTCCCCGCCTCGCTGATCGCTATCCCGATGGCATCGTCAAGGGACTTGACGTCCTTGATGACCCACGCGGATTCAAGTGTAACGCAATAATCGGTCATGATATTACCAGGTCTCTCTATGTACGTGTTCACCGACCGGCATCCTCTCTGTCCGTGCGGCAGGGACCGCACCTTTCCCGATTGCAAGGAGGGAAATTGGGCGGATATGGGCAGGTATGTTGAGCACTTCCCGCACGGCGTCGTCGTCGAAGGCCCCTGTCCAGCAGGACTGGAGGCGGAGGGCGTGCGCCGTGAGCATCATAAATGTACAGGCAATGGTTGCGTCCTCGAGAGCATAAAGAATGCCCCGGTCTCCATAGCGCGACATCGACCTGACATAGTTGGAGCAGACGACAAGGATGACAGGTGCTTTTTCGATGTGTTCCTGCCCGAAGGCCGCTTCGGCAAGGGCCTCACGCTGGTCTTCAGAGCAGACGACGATGACGTCCCATGCCTCCATGTTCCCGGCGCTCGGCGCCGATGACGCCGCTTTCAGGATGGCGGAGATCTCCTCGTCGGTGACGGGGTCATCGCCGTACTCCCTGACCGACTGGCGGGACTCGAGGAACGCCAGAAATTCAGAGGAGTCCATGTTCTGCGAGCGCCTCCCAGGACTCCTGGGCCACGGTTGTGGCGGCAGAGATCGCCTCCGCAACTTTCGGGACCGCTTCGTCAAAGTTTCCGCCATCGACCATGGAGATCGTTGTATTCAGGGCGTCGATCGCCTTCGAGAAGGAGGCGTGCTGGGTGCTCTCACGGGCAAACTCGATCTCCGACCTGATCCCTTCGAGCATGAGGAGCACCATCTTCTTTCCGCCCGCTTTCTCGATGTCGGAAAAACCTGTCAGGCCGGTGATAAGTTTTGAAGCGAGGATCAGTTCCGATTTCGCTCTTTCACCGTATTGATAGTTCAAAACAGCGGTCTTTGGATCCATACATTGAATGGATGCCCGAGATATAAAAGATGATTTGGGAGGTGATCCCTGTCTTTATCTCGACTTCTGTTTCACACCGAGGGCACTGACCTTTGCCCGCGGCATGCGCCTCCGGATCCTCTGGTCTGCAACCTCCGGACCGCGGCCACGGCCGCCACGACCGCCACGGCGGCCGCCTCTGCCACGTCCCTGCTGACGTTCGGCTTGGATTGCGATCTTTCTGAGTGCTGCTGCCGCCTTAAAGCGCTGGTTCGGTCCTGGCTTCTTTAAAGTCGCCTCTTTTGCTCTGACCAGGCGGATCTTGCCTGAGACATTCTTCACCTGTGCCCAGGTGGTGGTTCCTGTTTTTCCCATAATCGAACTCCCTATATATTTACTCAGCCGGTGGTTTAAAGATGTTGCTCAGATCACCCGCGAAATCTCGGATCTGAGCACCTCACTCACTTTCTTTCCGTCGACTTTGCCGCGGGCCTCCTCCATGACGACCCCCATCAGGGGACCGAGGGCCCGCATGCCCTTCTCGGTGACGAACTCCATCCTCTCCGCCACGATCTTCCTGACGATCGCTGTGAGTTCCTCCTCTGAGATGCCGCCGGCGTGGCTCTCGATCGCCTTTGCCGCGGCCTCTCCGCCGGCGATGGCGGTGAAGATCTCAGGGATCGCTTCCTTGGCGACCTGGTCCTTCTCGACGGCGAGGAGGACGGCGAGGACGTCGTTGTCAGTTATCTTCTCGACGGCGACACCGTCGCGGCCGAGTTCCTTGAGGGTGGCGAGGATCGTCCGCGCCGCCAGGTTCGGCTTGATGCCGGCCCTGATCGCCGCCCTGAAGAGGGGCAGGCTTTCCGAGTAGGCGACCTGATGGGCGACGGCCGGGTCGAGGCCGAGGTCCCTCTCGAAACGCCGCGCAAGGTCGCAGAGGAGTTCGGGCACCCTGACCTCATCCCAGAGGGCATCGGTGATCGCCACAGGGACGACGTCGGTCTCCGGGTACATCCGGGCGGCGCCGGGGAGGGGCCGCATGTATGCCGTGCTCCCTTCTTCGAGCATCTTCCTCGTCTCCTCAGGGACCCCGACGAGCGCAAGGCGGGCGCGGTGCTGCGCCTGTTTCACGCCGCACACCGTCTTCTCCTTCGAGCCCGAGACCAGGATGACCGCGTCCTCGTCGGCGACGCCGAGGTGCTCGCGCAGGCGGGCCACCTCCTCTGCGGTCACGCCATAGGCCGGGAGTTCGTCGGTGTGGAAGAGGCCGCCAAGGCCGCACTTCTTCACGTAGTCCGAGATCTCGGAACCGAGCCTCCTGCCGGGCTGGACCTCGCGGCCCACAAGGCCCGCAAAGCCGTGGAGGACGAACGCCCGGATCACCTTCGCCTTCTTCAGGATCGAGGACTTTGTCCCGGCAAAGAGGGCGGTGACGTCGTAGGACTCCTCGCCGACGGAGGCGTGGCGGGCGCGGAGTTCGTCGCGGATGGCGAGCAGTTCAGTCTGCCTCTGCACCTCGCGGCGGACGACCTCGGCGATGAGGTCGAGTTCCTGCACGCCCTTGATCTCGACCCGCGCCCCGTCCCTGACCGAGACGTTGATGTCCTGCCTGATGGTGCCAAGGCCCCTCTTCACCTTGCCGGTGGAGCGGAGGACCATGCCGATGTACTCGGCCGTCGCCTGCACGTCCTCGGGGGTGTGCATGCAGGGCGAGGTCGTGATCTCGACGAGGGGGATGCCGAGACGGTCGAGGGAGAAGGTGTCCCCCTCGACACGCTGGGCCGCCTCCTCTTCAAGGCAGATCGTCTCGACGTCGCCGCCGTGCGGGAGGGCGCCGCCCATGGCGACGAGGGCAGTCCTCTGGAAACCGCTCGTGTTCGAACCGTCGATGACGAGTTTGCGCATGGTGTGCACCTGCTCGACAGGGTGCATGGCGAAGGTCTTCGCCACCTGAAGGGCGATGCCGAGGGCCTCCCTGTTCATCGGCGCCGGCGGTTCCTCGTCGTTCTCCACGAGGCAGGTGGTCGGGTAGGTGAGGTAGTGGAACTGCCGACGGTCCATCATCTCCTCGGCCGCCGCACGGTCGATCTCGCCCATCTCGGAGACGGTCGCATGGAGGTAGCGGAAGAACTCGCCTGTGTGTTCCTCGGTCTTCTGGAGGGTCGTCGGGCAGTGGCAGAAGAGTTTCTCCGCCGTGTCGAGTTGCTGGTGGATCTCGATACCGGCCTTGAGGCCGAGGGCCTTAAAATCCATAGTCTGACCTCCTCCTGATCTCGCCTTTCAGGTCGGTCGTCATCATCGTCCGCACCTTCTCCGGGTCAGTTTCGTTCCCGAGCACCCACATCATCTTCGTGAGGGCGGCCTCGGGGAGCATGTCCTCTCCCTCGATGACGCCTGCGGCGATGAGGTCGCGGCCGGTGTCGTAGACGCGGTCGCAGACCCGGCCGTTGAGGCACTGGGAGGTCATGACGACGGTCGTGCCGGCGTCGACGAGGTCTTTCAGCGCCCCGATGCAGAGGGTGGAGACGTGGCCGAGGCCGGTGCCGGCGATGACGAGGCCCTTATATCCCTCGTACGCCCGGACCATCTCCGGGGCCATGCCGGGGTAGAAGTAGAGGAGGCCGCAGTGCTCTTCGAGGTGGTCCTTCAGGACGGGTTCGGTCTTCCGCCGCCGCACCGCCTCGTCGGAGAGGGTGACAGCAAGGGACGGGTATTCCACGCTCCCGATCGGTGCCATGTCGTGGCTCTGGAAGGCGTCCCTCCGTGAGGTGTGCATCTTCCGCACCCGCGTCGCCCGGTGGACGGCGCAGGCGTCGTCGTTGGTGGTGGCGTGCATCACGACCGCAACCTCGCCGAGGTCGCTCCGTGCGGCCGCGGCGGCGCAGAGGCCGTTCATGATGTTGTCGCTGCTCGGGCGGTCGGCCGAGCGCTGGGAACCGACGAAGACGACGGGCACCGGGGTGTCGAGCATGTACGAGACGGCCGAGGCTGAGTAGGCCATCGTGTCCGTGCCGTGGGTGACGATGACGCCCTCGGCGCCGTCCTTAATGGCGGCGTAGATCGCCCGCGCCAGGTCCTGCCAGATGCGGGGGGTCATGTTCTCGGAGAGGATGGTGGCGAGCACCTCGGAGCGGTACCGGGCGAGGGAGGAGAGGCCGGGAATCGCACGGAGGATGTCGTCTGCGGTGAACTGGCTGGTCACCGCACCTGTACGGTAGTCGATCTTGGAGGCAATCGTCCCGCCCGTCGAGATGATCGCAAGTTCGGGGAGGGTCTCGTCCTGGACGACGGCAGGCGCCGCTGCCCGCACCGCCGGCGCCCCTGCCGCCCTCACGCGGTTGCAGGTCGCGGGGTCGACCCCGATGTTGTATCCGCTCTTCATCTTGAGGACCGCCATGCCGTCGCGGTTCGTGATATAGGTCCCTTCCACCGGGTGGCCCCGGCAGGACGCGGCGACGAGGTCGCCGGTCGCAAATCTTTCACTCATGCTCTGCAAGCCTCTCTGCTTCTGCAATCAGCCGGTTTACGGCCGTATTCTCGGCTTCTTTTCGTGCGGCGACGAGGGCCAGATCTGCCGCAAGCCGTTCCTTCCTCTCTGCGCAGGCCCGCCCGGTCTCTGCCGGTGCCGGGCCGCCGATAGCCCCGCGCTCGGCGACGGAGATAGCCGGGTCGAGGGCCGCTGTGATCCTCTCCGGGGTGAGGCCGCGCTCCCTGAGGGAGAGGCCCGCCACCTCCTCTGCCGCCGCTTCGAGGGTGGCGAGGTCGAGGGCGCCCATCTTCACGGCCCGTCCGACGATGGAGTGCGCCGTCCTGAATGGGAGGCCGAACTCCCGTACCATGACGTCGGCGAGTTCTGTCGCGGTCGAGAAGCCCTTCCCGGCCTCTTCTGCCATCCTCCCGGTGTTGAAGGTGGCGGTCTTGATCAGGCCGGCGAGCACGGCAAGACTCTCCTCGGCCGCCTCGACGCCCCGCCAGAGATGGGGGGTGAGTTCCTGGAGGTCGCGGTTGTAACTCATGGGCAGGCCCTTCGTGATGGTAAGGGCCGAGACGAGCGCCCCCGCCACGGTCCCGGTCTTGGCACGCATGATCTCGGCGGTGTCCGGGTTTTTCTTTTGGGGCATGATCGAACTCGTCGAGGAGTAACCGTCGGCGAGGGTGACGAACCTGACAAAGGAGGTGCTCCAGATGACCATCTCCTCGCAGAGGCGGCTTGTCGTTGCGGTCATGGTCGCACAGGCTGAGAGGGCTTCGAGGGCGAAGTCCCGCGCCGAGACGGCGTCCATGGAGTTGCCCATGGGCCGGTCGAAGCCGAGGAGGCGGGCCGTGTACTCCCTGTCGATGGGGAAACCCGTCGAGGCGAAGGCGGCCGCACCGAGGGGGCACTCGTTCAGCCGCACATACGCGTCGGCGAAACGGGCGAAGTCGCGGGAGAGCGCCTGCTCGTAGGCGAGCAGGTGGTGGGCAAGGGTCGTCGGCTGCGCGTGCTGGAGGTGGGTGAAGCCCGGCATGATGGTGGAGAGGTGTGCGCCCGCTGTCTCCAGCAGGACGCCCCGCAGGGTGCAGGTCTCCTCCATCAGGGCGACGAGTTCCCGGCGCAGGCGCATCCTGATGCAGGTCGCAACCTCGTCGTTCCGCGACCTGGCCATGTGCAGACGGCCGCCGAACTCCTCGCCGACGCGGGCGATGAGCATCGCCTCCTTGCCTGCGTGGATGTCCTCGAACTGTTCGTCATACGCCTCTGCCGGGATGCCGTCCCAGTAAAAGTCGAGGAGAGCGCCCATCAGCGCATGTGCCGCCTCGCTGTCGATGATACCCTGTTTCCTGAGCATCAGGAGGTGGGCCATGTCCACCAGCACGTCCATATCGGCGATCCAGTGATCGGCCGCCATGGAGGAGAGGAAGTGCATCACCTCTTCCGGGCGATCGTCACTGAGTCGGCCCCGCCGCACCAGATCGCGTTGCATTGTATAGATGGTGGGGTTTTAGATGAAATGAATCTGTGGGGACGACAGGATGAGGCGGAGAAAGGGGCGGGGAGAGGATGGCTGGGAGGGATTATCGCGGAGGGTTCCTACGGTACATGCGAGTCTCTAGAGAACTTTCGCCCCTCCTCCCTCTCCTTCCACTCTGGATACGAGAAGAAGAGGGAACAAGGGATTATGGCGCTGGGGACTGCCATCCACCCCCTATCCTGAGCGGGGAACGAGCGATAGCGAGTTCGAGAAGATCGGAGATCTTCGAGATCCGGGGGCGTAGTCCCCCGGCGCGTGACGCCGATTAACCGCCTTCCCCATAATCTGAACCGGGGGACTGCTCGAAGGTCTTCGACCCATTGCACATCGAAGATGTGCGTGAACAGGAAAATCTTCGATTTTCCGTATTCTCAAACTCGCTACGCTCGTTCCTCGAAAGCCTTCGGCTTTCTCGTTGCCCCCGGACAGCGAAGATCTTCGATCTTCTCGAACTCGCTATCGGTCGTCCCTCGATCAATAGGATAGGGCCGGGGAAGAAAGAACACGGAATCCGAGAGAGGGGGTTGCCATCCACCCCCGACCTAACGGTGCGAACGACGTGAGCATATGAAAAACGTAGTTTCTCGAGTGGCAGTCCCCTGGCAGAGACATCAGTATCCCCCTTTCCTCATAGCATCAGATCTCTCATCACATCTCTCTACAGTCCCTCACATCCACGCCTTCCGCGCCGCCGCCTCGATGGCGCGCTGGACGCTGTCCTTCGGGATGATCGTCGTCACCGGGATGCGGACGAGGTGCTCGATGGTGGACGATGCGATAGGGGCGCAGACGATGGCGAGCGCCCCCTCGCGTTCGGCACGTACGGCGGCGATGAGGGTGTCCTCGAAAGTGTGGACCGGGTACTCCCTGACCCGGATCGCCTGTCCGTCGATCGTGACCGTCCTCTCCTGGATGGACTCAAGGACATAGCGTGCGGCGATGAGACCGATGAAGGCCTCGCCCGACGGTTGGGAGAAAGACCTGACGGCATTGGCGATCGCTCGCAAAGTCGGGAGGGTCGGCGACCTCTTGCCGGTGAGGATCTTGTAGAGGGTGCTCTGGGCGATCCCGCTCCTCTCCGAGAGTTCGCGCACACTGATCCGCAGGTCTGTCTTCAAGATGTGATTGAGGGTCTTTGTGAACTCCTCGTCAGATATGAGCGCCGCCTTGAGGAGGCGGTCGATGGGGTCTGCCTGGATCATGTACATCCACCTGTGCAAACCGAGACGAAGAATGTTTCCTTCTGTCCACAAATTCTACCTTTTTGAGAGGACAGAGAGGGAGTTTCGCATGACACGGGGGCAATCAGAGCCCCCATTTTACCTCATCGTATAGGCGAAAAGGGCAGGATAATGACCTATAAATATCGTCACAGCCACCAGTACGCTCATGGCAAAAAAGATGCTTGCCGCAGTCCTCCTCTTCGGGCTTGCGGCCATTCTCCTGGCAACTGGATGCGTCTCCGAGGAGACGCCGAAGACCGATGGAGCGGAGGTCGGCATCACCTACACCCAGGGTGTCGGCCCGATGCCGATGCTCCTCTCCACCGGTGAGATCGACGGCTACATCGCCTGGCAACCCACCGTCGAGGTCGCCCCGATGAGCGGCATCGGCAAGGTCGCCTCGTACTCGCAGGACCTCCCCCCCGAGGGGATGTGGAAGGACCACTCCTGCTGCGTGATCATCGCCCGTGACGACTTCACCGCGGAGCACCGCGATGTCGTCAACGTCATCAGCGCTCTCGGCATCGTCTCCAACCAGTATGTGAAGGAGCACCAGGACGAGTCCGCTGAGATCGTCGCCGACTGGCTCGTCGGCAAGGGCAACTTCACCTACGGCGACGTCTCGGTGAACTCGGTCGACGTCCTCGAACAGGCGATCCCGACCATCAAGTTCACGAGCGAACCCTCCGAGAAGTGGCAGGACGGCGTCGGGCTCTTCGTCGACGCCCAGGCAGACCTCGGCTACCTCACCGGTTCGCTGAAGAACGCCACCCCTGAAGAACAGAAGGCCCTGCTCTTCAACACCCAGCCTTACGACGATGCAAAGGCGATGCTCGACGCAGGGAAGATCGCCACCCCGAAAAAGCTCGACAAACCCCTCGGCATCGGCTACCTGATGTCTGACCACCACGCCTCGCTCTTCGTTGCGATCAAGAAGTGGGACTACTTCGAAAAGACCTACGGCATCGCCCTGAAGCCCGTGGACCCCACCCAGACCAGGCCCGAGAACCTTGAACTGATTGTCAACGGCGAGAAGGTCGCCGACGTCACCCTCGTCTCCGGTGCCGCCGGGCCGGCCCTGATGCAACTTGCCGCGACGAACAACATCCAGATGGCATGGGTCGGCGCTCCGCCGGCGATCAGTGCCATCGACAAAGGAACACCTATTAAGATCCTCCAACCCGTTAATACTGAGGGATCTGGGCTTGTCGTCGCTGCATCCGCACCTGTCAACGACTGGCCGTCCTTCGCTGAATGGGCGAAGACGAGAGCTGCCGAAGGCAAGCCGCTGAAGATTGCGGCCCCGTTGAAGGGCTCCATCCAGGACGTCATGCTCAAGTTCGCCCTGAAAGACAGCGGACTGGTGGTGAAAGAAGTCTGATGAAGATTACGGAATCAGCGAAGAAAAGACATATAAGAACAGCGTTTCTTGGAGGGAGGGCCATAGGGGCCATCCTTCCCATTTTAATCATCATCGGCTGGGAGATCGCCGCGATCCTCATCGATAACGAGTTCATCCTGCCGCGTGTGGAGTCGGTACTCGCTATCCTTGCGGCCCCCACCGTCGACATCCTGGGCAGCGGGAGCCTCATCGACAACGCGCTCCTCTCCATTCAGCGCGTCCTCATGGGCTTCGGCCTTGCGGCTGCCGTCGGCATCCCGGTCGGTATCGTGATGGGCTACTGGAAACGGGCAGAGGACTTCCTCGACCCCGCTATCCAGCTCTTCCGCCCGATCCCGCCACTGGCATGGATCCCGCTCGCCCTTGCATGGTTCAAGACCGGGATCGTCTCGATGACTTTCATCATCTTCATCGGTGCGGTCTTCCCGGTCCTGCTCAACACGGTCGACGGCGTCAAGTCGGTCAACAGGACGTGGGTCGAGTCGGCGTTCACCTTCGGGGCGAGTCAGGCCCAGGTCCTCAGGAAGGTCATCCTTCCGGCGGCCCTCCCCACAGTCTGGACCGGCCTTCGGCTCGGTTTCGGTATCTCGTGGATGTGTGTCGTTGCGGCCGAGATGCTCCCGGGGACGACCTCGGGGCTCGGCTACCTGATCATGTACGCCTACAACTGGGGACAGTCCCAGGTGATCATCGCGGGCATGATCGTCATCGGCCTGATCGGCCTTGGCATCGACGGCCTCTTCAGGGCCGTTGAAAAAAGACAGTTCAGGTGGAGGGGGATGGTCAGATGAGTCTCTCTATCGAACATGTCTCGAAGGTCTTCACCAACGAAATGGGAGAGGAGGTCACCGCCCTTGGCGACATCTCCCTGGACGTGAAGGAAGGCGAGTTCATATGCATCCTCGGCCCCTCCGGGTGCGGGAAGACGACACTTCTCCGGATCATCGCGGGGCTCGACCACCCAACAGGCGGCCGGGCGGCGATCAACGAGAAGGAGATCACCGGGCCGACACCGGAGATGGCGATGATCTTCCAGGAGTACTCGCTCTATCCCTGGCGGACGGTCCTCGACAACATCGCCTTCGGGCTTGAAGTGCAGGGCGTCGGGAAGGAGGAGAGATATGGACGGGCAAGGAAGTACCTGACCCTTGTGGGCCTCGAAGACTTCGAGAACAGCCACCCCTACGAACTCTCCGGCGGCATGCGCCAGCGCGTGGCCGTCGCCCGCGCCCTCTGCGTCGAGCCCCAGGTGCTCCTGATGGACGAACCCTTCGGGGCCCTCGACGCCCAGACCAGGAACACGATGCAGAAAGAACTGCTTGAGATCTGGAAGAAGACAAAGAAGACCGTGATCTTCGTGACGCACAGCGTCGACGAGGCCGTCTATCTCTCCGACAGAGTCGTCGTCCTCTCCCCGCGGCCATCTCACGTGCAGGAGGTCATCTCCATCACGGTGCCGCGGCCAAGGGACAGGACAAGCGTCGAATTTGCGCAGGTGAGGAGGCACGTCCTCTCCCTGATCCAGGGAGGCGAAGAAGCCTCCCAGTAACCTTTATTAAGAAAAATAGCCATGTTATAAAGCACTAACTTACGGCGAGGCGTTGTGAGGTATGGTACGAAAACCAGGAGTAATGTATAGATCTCTCGCCAAGAAGGCCTACACCCGGCGAGAGTATATGGGCGGTGTCCCCGGCAGCAAGGTTGTCCAGTACGACATGGGTGACCCGAGCGGTTCTTTCCCCCTTGAAGTCACCCTTGAAGTGCTCGAGGCCTGCCAGATCCGCCACTCCGCTCTTGAAGCGGCACGTATTAACATTAACAGGCGCCTGATGAAGGAGGTGGGACGCACGAACTACTATCTCAAGCTCCGCACCTACCCTCACCATGTGCTCCGTGAGAACAAGCAGGCAACCGGTGCCGGTGCAGACCGTGTTTCCGAAGGTATGCGTCTTGCATTCGGCAAGGCCGTAGGCACCGCCGCCCGTGTCACCCCGGGCCAGAAGGTCTTCACCGTCTGGACCACTCCGCAGTACACGGAGAAGGCAAAGGATGCCCTGAAGCACGGCGGTTACAAGCTGCCGACGCCGACCCGTGTGGTCGTCATTGAGTGAAGCAGGACGAAATTTTCTTCCTCTTCTCTCCTTTGCTAGAGGGGCCGCGAGAATGGTATATTTTTTTAGCAGCCCCTTCCCCATAATACTCAATGATAGAGAGAGCGGCATCCGGCCTTTCCGGTGCAGTCGCATCTGCTACCTATTCTGCGTTCCTGGAAGCTGAAACGTCGATTCCGACAGACGTACGGCGCGCCCTCGCACGGGCCCGCGACCGGGAACAGAGTGCAACAGCACGCACCCAGTTTGAGAATATCGAGGAGAATATCAGGTACGCGGAGGAGCACGGGTTGCCCGTCTGCCAGGACACCGGCGTTCCCATCGTCTACCTCACCCTCCCACCGACCGTCCCCTTCACCCACGACCTTCTCGACGCGGTCGCGGAAGGCGTGAGACGTGCGACACGCGAAATCCCTCTCCGCCCGAATGTCGTCGACCCCCTCAGCAGGGAGAACAGTGGCGACAACACCGGGGCGGGCATGCCCGCCGTCCATGTGACGCCCGGCGACGAATTGACCGTTACCGTCCTCCCGAAGGGTGCCGGCGCGGAGAACTGTTCACGGATCGGGATGCTCCTCCCCTCGCAGACCGGGGAGATCGCGCGGTTCGTCGCCGAGACTGTGCTCATCGCCGGCGGACGACCCTGTCCACCTCTCGTCCTCGGCGTCGGCATCGGGTCGACCTTCGACGGTGCGGCGGCGCTTGCGAAGGAAGCGCTCCTCCTGCCCATCGACGAGATGACCACGTTCGAGCAGGAGATCTGCGACGCAGTCAACGCCCTTGGCATTGGACCGATGGGCCTTGGCGGAGACACGACGGCCCTTGCTGTGAAGGTGAAGACAGGCGCCTGTCACACCGCATCCCTGCCCGTGGCGGTCAATGTCCAGTGCTGGGCATGCCGGCGGGCGACCCGCTGCGTGGAGGTGGAGGAATGATCCACCTCACCACGCCGCTCGGCGACGAGGTGCTCGAACTCCGCGCCGGCGACGCCGTCACACTCTCAGGGACAGTCTACACCGCACGGGACGAGGCGCACCAGAGGATGATGCAGGAGGGCATCCCCTTCGACCCGCAGGGCGCCGTGGTCTACCACTGCGGCCCGGTGGTCCAGGACGGCCGTGTCCTCGCCGCAGGGCCGACCACCTCGGCACGGATGAACCGCCTCTCAGGTTTCATCCTGGACGCAGGCGTGCGCGCTCTCATCGGCAAAGGAGGCATGGGGCCGGAGGTGCGGGAGGAGTTGCGGGGCCGCGGCGTGTACCTCGCCTTCACCGGCGGGTGCGCCGCCCTTGCCGCCGCCCGTATGACTCTGAAAGGGGTTTATTTTGAGGACCTCGGCATGGCCGAGGCCGTCTGGGAGATCGAACTCGACCACCTCCCCCTCATCGTCGGGATCGACGCCCACGGCGGAGACCTCTTTTCCGAAGTTGTCCGGCAGGCAAAAATACAATTTGAACAGCGGTTCAATACATAAATCAGGCCGGATATATGAAACTCATCATCGACGAGACCAGGTGCAAGGGCTGCAACCTCTGCACCCTGGTCTGCCCCTACAGGATATTCCAGGAGGGCACGGCGCCGAACAGGCGGGGCATCGTGGTCCCGACCCTCGACCGTCCAGAGCGCTGTACCAACTGCCGCCTCCAGAAACTCTACGGACGGGTGCTCTGCGGCGTTTGCCAGATGATCTGCCCGGACCAGGCGATCCGGTGGGTCGAGGAAGGACCTTTTGAACCTCAAAAGGTGGTGATTGAAGATTGACGCGGCTTGAGTTCATGCAGGGGAACACGGCCTGTGCGGAGGGTGCCCTTGCCGCCGGGTGCCGGTTCTATGGCGGGTACCCGATCACCCCCTCGACAGAGATCGCCGAGCACATGGCACGGAAGATGCCGAAGATCGGCGGGGTCTTCGCCCAGATGGAGGACGAACTCGCGAGTATCGCCTCGGTGATCGGCGCCTCCTGGACAGGAGCGCGGGCGATGACCGCCACCTCCGGGCCGGGTTTCTCCCTGATGATGGAGAACATCGGCTATGCTGTCATGACAGAGACGCCGTGTGTCATCGTCGACGTCCAGCGGGGCGGGCCGAGCACGGGCCAGCCGACCCGCGCTGCGCAGGGCGACATGATGCAGTGCCGTTTCGGGTCGCACGGCGACATGAGCATCATCGCGGTCAGTCCTGCCTCAGTGCAGGAGATGTACGAACTCACGGCAAAGGCCTTCAACCTCGCCGACCGTTACCGCGTCCCCACCTTCGTGATGGCCGACGAGATTATCGGCCACATGCGTGAGAGGATCGCGGTCCCTGACAGCGTCGAGGTCGTGCCGAGGCGCCCCCTGGAGAAGGGCACCCTGCCCTTTGCACCGGGCGAGGACAACGTACCGGGTTTCCCGGCATTCGGCCACGGCTACGGCGTCCACGTCACCGGTCTCACCCACGACGACCGCGGCTACCCCTCCTCCACCGACCCCCGTGTCCACGAGCGCCTGGTGCGGCGTCTTGTCGGGAAGGTGGAGGGTGCGAACCGCGAGATCGCCGATTACGAGGTGACGAACCCCGACGCCGAGGTCGTCTTCATCTCGTACGGCGCCCCCTCCCGGTCGGTGGCGCAGGCGATCCGGGACCTGGACGACGAGAGGGTCGGCCACCTGAGACTGAAGGTGGTCTGGCCCTTCCCGGACTTCGCGCTTGCGGCATTCAAGAACGCACGGGTCTTCCTGGTCCCTGAACTGAACCTCGGGCAGATGGTGCGTGAGGCGGCCCGCCACACAGCCGTCCCGGTCGTCCCCATCTCCGAGATCGGCGGCGAACTGCACACGCCGCGGCGCCTCATCACCATGGCGGAGGGATATCTGTGAACTTCCAGGACTGGTTGCGGGCCGACAGGTTGCCCCATATCTACTGCACAGGCTGCGGGAACGGTACGGTGATCAACTGCACCCTCAATGCCGTGAACCAGATGGGATGGACACCCGAAGAGACCGTCTTCGTCTCAGGCATCGGGTGCTCCTCCCGCGCGCCCGGCTACATCATCACCGACTCCCTCCACACCACGCACGGGCGGGCGATCCCCTTTGCAACAGGCGTGAAACTCGCCCGGCCCGACCTCCATGTCGTGGTCTTCACCGGCGACGGCGACCTCGCCGCCATCGGCGGCAACCACTTCATCCACGGGTGCCGGCGGAACATCGACCTGACTGTCATCTGCATGAACAACTACATCTACGGCATGACAGGCGGGCAGGGGAGTCCGTGCACACCTCTCGGGGCGTACTCGACGACGACCCCCTACGGCTGCGACGAAGCCCCCTTCGACCTCGCCTCCCTCGCCGTGGCGGCCGGGGCGAACTATGTCTCCCGCTGGACCTCCTATCACGTGCAGGAACTGACGCGCGCCGTGAAAGCGGGCCTGGAGACACCGGGTTTCTCCCTCATCGAGGCAGTCGTCCAGTGCCCGACAGGGTACGGGCGGAGGAACAAACTCCGCGAGGCGCAGGACATGATCGCCTGGATGCGCGACCATGCGGTCCTGCTGAAGAAGTGGCGGCGGATGGACGAGGAAGGTGTCCCCCACGACCCGGCGACTTTCCCTGTCGGCGAGTTCGTGCGGCGGAACCTCCCTGCAATGGGGGTGCCGAAATGAAACACGAGATCCGCTTCTCCGGTTTCGGTGGCCAGGGGATCATCCTTGCAGCGGTGATCCTGGGCCGCGCTGCCGCCATCCACGACGGCAAGTACGCCGTCCAGACGCAGGTCTACGGGCCCGAGGCCCGCGGCGGGGCGTCGATGAGTGCCGTGATCATCGACGACGACCCGATCCTCTACCCTGAGGTGACGGCGCCCGACATCTACGTGATCATGTCGCAGGAGGGTTTCCTGAAATACGGGCGCACGGCGCCGGAGAGTGCCGTGATGCTCGTCGACTCCGAACTCGTGCAGGACCGCCCGGCCTGCCGGTACCACGAGATCCCCTCGACCTACGAGGCAAAAAGCACCCTTAAAAAGGTTATCGTAGCAAACATTGTGATGCTCGGGGCACTGGTGGCGACGACCGGCGTCGTCTCCGAGGCGGCGATCGAGAAGGCCGTCCTTGATTCTGTCCCGAAGGGCACCGAGGACCTCAACCTCAGGGCGCTGAAGCTCGGGTTCGACCTCGGCAGAAGGAGCATGAAAGATGAAACTGCTTGAATTTGAGGCAAAAGAACTCTTCAGAGAGGAAGGGATCAGGGTGCCGAAGGGCCTCCTGGTCAGCGAGCACGAGGAGATCCTCCTCCACATGGACGAACTCGGGGACAAAGTCGTCGTCAAGGCGCAGGTGGACGTCGGCGGCCGCGGCAAGGCCGGCGGCGTCCTGATGGCCGATGCAGGCAACGTTGTCGAGACTGCGCGGCACCTCTTCCACACCCCGATCAAGGGCGTGCCCGTCGCCCGTGTCCTCATCGAAGAGCGCCTCGCAATCGAGCACGAGTATTACGTCTCCATCGCCATCGACCGTTCGAGCAAACAGCCCGTGATACTCTTTGCGGACGCAGGCGGCGTCGAGATCGAGCAGACGGCAAAAGAGAACCCGGACGCGATCAGGAAGGTCACCTTCTCGCCCCTCCTCTCCGACGTCCCCGACTTCCTTCTCCGGGAACTCACCGGGGACGCCCCGAAAGGCGTGCGGGAGACGATCAACAGACTCTATCATGTCTTCTGCAAGAAAGACGCCCTTCTCGCCGAGATCAACCCCCTGGTCACAACGCCGCAGGGCGTCTACGCCGCCGACGCAAAACTGATCATCGACGACAACGCCCTTGTCCGCCAGGGGATCGCGGTCAACCGCGACCTCACCGAGCGGGAGAAAGAAGCGGAGAAGCACGGCTTCTCCTATGTCGAACTCGACGGCGCCATAGGGGTCATCGGCAACGGCGCCGGCCTCACCATGTCGACGCTCGACCTCATCGAGCACTTCGGCGGGAAGGCCGCAAACTTCCTGGACGTCGGCGGCGGTGCCGACCAGGAGAGGGTGAAGTATGCGGTCAGACTCGTCGCGGGCATGCCCGCGGTGAAGGTGATCATCGTCAACCTCCTTGGCGGCATCACCCGGTGCGACGAGGTCGCCCGCGGCATCATTGAAGCCGGTGTCGAGCAGGAGGTCATCGTCAGGCTCGCCGGCACAAACGAGGCCGAGGGGAGAAAACTCCTGGCAGAGAAGGGATACCGGATGCTCGGGAGCATGGACGAGGCCGTCAGGGCCGCCGTGGAGGTGACGGCATGATCTACGGAGATAAGAACACCGCCGTCATCGTGCAGGGCGCCACAGGCAAGCAGGGTTCCTTCCACATCAGACTCATGAACGAATACGCACGTGAGGTCGGCGGGAAGGGTGTCGTCGCTGGCGTCACGCCCGGCAAAGGCGGTCAGGAAGTCTGCGGTGTCCCGGTCTACAATACCGTGAAAGAGGCCCTTGCCGAACATGACGCTACGGCAAGCGTCCTCTTCGTCCCGGCCCGTGCAGCGGGCGATTCGATCATGGAGGCGGCCCATGCCGGTCTCGATCTCGTCATCGCGATCACCGAGCACATCCCTGTCCACGACGCCATGAAGGCGGTCGCCTATGCAGGTCTCTCCGGGTGCAAGGTCATCGGCCCGAACTGTCCCGGCCTCCTCTCGCCCGGCGAACTGAAACTCGGGATCATGCCCTCTCACCTCTACACGAGAGGGCACGTCGGTGTCATCTCCCGGAGCGGCACCCTCACCTACGAGGTCGTCGACGAACTGACGAAGGCGGGGATCGGCCAGTCGACGGTCGTCGGGATCGGCGGCGACCCGGTCATCGGTCAGACCTTTGCCGACGTCCTGGCCCGCTTCGAGGAGGACCCGCAGACGAAGGCCGTCGTCCTCATCGGCGAGGTCGGCGGCAACCTTGAAGAAGAGGGCGTCCGCTCGACCGACCTGCCGATCGTCTCGTATATCGCCGGCGTCACGGCCCCGCCGAACAAGAGGATGGGGCATGCCGGTGCGATCATCGAGGGCGGCGAAGGGGACGCACGTTCCAAGATCAAGAGACTGAAGAAGATGGATGTGGCGGTCGCCTCGCGGCCGTCCGAGATACCGGGTATGATCCGTGGCCTGCTATGAATGAAGAACTGCTGATGCGAGTGGCCGCAGAGGTCGCAGAGGAGATCGGAGCGCGGGCGATCGTCTCCTTCACCCGTCCCTGCACCTGCCTCTCCAAGGTGCCGCTGATCTGGGTGCAGGACCTCCAGCTCGACATCCTGAAAGACCTCTCCATGAACGAGATCGTCTCGGTCTGCGAGCACCACATGCTCGACGCGGCCGTGCAGATATACCTGACCCGCCGCTTCGAGGACGGTAATGTCGTCGCTGTCTTCCCCTATGCGATCCTGGTCTACGACCTCGAACGCGCCAGGAACTTCGTCGACCTCAGGAACTACGACGACATCGTCCCGAAGGAGGTGATGTACGCCGTCCTCAACCTGGCAATGGAGATCTCGATCGAGGGGCGGGAAGGCAGGAGGATCGGCACGGCCTTCATCATCGGTGACGACGAGGAGATCGGCCGCCACTCCCACCAGGCGATCCTGAACCCGTACAAAGGGCACGACGCTACACTCAGGGATATCAAGAACCATGAGAACTGGGAGAGTGTCAAGGAGTTTGCGCAACTTGACGGAGTCTTCGTCGTGAACAGGAACGGGCTCATCTGTGCGGCTGGACGTTACCTCGACGTGAACGCAAAAGACGTCCACCTCCCCGGCGGTCTCGGCGGGCGACACCGGGCGACGGCGGCGATCACCCGCCTGATCCCTGCGGTCGGCATCACCGTCTCGGAGAGCGGGGGCCTGATCCGGGTCTTCAGGGATGGGGCGTGCACCATCACGATCAGGTCTGACATCGCGATCAGCAGCTGAAAATTCTTTTTTTTGTCTT
>NZ_CALFSA010000166.1 GCF_937919355.1 uncultured Methanofollis sp. | reverse complement strand
GGTCGAAGATGACCGGGCGCTCGAAGGCCGCCTCGATGTCGAGGGGGCGGGAAGAGAGTGCGATCTCCTGGATCTGGTCGGAAACCGCTTCCGGCCGGGATGTGCCCCGGATCGTCCGCGCCCTGATGCCGACGATGTCGTCGATGGAGAGGCCCTGCGTCATCCAGAGGGGCGGGAGGTCGGGGTCGTTGACCATCAGCGGCCCTGCCGAGACCGCAGGATACCTGGCCGAACCGACGAAGGCCGACGGTGCGGTGCCCATATAACTCGTGCCGCGGGCGGCGGTCCGCATCTGGGCATGAAACCTGCTCATGATCGGGCACTTCGGGAGGCCGCAGAGGAGTTTTCCCTTGCATTCGGCGCATCGCATCATTGTACTCACCTCAGGTCGAGGGCGATCTCCGCCCTGCCCTCCACAGTCCCGAGGGCGCCGTCGACCCACTCGCCCCACCATGTCTCCCCATCCGGGACCGTCCTGGCGATATCGAGGCCGACCTCGTCGTCCCGCCCGCGGGTCACGGCGAGCACGACTGAACCTGCCGGGAAGGTGCCGCCGACCACGCCGTCCCTGTCCCCATCAGTGACGCCGAGGACGGGGATGCCGAGGTGGCCAGCGATGTGCCCGGCCACGGCTGTGGTGTCGTCGCCGATGGCGAGCACGCCGCAGGTGTCAGGGGCGAGGAGGTCATAGAAGCGGTGGCCGCAGTGGTCGAGGACGACGACGCACCCCTTTCCCCGCGCCTTTCCGCCCTGGGCCGGCGGGCGCTGCCTGATCTGCCCGCTCTTGCACCAGGCACGGGCAAGGGAGACCGACCCTGAGCGGGCAAGTTTTTCGAGGCCGTGGGGCTTGACCCGAAGCCCTGAAACTGCTTCGACCGTGTCACCCTTCTCGCGCAGCACGACCGTCTCCGCCGTCGCCTCTCCGATGACGGTGCCGTTGACAAAGACCGGTTCTCCCGGGGCGCACCCCCTGACCTCCCGCACATGGCCGCCGACGACCGGGGGTGGGGCCCGGCCCCTCTCGACCGTATAGCCGAGGTTTGCGGCGAGGTGCGCTGCAAGGGCGGTGTCGCCGCCGTTCCAGCAGTAGACAATGCCGGGCGTGCACTCGACATGGACAAGGCCGCGCCCGAGTCGCCCGGCGACGACCTCTCCGAAGACCCGGCCAGATACCGGAGTCTTCCCGCGGTTGAGGAGGAAGACCGGGCCGTCAAGGCGGGCGAGCACCTCGCTCGGGGGGACGCCGCAGCACTCGCAGGGGAGGCCCGATTCCTCCGCGGCTGTCCGGCCCATCACGCCGGCAACGATGATGCGCATGTCGCCGGCGGACGAGAGAAGCCGTTCGACGTCCCCGCAGTCGAAGGGGCCGGGGCCGTGGACGACCATGGTGAGCATATCTCCGGCATCCATACAGGAATGTGTGGGCTTTCCCCGACAAAAATCCACTGGCATCATCGCCTCCCCCCGCTCTGTCTCCGCGCCTCCGCCCTCTCGTGCCGTGCCGGGACGAGGCAGGCCCAGCCGCTGCCGATAAGGTCTTCCCGCCCGGCCTGGCGCAGCCCTTCCGCCACAAGGCCGCGGTTCTTCGGGTCCCTGTACTGGAGGAGCGCCCGCTGGATCTCCTTCTCCCGCCCCTTCGGGACATGGACCCTCTCCATCGTCGCCGGGTCGATGCCTGTGGCGTACATGCAGGTCGAACGGGTCATCGGCGTCGGCGTGAAGTCCTGCACCTGCTCCGTGTACAGACGGTTGTCCCTGATGTACTCGGCGAGTTCGATGCTGTCTTGGACCGTGCAACCGGGATGGCCAGACATCAGGTACGGGAGGAGGTACTGTTCTTTCCCCGCTTTTCTGCTCCCCGCGTCGAAGCATTTCCTGAAGCGGTCGAAGACCTCCCTGCCCGGCTTGTTCATGAGGGAGGTCACCCGCCCTGCGATATGCTCGGGGGCGACCTTGAGGTGACCGGAGACATGGTGTGCGGCGATCTCGTCGATGTACGCCGGGTCCGCGAGGGCGAGGTCGTACCTGATCCCTGACTGGATATGCACCTGCCGCACACCCGGTATCTCCCGCAGTTTCCGCAGGAGGTCTATCTGGGCGGCATGCGACGTCGCGAGGTTCGGGCAGTCGGGGCTGCACCGCTTTTCCGGGCAGGCGCCGTGCTTCTCCCACTGCGGGCAGGAGAGACCGTACATGTCTGCGGTCGGTCCGCCGACGTCCTGGATCACGCCCTTGAACCCGGGCATTGCGGCGAGGCGCCGCGCCTCGGCGAGGACCGATGCCGGGCTCCGGCTCTGGATGATCCTGCCCTGGTGGTGGGTGAGGGCGCAGAAGGAGCAGGAGCCGAAGCAGCCGCGATGGGTGGTGATGGAGAACTGCACCGGTTCGAGGGCCGGGATTGGTTCCCTGTACGAGGGGTGCGCGGCCCGCGCGTACGGGAGTTCGTAGACATGGTCGAGTTCGGCGGTCTCCAGCGGAAGGGCAGGTGGGTACTGGACGACCACGGTCTTCGGATGGGGCTGGACGACCGTCCTGCCGCGGACGGGGTCCTGCTCCCGCGCATGGAGGGCGAAGGCCCGGGCATAGGCCTCAGGACTCTTGCGCACCTCCGGGTACGCGGGGATGACGACCATTCCCGCCGGATCCGTCTCTCGCCACTCCGCGACGGAGATCGTCACCGCGGTCCCCCTGATCCCCCGCAGGTCCTTTCCTGCGGCAAGGCGGCCGGCGATCTCGACGACCTGCCTCTCCCCCATCCCGTAGACGAGGGCATCTGCAGGGGCGTCCGCAAGGATCGCCTGGCGGACTGAGTCAGACCAGTGGTCGTAGTGGGCGAAGCGGCGCAGACTTGCGGAC
>NZ_CALFSA010000165.1 GCF_937919355.1 uncultured Methanofollis sp. | reverse complement strand
AAGCGGCCTTCGAGCGCCCGGTCAACTTCGACCTCCGCTTCGACGGCACGGTCACGCCGGTCGGTCTCTCGGGGAGCATCAGAAAACTCGAGGTGCTGGACAATGCCCGGGTCGAACGGGTCGTCGACCGTGTCACCTCCGACAGCGACATCACGGCGACCGAGGCCTGCACGACCCTCGGCTCCGAGGGGGTCGACGTCTACCAGATCGCGCAGTTGATGAGCACGGGGCTCCTCGGCAGGCAGCGCCGCATCGTCCCGACCCGCTGGTCGATCACGGCCGTCGACGACACCGTCGGCACCGGCCTGAAGAAGCGGATCACCCGTTTCCAGCCTGCGAGCGAGGTCGAGTTCTTCGCCGCCACAGCCTACGGGAACACGATGGCCGTCATCCTCGTCCCCGGAGACTGGAAGTTCGAGATGATCGAGATCTGGGGGAAACACTCCCTCTGGTCGGGAGAGGAGGAGACAATCGTCCAGGACATCGAGGGGCAGAAGAGGAGCGGCTACTCTCCCATCGGCGGCGCCTACTACGCGGCACGCCTCGCCATCGCCGAGCACCTCGCCCGCACGGGGAGATCGGCGCGGGCAGTCGTGGTGCGGTACGCAGGCAGCGACTACTGGGCGCCCCTCGGGTCATGGGTGATCAGGGAAGCGACGCGGAAGGCGATGAAACAGGCACCGGTCAGGTGCGGAGACCTTGGAGAGGCGATGAAGCAGGTGGACGCCGCAATCGGGTCGCCGCGCTGGCGGCAGAAGAGCAGACTCATCCCGGAACTGCTATCACAGAGGTCCATATTTGAATTTTTTGGATAAAATCGCTGCAATCAAAAGATAAAACTATTTATTTTCTCAGCTCGAAAGAAAGGAATATGTATCGGTACGGGATCGCACCCCTCTTTCTTGCCACCCTGGTATCCGCGGTCTCTGCCCTGGACACGACGGCGGCCATGGTCACTCCGACCTTCTCCAGCGAGGATCTCTACACCCTCTTCATCGGCGGGATCATCTATCTGAACCTCTTTGTCGTCTTCCTCACGCACATCCTCAGGAAGAGAGGGCAGGTCGCCAACCGACCCCCGATCGTGCGAGGGACTGCCATCCTCATCGGCATCTCTGCCGTCGCCATCGGAAGCGTCTTCGTCGTCTTCACCGCGATGGTGCTCCTCGCCGAAATCGGCGGCATCACCCTTTTCTCATGGACAGAGGACTTTTTCGCCTATGTCCTCGCAGACATTGTCCCTGTATATACGGGGGCCCCCGCACTCTCGATGACCGCCGGCCTCCTCATCGCAGCGGCCGCAGGTTTTATCGTCTTTCTCATTGGCTCCATTCTCCTGGTGCGGAACACGGGGGATGAGGATTTTGCCAGGGTCGCCATGCCGACGGCGAGCGGATCGGTCGTCCAGGAGGAACCCGACAGGCCCGAAGAGCCTCTCAACCCTGTTCTTTCATTCAGGGCAGAAATCCGCCGGACACGGGATCCGGCACCCGACGTAAAGGTGATACTCAGGCAGCGGGAGGGGATGCGCTTCCACACGAAGTTCACCGACTTCAACGGCGAGGTCACCTTCACCAACGTGGAGGGCTACGGCTCGGAGTACTACGCCTACGTGGAAGGAGACGAAAACAGAACGGTGTACAGGGTCATAAGGATTTGAGCTGCCTCTCGTAGCGGGCAGCGAGACCTTCGACCGTCTCCACCTCGTCCACCCCTTTGTCCTCCCGCAACCGCACAAACCTGGGGAAGCGGAGGGCATAACCGCTCGTATAGTTCGGGCTCTTCTGGACCTCGGCGTACCCGACCTCGAAGACGACCTCGGGTTCGAGGACGACCTCCTTCCCTTTTTCCGCGATGACCAGGTCCTTGAGCACCGCATGGATCGCGGCGAGCTGGTCGTCGGATAAGCCCGTCGCCACCTTCCCGACAGACAGGAGCACGCCTTCGTCCTGGCAGGCGAGGAGGAATGAACCGAAGATACGGGCCCGCCGCCCCTCGCCCCACTCGGCGCCGACGACTGCAAGGTCGATGGTGTCCACCGCGGGCTTGACCTTGATCCAGTTTCTGCCGCGCACCCCCGGCGTATAGGCGGCACCGCGGGCCTTCACCATCACGCCCTCGTGACCGGCGTCAAGTGCCTCCTGATAGACCTTCTCCAGGGCAGGGACATCAGCACTCACCCACTGCGGGGCGACAAAACCGGAGAGGACCTTCTCCAGGATGGTGCGGCGCTCCGCAAAGGGCCGGTCGATGAGGGTCTCGCCGTCGAGGTATATGATGTCGAAGATGTTCGGGACGAGTTCCACCTTCTCGATCGCCTCCTCCACGTCGTGCTTCCGGCGGAACCGGCGCAGGACAAACTGGAAGGGGCGGGGCTTTCCGTCTTTCACCGCGATCACCTCGCCGTCCAGGATCACGTCGTGGCCGGTGGCGGCGCAGAGCATCTCGATAACGTCGGGGACCGCTCCGGTCACCTCCTCCAGCTTCCGGGAGTACATGCGGCAGTCGTCGCCGACCTTGTGGAACTGGAAGCGGGTGCCGTCGTACTTGTACTCGACGGCAACGGTACCGTGGTCCCCGACCATCTCGGAGATGGTTCCCTGCTGGGCGAGCATCATCTTCACGGGATGGAAAGGTTCGATGTGGACGTCCCTGAGGGCCGCCGCACCCTGCCGGGCAAGGAGGGCGACCCGCCCGAGGTCGTTGATCGCCTGGTGAGCATGGGCGACGAGGGCCGGTTCCACGGAAAAGGCCTTCGCGACGGCGTCCCGCACATTCCCTTCGCCGACCCCGATCCGCAGTTCTTCGAGGAGGAGGCGGGAGAGGTAGCGACCTTCACGGGGGCCGGCAGTGCCG
>NZ_CALFSA010000164.1 GCF_937919355.1 uncultured Methanofollis sp. | reverse complement strand
TTCTGTCGCTTAAGGGGTTGACTGCGTTGATGATCACCGATGGGACTTCGGAGAGGTGTTTATCCAGTACCGTTTCATCCATGTCTGCACCTGCGGACTGTAGGTATAATATCTGTTACCTGTATATATATTACTCGGGCTGGAGTAACAAAAATGTTACTCTACTCTATTATTACCCCGAACAGAGATGATTTTTTAAGATGGACTTTCTCTCTGAGTTAAATCGGCACTATCTCTGCTCAGAAGAGGATAAAAAATCTTTAAAGATCGGGTTGCTGGGGTCATTCAAGCGGCCACATCTCTATCGTCTGAAAGAGCACCTGTGCGAGTCCGAGAAGTTCAACGCGAAAATATCGACCGACCTCTCTCGGGAACATCCCTGAGACCCTTCGGAAGACGAAAAAGCATACAATTTTCGCCTTGGACATACCCTCATCAGGGATAGCCACGTCCTGATCGTTCATCTCTTTCATGAAAACCCGGATGGATCGGCGATTAATTATTCCGTACTCCTGGAAATCGGACTTGTATTCAGTGCATGCGAGTACAATCTCTCTTTGAAAAAATATGTTCTGGTGATGTACGAGAAGGGTTTTGATGAAAAAAATATTGGCGGGATGTTATCTGGTTTGAAAAACACCGCTGTAAAGAACTGGCAATGGCACGAGTTCGATACCTGCGACGAGGTACTGTTGCATTCCACGCAGTTCTGTTATAATTGCCTGATGGATTTTCATTCGTAGTCGATATGTGAGTTCCCTCCCGGCAATGTTGGAACACTCTATTTCAGCCGATTCTTCGGCAGGGCCCTATCTCAATACCCCACCACCTCCCTCCCCTCCCACTTCACAAACCCCTTCTGCACGACCCACCACCCAACCCCCACCAGCACCACCGACGCCGTCGCGTACCAGGGGTTCATGAAGGAGAGGACGATGAGGGCGACGAGAGGGGCGCCCAGGGCGAGGAGGTAGAGCACGAGCACGCGGGGGTCGTAGAGGAGGACATTCGGGGAGAGACCAGTCAGGTAGACCGTCACCGCGAGGCCGTAGAAGGAGACGGAGAGGCAGAGCACCAGGGCGGGGAGGAGGTGCGCCGCCTCGCCTGCACAGACCGCGACGAGGGCGATGAAGGCGGCCGGGAGGAGTTGCAGCACCGCGAAACTACAGACCTTGCTCTTCATGACGTCGGCGACGCCGAGGGGCAGGCAGGCGTACGGCCCGAAGCTATCGAACATCGTGAGCCAGATGTACATCGTCGAGGCGACCACGCCGGTGAGGGCCGCAAAGAGGAGGAGGATGCCGGACGCCGGGAGGAAGGGGTCGAGCAGGGAGAGGCAGAACCAGATGACCCCGAGGGGGATGAGGAAGGAGAAGAGGGTCTGGCCGACGGCGCTGCCGCTCCGCAGGAGGTCGATGCAGTCCTTCGCAGCGAGGGCCGGGTACGGGAGGGGGGAGAGGCGCCGGGCGAGGGGCACGAGCATCTCCCTGTGGTGCTTCGCCCTTGCCGCGGCCTCGGGGCGTAGCAGGGCGATGGAGAGGGCGGCGAGAATCAGGACGACGGCGCACGCCGCCGCAAGCGTCACCGGGGAGAAGGCGCGGAAGAGCGTGAGCGGGAGGAAGAGAGAGACGCCGCCGAGGTGGGCCGTAAAAATCGCACCGGCGAGGAGGACAGAGACCGCGGCGAGCAACACCTTCGAGCGGGCATAGACCATCGAGAGGAAGAACGCCATGGAGAGGCCGGTGAGGAAGGAGAGGGAGAGAGTGAGGAGGAGGAGCGCCGGCGTCGCGAGGGGGATACCGGCAAAAGGTGCGGCGAGGGCGAACCCCGCGACAAAGGGGAGCACCCAGAGCACAAAGTAGTAGACTGTGTCCTTCACCACGAAGTTCAGGAAGATGACCCTCTCTGAGAGGGGCAGGGTGCGGGCGGCATAGGCGAGAGTGCTCGCCTGCCCGAACCTCCTCTCCATCACCTCGTTTATGAGGAGACCGAATGCCCCGACCATCAGGCCGAGGAGGAGGAAGAGGGCGTGCGTGACAAGGGCGAGGTCGCCGAAGGGGAGCAGGGGACGGATGAGAGGGATGAGGAATGACCCCATGCAGGCGATGGCGAAGATCAGCACCGGGTAGAGGGCGAAACTGAGACTCCCGAACATCGTGGAGTGGACCCGCCACTCCTCCTTCATCATGGCGAGGAAGAGTTCAAACATGACCGCCCGCCCTCACAAGGGAGAGGAAATAGTCGCCAAGGTGCATACCCCCCTCCGTGACATCGGCCACCCTGCCGGTCGAGAGGAGTTTCCCTTTGTGGAGGACGGCAAAACCCGAGCAGATCTCCTCCGCGATCTCCAGGATATGCGTGGAGATGAAGATGGTGTTCCCCTTCTTCACGTAATCGGCGAGAAAGTCCTTCACCTTCTCCTGCATGATGGGGTCGAAGTTGATGAGAGGTTCGTCGATGAGGGCGAGGACCGGGCGGTGGAGGAACGCCTGTGCAAACATCAGTTTCTGCCGCGTGCCCCGCGAGAGGTCCTTGCAGAGCACGTCCCTCTTCTCCCCGAACTCCAGGTACTCGAACCACCATGTCATCTGCTCCTCGATGTCCGGGATCTTCCTGATGGCGCCGACAAGGTGGAGGTACTCTTCAGAGGTGAGGAAACTCGGCGGCGTCTCCTGCTCGGGTATGATCCCGACCTGCGAGCGGACACCGACCGGGTCGGCCACCACGTCCCTGCCGAGCACCGTCGCCGACCCGCCCGACGGCCGCACCTGTCCGGTGAGCGATTTGATCATCGTGGTCTTCCCCGACCCGTTGGGGCCGAGAAGACCGAAGAGCGCCCCCTCCTCGACCGAGAGGGTGACGTTGTCCAGTGCAGTGGTATCCCCGTAGACCTTCGTGAGGTCCCGTACATCCAGTATGGCAGTCACGCACGCATCTCCTGATCCGGGTGGATGCTCGCACCGCATCAATTTTTTTAAATCGACCGGGACAAAAAAAGGGGAAAAATATCGAATGATTTTTCCATGGTGTCCCGCACTATCGGCAATCGTCCCGGTACATGTCTGCAGGATCTCTCCGGCCCCGCGTCACCGCGGTCACCAGACTCTGACCGGGATCAGATCGTGATATCCTCCACATTACTGTTCTGGATATAGCGGTACACCCCGGCCATGTCATAGGAGTGGTCGGCAATATAGGCCCTGACCTCGATGTACCTGTTGAACTTCTGCACATAGTCGTTGTGCTGCCTGATCAGAGCGGTATATTTCCTGTGGTCACGGTCCCACGCCTCCCGCGTCTCGTAGGTGCCGTGCATGAGGCTTTCCTTGAGGTCATCGATCTCGCCCCGCCACTCCTCCATTCTGGCACTCATATAGGGGAGACGGTCGTCGATCTTCTGGTAGACCCCGGTGATGCGGGTGACATAGTTCACCCGGTCGAAGCGCTTGGTCCCGTTGCTGAGGGGGACGACGAAGGCCTTTGCACTCCCGAAGGGTTCGGTGTACCGGCCGATGTAGGTCGGGCCCGTGCTCTCGATATAGAAATATTTCCCACCGTCCGGACTCGTGAAGACCCTGAACGAGGGGTTGCCGTTGACCGAGATCCCGATGCCCGCCGCCGCATGGTGTTCGCCGGGGAAGAGGAGGAGGGCGGTGTCATAACCCTCGTGGGCAAGCATACCGAGGAGGAGCAGGCTTTTTTCGTCGCAGTCGCCCTTCATGTTCCCGATCACCTCGACCGGATAGCGGGGGTTCGAGGGTGCGTCGGGGTCGTACGGGATCTGCTGCACGAAGGTGATCAGGAGTTCGAGGTACTCACCGTCGTTCAGGCCATCGGCTGCCCTGATATACCGAAAAGGCCTGGTCAGGTCGTCGAAGAAGACCTTCATTGCGGGGTCTTCGATATAGCGGCGGTAGTAGGCTGTCATGCTCGCGGGGTCGCCCCAGGACGCACTGGTCGGCCACCGCCTGTCGACGTCCCGCACCCCCTCATAGATGCTCCCGTTCACCGCGACCTCGATACTATAGGTCTTCTTCTCGAACTTTGTCGGGAATGTCCGCACCATTGTCTCCTGAAGGGGGTCGGCGACCGGGACAATTGTCGGGAAGGCATAAACTTCTTCTTCTTCGGGTGTCGGTGCCGGTGACGGGAGTGTCTCTGTCGGGAGAGGCGTCTGGTTCGCTTCATCGACCTCGGCCTGAAGGTCTTGTGAGACGTCGGTGCCCGACCCGATGCACCCGCTGGCGGCAATGGAGAGGAGGAGAATAAAAACTCCTGCAAGAATCCCTCCTGTCTTCTTTCTTGTATTCATATCGCACCAGGTAGACCGGAAAGGCCCATTTCAGGATCTGGAAGTAACAATATAAAGCGGCTTTCATCATGCCAGGCCCTCAAAAAATAATCTTTTTGCGGAAAAAATAGGAAAAAAGAATCGTTCTTCTCAAAATCCCGATATCACGCAGGGCCGGCTTCCCGTGACCGCCGACGGCTCTCGCCGGTGCATATGTCTATCCCGGCCATCGAGAGAGTCAAACCGGTCAGACAAACCTGATGGTCTTCCTTCTAACTCCCTCGACAAACTTCCGCACCGCCTCGACCCCTTCGACCATACGCGGCGCGGCGTCCTGGACGAAGGCTATCTCGTCCAGACCTGTCTCCGGCGGTTTCTCCCTGTACAGTTCCATCGCCCTCCTACCGTCATAGTCGACAAAGGCGATGCGGGTGGCGAAGACGTCGGAGGGGAGCATGAGGGCGTCCCCGCTGACCGTTGCGACGTGGTGGGGGTGGTCGAGGAGGGCGCGGGAGAGGTCGTTTGCATATCTCACACCGCTCTGTGCGAGGTCACCGGCGAGGGCGCTGAAATCGGCAAGGAAGTAGAAACCTCCTTCCGGGTGCGTCACCTCCACACCCTCGATCATCTCGAAGGCGCGGCTCATGTATCCCCCCATGACCCGGTGGATCTCCCGCGTTGTCTGCACGTACTCCTTGATGGCAGGGTCACCTGCATAGGCGGCGACCGCCGCATACTGGATTGGCGTCGCCACCGAGGTGTACATCGTCGCCGCCACCCGCGTCAGGTGCTGCATGAGTGACTCCTGGTCCCCTTCCGGGATGACGCAGACGCCGAGGCGGTAACCGGCGGCAGAGCAGTCGTGGGAGAGACCGCCGGTGACGAATGTCCCCTCCGGATAGACCGCACCCATTGAGCAGAAGTCCTCTGGCCTGTATGTGGTGAGGGCGTAGACCTCGTCGGCGAGGACGAGACAGCCGTACCTCCGGCAGACGTCGGCGATCCTCGCGAGTTCCTGACGCGAATAGAGCGCCCCGGTCGGGTTGTTCGGGTTGTTGAGGACGAGGAGGTGGCGCCTGTCGGGGTTTTTGGCCAGGATTGCCTCGAGGTCGCTGGAATTGATCCTGTAGCCGTCCTCGCGGTTGAGACTGAGCGTCGTGCAGGTCTTCCCGAGGAGTCTGAGGATGGGGGCATACCCGGCCCATGACGGAGAGGGGATGACCACCTCTGCGTCGAGGACGGTGAAGAGGATGTACAGGATCTCCTCTGTCCCGTTGCCGACGATGACCTGTTCTGGTCCTGCATGGACCCTGAAGTGTTCTTCATAGTACTCGGCCACGGCGTCCCTGAGTTCGGGGACGCCGGCGGCGTCTGTGTAGTGCCCGGCCCCGGCCTCCTTTCTCAGGGCCGCGGAGAGTGCCGGGGGTACGGGAAATGGCGACTGCCCGAGTGCGAAGTTGAAGTACCTCACATGGCACCCGATCCTGCTGCACCTCTCCCTCTGGCGTGCGGTCATCAGCCCGATCCGCAGGTTCTCAGGCATGGCAAGAGACTCAAGATGTGGTTCAGTCCTGATGGCATAGATCTGCCGCATGGCACTCCCCCTGATTGCATCCTGGATGGGCAGGACCGGTGATAAGTGTTCCCCCCGAAAAAATGGGAGCGGTCAGAAGCGCTTCGGATCTGTTTCCACGTCGACGACCGCCGGAACACCGGCCGCCAGCGCCTCCCTGATCGCGAGGGGGAGGTCGGCGGGCCTTTCCACCCTGTAGCCGGCGCCGCCGCAGGCCCGTGCATAGACGGCGAAGTCGGGGTTGTGGAGTTCTGTCCCGAAGTTCGGGTAGTGCTCCATCTTCTGTTCGACGCGGATCATGCCGAGTTCATGGTTGTTGAGGACGATGGCGACAAGGGGGAGGTCGTACTTCACGGCGGTGAGGAACTCGGCCATCGCCATCCCGAAACCCCCGTCGCCGGTGATGCAGACGGCGGGCCTCTCTGGATAGGCAAGTTTTGCGGCGATGGCACCGGGCAGACCGAAACCCATCGTCGCCAGGTATCCGGACATCACGAATGCCTGCCCTCTCTTCATCATGTAGTTCCTCCCGAACCACCAGCCATTCTCCCCGACGTCGATGGAGATGACTGCGTCGTCGGGCAGAATCTCCGAGAGCACCTTCATGATATAGGGCGGGCGGACCGGCACGGCCTCCGGGTCGGCCTCCTCCTCTCTCTGTGCCTTCCATGCCTCTTTCTGGTGCGCCACCTCTTCCCTCCGCGTGTCGTCCCTCCTCTCCCGCACGCGGCCGAGTATGTCGGGGACGACGCGGGCGCAGTCACCCCAGAGGAGGACGGAGTCGGCGTTCCGCCCGAGTTTGATCGGGTCAAGGTCGACCTGGACCATGGGGACCTCCTCGGGGACGCGGGTCTGGGCAGAGAAACCGACGCCAAAGACGAGGAGGAGGTCGGCGGACTCCGCCTGCTTGCGTGCGTACCCCGACCCCACGCTTCCCAGGATGCCGAGGTGCCAGGGGTGTTCCTCGGGGACGACCCCCTTCGCCCTGAAGGTGGTGAGGATGGGTGCGCTGATCCGGTCGGCAAGGGCGGTCACGCTCTCCGCGGCGGTGCGTGCGCCCCACCCTGCGATGATCACCGGCCGCCTGGCCCTCTCGATTGCATCGACCGCCCTCTGCATCTCAGACTCTGGCGGTGCGATCCCCGGAAGCGGCGGCGGTCCCTCGCGGGGACAGCAGGCAGGGTCGAGAGTCTCCTTCTGGATATTGTTCGGGACGGAGAGTTGTGCGACGCCCCTCTTCACGACCGCGTGCCGCAGGGCGGCATCGACAAGTTTCACCGCCTTTGTCCTGTCGTGGATTGTGTTGTTGAAGACGGTGATAGGCCGGAAGAAGGCGTCCTGGTCGATCTCCTGGAAACCCCCCGGCCCCATGTACTGCACCTCGACCTGGCCGTTGAGGGAGAGGACCGATGCATGGTCCTCTTTTGCGTCGTACAGCCCTGTGGCCAGGTTCGTCGCCCCGGGCCCCGCGATGGTCACGCACACGGCGACCCGTCCGGTCAGTTTGTTGTAGGCCGACGCTGCCATAGCCGCGTTCTCCTCGTGGCGCACCTGGATGAAACGGACGTCGGGATGTTTTCTCACCGCATCGATGATCCCGAGGGACGACGTCCCCGGCACGCCGAAGACAAGGTCCACCCCCCGGCGTGCGAGTTCATCGATGATCACCTCGGCGACGGTCTGCCCGCCGCTCTCCCCTGTGGTACTACCTCCTGCCATATGCTCACCGCAACCCGCCATGGGGTCAGGGAATGATCGCAGGACGAGATATAATGCTTGGCGCCGGGGAGGTACCGGTCTCCATCGTGCGGTGTCACGGGCACTGGAAAAACCGGGATAGGATAGTCGAATCGTACCTGCAGGCCCGGCGATCACTGACTGAAAAACGTCTCCCAAGCGGGAGTGGATGTACGAAAAAAAGAAAAATAGGAGTAGGGTATATATTTACTCCTGAGGTTCCTTCGGCTGCTTCTTGCCACCCTTCTTTGCCATGGACTTCACCTCCTGTGAAGTGGGATATTGAATGATACTCCTGAGTGGCGTATAAAGATTACGGACACACCTCGGCGGGATCCCGGATCCCGGCGTAATCCTGAGATTTTCCTCCCCGCATTGCGGGCCTTTTCCCCCCCTCGCACCACGGTGAAAGAGGTGCCCTGCATGGTTCTGGATCGCCGGGAATCTCTGGGTCCTTTTGCCGTGTGCGGCACCTCACGGTCGGGTCCCTCTCCCTGTTCAGGCAGGCGAAGCCCGGTACAGGGTACTTCCCGGTATGGCCTCCGGGTTCCTGATCAGGGCAATTTCCGGCATCACTCCCTCCCTCTCCCCGGCACCATGAGGGGCGGAGAAGGGGAAGTCATTACCTGCAATCATACCGGCGGCCAGGGGGCGTTGAGTCCTGCCGGATCCTGTTCTGTTTCCCCCGCTGGCCCCGTTCTGCCCCTCCCGCCGGATCTCCCCGGTACGGC
>NZ_CALFSA010000163.1 GCF_937919355.1 uncultured Methanofollis sp. | reverse complement strand
ATTGATTCGTGCCGCTGATCTTGCGGAGAGGGTGAAGGCGAAGGGTGCGCGGCGTATCGTCCTCCAGTTCCCTGATGGACTGAAACGCCATGCCGCACCTCTTGTTCGGGCCCTCGCAACCGAAGGCATAGAGGTGGCGGCGGTCGCCGGTGACCCCTGTTATGGTGCCTGCGACCTCGCCCTCGATGCCGTCGCCCTGACCGGTGCCGACCTCCTCGTCCACATCGGCCACGCACCTGTGGAGGAGCGTAAGGGTGTCGTCTACGAATATCTCCCCCTTGACTTCGACCCTGCGGTCGTCTCGGCTGCGGTCCCCCTCCTCTCCAGGAAGGAGGTCGGTCTTGTCACAACGGTCCAGCATGTCCACCTCCTGCCGGGCGTCGCGGCCGCACTTGCCGCGCAGGGTATTGCGGCCGAGGTCGCACCCGGCGGCGGGCGCACCCCCCTGCCCGGCCAGGTGCTCGGCTGCAGTTATGCGAATGCCCGCGCCCTTGCGGCACCGGAGATCCTCTTTGTGGGGACCGGGGTCTTCCATGCGTTCGGTGTCCAGATGGCGACAGGGAAGAGGGTCATCGCCCTCGACCCCTATACCGGCGAGGTACAGGAGGTCTCTGCCGACCGTCTCCTCCGGCGGCGTTTCGCCCTCATCGAGAAGGCGCGGTCTGCGGAGAGCATCGGCATCCTCCTCTCGACGAAGAGCGGGCAGGCGCGGCCTGCGCTCGCCGCCCGCCTTGCCGCCCTCTCGGAGAAGGCGGTCGTGATCACGATGCGCGAGGTTTCGGCAGCGGAGATGATCAACTTCGGGTGTGGCGCCTATGTGAACACCGCCTGTCCGCGCCTCGCCTACGATGACCAGGTCCGCTTCCCCGTCCCCCTCCTCACCCCCCAGGAGTTCGAGATCCTGGTCGGGGTGCGCGAGTGGGGGGAGTACGTCATCGACGAGATCTGAAGAAGGGGATATTTCCTATTTTTTGGCTCTGGAGAGAGCAGTTGTTTGAGCCGATGTATTCTCCCCTCGTCCACCCTCGCAGTTATGACGCCTCCGGTACGTTCATCCCCCTCTCTCCCCAAATAATAGCAGATATGCGCCTGCGGCACCTTGAGATGACACTCCAGAAACTTTCCGGCTTTCCCGCGCCGAAGCCTTCGCTCGAACAATACGCCACGCCGGCGACCGTCGCCGCCCGCCTCCTCCACCATGCGGCGGGGGAGGGTGCGGTCGAGGGGAAACGTGTCCTCGACCTCGGCTGCGGTACCGGGATGCTCGCCTGCGGCGCTGC
>NZ_CALFSA010000162.1 GCF_937919355.1 uncultured Methanofollis sp. | reverse complement strand
TTCTTGAACTCGCTGACGCTCGCAACTCGAAGACTTCGTCTTCTCGACTCCCTCCGGTCGTCACTCGAAAATCAAAGATTTTCTCGAACTCGCTGGCGCTCGTTCCCCGCTCAGGATTGGACCTCTTACGGGTAAATCCTGCTTTTTGAGGAGAGACCTGTCACACTTCCCTATCCCCTAATGACGGGGAACTGGGGAGTGAAACCCTCCGGCATAGGTACTTCAGAGCAAGAATTCGACAGTGACCTCAGTGGATCTACACGATCCAGCCCTCCGAATCTTGGGGTAAACGCCTTAATCAGTGTGAAAGTCTCACTATATCCCCGCTCCCGCACCTTTCGCAACCTTTAACTCTCCTGCCCCGCATCTCCGGGATCGATGGACACCCCCGTCTTCAGGGAGAGGATCGCCGCGTCCTCTGCGGTCTTCGTCATCGGCGTCGCGGGCGACAGCGGGTCGGGCAAGACGACCTTCACCCGCGCCATCCGGGAGATCCTGGGAGATGACCTCGTCTCTACCATAACCCTCGACGACTACCACCGCTATGACCGGACGGAACGGCGGGAACGCGGGGTCACCCCGCTGATCCCTGAGGCGAACGACCTCGACCTGCTGGCAGACCATATCCGCGCCCTGAAAAGGGGCGAGCGCATCATGAAACCGGTCTACAACCATGACAACGGCACCTTCGACCAGCCCGTGCCTTTCCAGCCTGCGAAGGTGCTCATCCTCGAAGGCCTCCACACCTTCTTCACCCCTGACCTGCGCAGCCTCATCGACATCTCCATCTTCGTGGACCCCGACCCGTGCGTCAAGAGACTCTGGAAACTGCGCCGCGATATGGAGAAGCGGGGGTACGCGCGGGAGGAGGTCATTGCCGAGATGAAAGAGCGTGAGCCTGACTATGCACGGTACATCGCACCGCAGCGGCGCTTCGCCGACGCCGTCGTGCAGATCGCGTACTCGGGCTACGGTGCGGAGGCCAGCGAGGTGCGGAACATCTACCGCGTCACCGTGCTCCAGAAAAAACTTATTCGGCAGATGATGGAGATCGGGCTCTCCCTCGATCTCGGCGAACTCCTCATGCTCTCCGACCGCCCTTTCCTCCTTGAATACGGGATCTCGACCGTCGACGGAGAGGAGATGAGCGCCCTCACCTTCGACGGCGAGATCAACCACTCGGCCATCAGGAGACTGGCGCGGACCCTCGGAAAGCAGACGAAGGCCGAAGGCATCAGGGTCTACTGCGACCGGAAGTACGTCACCGCCGGCGAGGTCGCCGAACTTATCCTCGCCTGGCGGATCCTCAACCGCTGGTTCGTGCTACAGGGAGACGCGGACAGGACAGGAAGAAAAAGATAAGTCCTCCCGACGAGAGATCTGTAGTCAATGGGCCGGTTCGAGTATTTCTCCAGCGTTTCCGCCGACATGGGGAAGATCCTGAGGTTCATGGGCATGATCTCCACCATCCCCCTCGCTGTCACCATCGCCTACGCCGAGTGGGATATGGTCATCCCCATGGGCCTGGTCCCCCTCCTCTTCATCATCGTCGGCAGTCTCCTCGCCCAGGTGCCGCGGCCGGCGCGGGAGCCCCGCCTCTCCGTCGCCCTGATGGCCGTCGCCCTCATCTGGTTCATATCGGCACTGATCGGATCGGTCCCCTTCATCGTCGGCCTGCACATGCCCCTGACGGACAGCATCTTCGAGTCGATGTCCGGGTGGACAGATACGGGCCTGACCCTCCTCCCCGATATCGGCGCCACCCCGAAAACTCTCCTCTTCTGGCGTTCATTCACGCAGTGGCTCGGCGGCCTCGGGATCGTCGCCTTCTCCGTCGCCCTCGCAAGCAGGTCCGGCCTCGTCCAGCGCGGCCTGTACCGCTCCGAGGCACGTTCCGAGGCCTTCATGCCGAGCGTCGTCGGCACCGGCATGGCCATGTGGCGGATCTATATCATCATCACCACCCTCTCTATCGGCCTCGTCCTCCTCTCGGGCGTGCCCTTCTGGGACGCGCTGAACCTGACCATGGTGGCGATCTCGACAGGAGGGTTCGCGATCACTCCCGGCGGGATATCGGACTACAACAACGTCCTCCTCGAACTCGCCCTCGTGGTCGTGATGCTTGTCGGCGCCCTGCCCTTCAAGCTCTACTACCTGATGTACTACCACCGGAAGGTCAGTATCTTCGGGGACAGGCAGGCCGTCGCTCTCCTGGTCCTTACCCTCGGTGGTTTTGTCGTCCTCACCCTCGACCTCTTCATCCTCACCGGCACCAACCTGCTGACGGCGATGCGGCAGGGGATATTCATGGCGGTGTCCGGGATAACGAGCACAGGTTTTCAGACGACGTCTCCCAGCCTCTGGCCGCCGGTGACGACACTCTTTCTGGTGATCCTGGTGCTGATCGGCGGTTCGTCGGGCTCGACCGCCGGCGGCCTCAAGATCTCCCGCGTCCTCCTCGGTCTGGAAAGCCTGCTCTGGTGGTTCAAGCGGATCTTCGTCTCCGGCAAGGCGGTCATCCCCTTCAAGCACGAGGGAAAGACGGTGCAGAAGACCACCGCCGAACTGGAGGTCTCGAAGAACATGCTCATCATCATCATGTATGTCCTGACAATTTT
>NZ_CALFSA010000161.1 GCF_937919355.1 uncultured Methanofollis sp. | reverse complement strand
CGCCGCATAGAGGGGCGACATGCTCCGCAGTCTCTCGACGATCGTCGGGAGCACCGCAAGGACATGGTCCACGTCCTCGTCTGTGGTCAGGTCGCCGAGGGTGAGGCGGAGCGACCCGTGGGCCGTCTCGTGCGGGAGACCGATCGCAAGGAGGACGTGCGAGGGTTCGAGGGACGCCGAACTGCACGCGCTCCCGGTCGAAGCGCAGATGCCGTGGGCGTCGAGCATGAGGAGGACGGACTCGCCCTCGATATAGCGGAAGCTGACATTGAGGTTGTTCGGGAGGCGTTCCGTCGGGTGGCCGTTCAGGATAGTGTCGGGGATGGCGGTGAGGATCCCAGCGCGGAGTCTGTCGCGCATCGCCGCAATACGGGCGGCGTGCCCCTCGATATCCGCGGTCGCCATCTCGATCGCCTTCCCGAGGCCGACGATGCCGGGGAGGTTCTCTGTGCCGGCACGCCGCCGGCGTTCCTGTCCGCCGCCGTGGACGAGGCTGTCGAGCCTCGTGCCCTTCCTGACGTACAGGGCGCCGATCCCCTTCGGCCCGTAGAACTTGTGGCCGGAGAGGGAGAGCATGTCGATGTTGTCGGCCTTCACGTCGATCGGGACGGCGCCGATAGCCTGCACGGCGTCGGTGTGGAAGGGGACGCCGTGGGCGTGGGCGATCCTGCCGATCTCCCTGATGGGCTGGAGGGTGCCGATCTCGTTGTTCGCGGTCATCACCGTGACCAGGATTGTGCGGTCGGTGATCGCCGCCTCGACGTCCGCGGGGTCGACCATGCCGTACCTGTCCACCGGGAGATAGGTGACTTTGAAACCCTGCTTTTCGAGGTACTCGCAGGTGTGGAGGACGGCGTGGTGCTCGATCGCCGTGGTGATGATGTGGTCGCCCTTCTTCCTGTTCGCAAAGGCGGTCCCCTTGATAGCCCAGTTGTCAGACTCAGAACCCCCGGCGGTGAAGAAGATCTCGTCGGGAGATGCACCGATAGCCGCCGCAACCTGTGCACGTGCATGTTCCACCGCCTCCTTCGAGTCGCGGGCGAGAGCATAGACGGAGGAGGGGTTGCCGAACTTTTCGGAGAAGTACGGGAGCATTGCCTCAAGAACGTCGGGTTTCACGGGCGTGGTCGCCGCGTGGTCCATGTACACCAGTTTTTTCATATTGATGACCTCTGGTCTGCCCCGCAGCGGTGCCACCGAGGATGGCAAAGTATTTTCGTGCAGGGCACCAATTCACAATTGTGAAGTACGCACGACAGGTGCTCTCTTCGTGCGTATATACGTTGTGATAGTATGAAAGTACCCTGCCAGTTAATCGTTTGGGACGTGCTGCCGGCGATACGAGCGGCAATTGCCGGGGAGTTGATCGCGGCCGGCGTCTCGCAGCTCGAGGCCGCCCATCTCCTCGACATGGCGCCGTCCGCGGTCTCGCAGTATATATCGGGGAAGCGGGGCTACAGGATCGTCTTCGAGGGCGAGGTGAAGGAGTCGATCCGGCACCTTGCCGCCGACCTGAAGGACGGGAAGGTCGAGGACCTGGGGAAACGGATCTGCGGCATCTGCATGCAACTCCGCGAAGGGGACAGCCAGTGCGGGATGTAGTCACCGCGTCCTGAGATCCCTGAGGAGTTCGCAGGCGCGGCAGAGGCCGCCCGTGCTCGGTTCGCCGCAGTCGGGGCAGTACGATACCCGGCCTGCCTCAGCACACCCGCCGACCCTCTCCCGCAGGCGGCCGTACCCTTCCATCAACCGCACCATCGTGCCGGGGTGGCGGTACTCGAGGGTGGAGAGGAGGGTGCGGACGTCAGACCGCAGGGCCTCCCCGGCGTACGGGCACTCGGGGAGGGGGGTGTAGATCCCCTGCACAACACCATACAATGTCACTTCTTTTTCCGGGATGTCGCGGAGGGGTTTGATCCGCGGGACGAACGCACCCGTATCCGGGACACCGGTCCGCACGATCCGCCTGAGATCGCCGTTCAGGATGTTCATGAGGGCCGACTGCGCCTCGTCGTCGAGGCAGTGGCCGGTCGCAAGGCGGGTCGCCCCGAGGTCGCGGGCCGCGTTCTGGAGGAGGCGGCGGCGCAGCACGCCGCAGATGGTGCAGGGGTGCTCGGGGCGTTGGCGCACCAGACTGTCGAGGGTGCGGCCGCAATAGTCCTCGAAGGAGACGATGACGTGCTCGACGCCGCAGGCGGCGGTGATGGCGCGGGCGGTCCTGATCGTCTCCTCCCGGTAGCCCGCGATCCCCTCGTCCACGGTGACGGCGACGACCCTGACAGGTCGGCCGCGGAGGAGGCGGCTGAGGATGGAGAGGAGGACGGTGCTGTCCTTGCCGCCGGAGAGGCCGACGACGACGACGTCGCTGTCCTGCACCATGCCCGTCCCTTCGACGGTCTCGCGCACCCGTCCCTCGACCGACGCCGAGAAGTGGCGGGCGCAGAGGCGCTCACCGCTCCCGCGCAGCACCGTGATAGGAGGTTCGGTGCAGCCGGGAGAGGAGCAGCGGCCGGTCTCACCCGCCATGGACAAACCTGATCACCCTGAGTTCGTCGTCGCCGCCGACCACGGTGTCCTCGGGGACGATGGCGCCGTTCCGGGAGACGAGCACCTCGACGGGGTTGACGCCGAGCATGAGGAGGACGTCCTCGACGGTCGCCG
>NZ_CALFSA010000160.1 GCF_937919355.1 uncultured Methanofollis sp. | reverse complement strand
TGGTCATGGTCTCCTCGGTGGTCATGGTCTCCTCGGTGGTCATGGTCTCCTCGGTAACCTCGGTTCCCGGCGGTACCGCAGTGGTTTCATTTCCCGCAGGGACTCCAAAAGTCTCTGTCGTTCCTACCGGAGGTATGGTCATGGTCGTCTCCACCCCACCGGGTGTCATGGTAGTCGTGGGCAAAGGCGTGGTCGTTGTCGGTGGTCCTCCAGTCTGCGATCCTGTACATCCTGCAGTGAGCGTGAGCATGCCAGCAATCAGAAGCAGGATAAAAAACCAGGGTAATACTCCTTTCATGGTCCCCCCGCGCAGAACATACTCCTCATAATATTTATAGAATGTGGGTGGGCACGGACGGGTATCCCGAATACCCATATGCCCGGATACGGTATCAAGTATGTATTCTGGCACATACGCCACAATAAACATAAATTCGTGAAAAAATTTTGCACAAAACAATTTTTTTTGAATATACCAGATACTTTAGCAGTGACAATGCAAATTTCGCCACGAAACAATGGATGAAAATTCATCAACATGTGGGAGATGCCGGCATGTCTGGCCAGAACCGGGGCAATGACCGGACAGTCCAGGTCACGGACTCAGAAGAACCCGGGAAGGAGACGCACAAACCCTCACGCCCGGTTCAACCCTTCATCATATGTGCGGCGCTCCGGGACCGCCCCGCAAAGGGGTATCACAGGCCGGTCGTCCGCCCCAGACAGGCAGAGACCCGATGCGATCACAGACGGGGAAGCGAGAAAACACTCCTCAGAGATCTCCCGGAAAAGGTGTTTCAAACATCCACGGGAATTTTATCCGCCTCAAAGACGTGAATGAAGTTCATTCTCGAAGAGAGGGCACATTACCCCGTTAAGAATGCAGAGAGACAGAGTCAAGTACGATCCCTATAAATACTGTTCCTGAGAACATTTCTACAAATGAATGTTTCATTGCCCTTTTTTTTAAGAATCATTAGAATGACGGGCAGAGTGCATCATATACAGGAGAGAGCATGTTCAGTAACGGCATAGACATATTGTGTGCATTTATCCTCTACCTCGGCCTCATGGTTGTCATTGGCTTCGTCTATTACAACAAGACGGCGACGGTCAGTGATTACATCCTCGGCAACCGGGGCCTGAACCGATATGTTGCGGCACTCAGTGCCGAGGCATCAGATATGAGCGGATGGTTGCTCATCGGCCTCCCCGGCCTTGCCTATCTCTCAGGCATGCAGGCAGGGTGGGTGGCGCTCGGCCTTATCATAGGGACATTTCTGAACTGGAAGTTCGTGGCGAAGCGTCTCAGGATATATACCGAACAGGCTAACGACTCGCTCACCCTCCCCGACTTCTTCAGGAACCGGTTCAATGACAGGTCCGGGCTCATCAGCGGTATTGCGGCGGTATTCATCCTGATCTTCTTCCTGATCTACACCTCGGCGCAGTTCGTTGCCAGCGGGAAACTCTTCAACACGGTCTTCGGGATCGACTACACGATCGCCCTCCTGATAGGGTCCCTCATCGTTGTCTCCTATACATTCACCGGCGGTTTCAAGGCCGTATGCCTCACCGACTTTATCCAGGGGACGTTGATGCTCTTCGCTCTCGTGATGGTTCCTCTCTTTGCGGTATTCCTCATCGGAGGTCCTGCCGCCACGGTCAGCGGCCTCCAGGAGATCAACCCGGCCCTGCTCGACCCCTTCACCGATGCGGCAACAGGCGATCCCCTGACCTTTGTCGCGATCATCTCGATGCTCGCCTGGGCCCTCGGCTACTTCGGCCAGCCGCATATCCTTGTCAGGTTCATGGCCATCAAAAAACCAGAGGAGATCGGGGAGGCCAGGTCGGTCGCGATGGCCTGGGTCATCATCTCCCTCTGTGCTGCCGTCGCCATCGGTCTTATCGGTCGCGTCTTCTTAAGCCAGCCCCTGGTCGGCCCTGACGCGGAGACAGTCTTCATGGTGATGACCGGTGAGGTCTTCTACTCCTTCCTTGCCGGGATCATCCTCTGCGGCATCCTTGCAGCGATCATGAGCACGGCCTCGTCCCAGTTGCTGGTCAGTGCATCCGCAGTCTCCCAGGACCTGTACAAATCATTCTTCAGAAGAGGGGCGAGCGACAGAGAACTTATCTGGGTCAGCCGTTTATCTGTTCTTATTGTTGCCTTCTTCGCCATTTTCCTGGGCCTGGACCCAAACAGCAGCGTCTTCAACATCGTCGCCTATGCCTGGGCCGGATTTGGCGCAGCATTCGGGCCTGTCCTGCTGATGGGCCTCTTCTGGAAGAGGACGACCCGGCAGGGCGCTCTCGCCGGTGTCATCGTCGGCGGACTGACTGTCCTCATCTGGAAACAGTTCGCGTTCTTCGGCCTCTACGAGATTATACCGGGTTTTGCCCTCTCCCTCATCGCGATCTATGTCGTGAGCATGCTCACACCTGAACCTGAACCCGAAGTAATCGCGACATTTGAAAGGACAGAAGAAGAAGTCAGGAAAGTGAAAAACTAATCTATTCACACTTTTTTCCCCGGTTGGCATCAAGAGGGCCGACAGTGATCCACCGCAAGGGGAATCTCCGGGGATAGGACGCAAAAAATGTGACATTTTTCAAAGCGTCTGGTCTTGCCCCTCCGTCGGGAGTATGTCCAGCCAGGATAGACGGGTGGATCCATTTAACGTGCAATTATCAAAATTTAATTTTTAAATAGGTACAATAGCGGAATTTATAAATCGGAACCTATATATACAAATTGGGGATAATATCTATTTACCAGGTGAGCACCATAAAGAGCACCACCATTTCCCGGGAAGAGCAGGGATTCCTGTATCATCTGGTCGACAGCATCAGCATTCCCGTCTTCTACAAGGACACGAGAGAGGTGTACCTTGGGTGCAACAATGCATTTGCCGTTTTTTGTGGCATCCATAAAGAGGATATTATTGGAAAAACTGTATACGAACTCTTCTCGCCAGAAATGGCAGACACCTACCATTTCATGGACGCCGCTCTCTTTGCACGGACCGGGACCCAGCAGTATGAATCCATCTTCAGGTCGCAGGACGGCGTTACCCACAGGGTCGTCTTCTACAAGGCGACATACACCGACAACGGGGGGGACGTCTGCGGACTGGTCGGCCTTGTCCTCGACATCACCAATCAGAGGGAGGCGGAGGAGAACCTCCGCCGTTCTGAAGAGAAATTCAGGGCGCTCTTTGAGACCATGACACAGGGTGTGGTCTACCAGGATGCGGGGGGCAGGATAGTCGATGCCAACCAGGCCGCAGAGAAGATCCTCGGTATGAGCCTGCACAGTCTGACCGGAAAAGAACTGACTGATCCCTGCTGGAGGGCGGGTGTCGACGAGGCGGAGTCCTCTTACACCGGGGCAGCAAGAAACAGGAAAATGATCAGGATCAGGGACCCGGTTTCCGGCGAAGAGCGAGGGGTCATGACCTCGACCCTGCCTGTTGCGGAAAACAACCCCGGGAAACAGTACTCATCATTTACCACCCTGGAAGACCGGACCGTGGAAAAACGGGCAGAAATGGCATTGAAACGGTCTGAGGTCGAGAAGGCACTGATCCTGGACTCCGTGGACGAGACGATGATCTACCTCGACCTCGACTGCAGGATCATCTGGATCAACGATGCCGCCACCCGGCACCTGGAGATGAGGAGAGAGGAGATCCTTGGCAAGCGCTGTTATGACGTTGTCTGGAAGAGGGAGGAGATGTGTCCCTGGTGCAGGATACCCCGCGTCATTGCGTGCGAAAAAGCGGCGTCTGATACGGTGACCCTTGCAAATGGCCACACACTCCAGATGACCACCTACCCGGTCTTTGATGAAAAAGGGAAACGCATCGGCTATCTTGAAAAGGGACTTGACATTACCGGGATCACAAAGACCCAGCGGACACTGGAAGAGTCCAATAAAAAACTCAATCTCCTCTCCTCCATCACGCGCCACGACATCCTGAACCAGGTCATGGCCCTGATGTTCTACGCGGATGAGATCGAAGCAGAGACACCTGCCGGGTCGCCTGTGGCGGCACTTGTCGGGAAGGTCAAGGCTGCAACGAAACACATCGAGCGCCAGATCGCGTTTGCCCGGGACTACGAGGCCCTCGGCGTACGAGGGGCGGAATGGCAGAAGGTCTCAACGATTCTGGGACAGGCGTCCCGGATCATCCCCCCGGATATCAGGTATTCTGTATCTGTCAGTGACCTGGAGGTCTTTGCCGACCCCCTCCTTGAGAGGGTGTTCTATAACATCTTCGAGAACGCCCTGAGTCATGGCGAGGATATCACCACGATCACTGTCTCTTTTGTCGAGGGAGAGTCGTCGGGAAGGCTTATCATTGAGGACGATGGTATCGGCATCCCGGAAAAAGAAAAAGAGCAGATATTTGCCAAGGGAGTTGGGAGAAAAACCGGTCTCGGGCTGTTTCTCTCGAAGGAGATCCTCGGGATCACGGGGATAACCATCGCGGAGACCGGTCAGAAGGGGGCACGCTTCGAGATCATGGTGCCCCGGAGTGCGTACAGGCTTCACGCTGCATGAGGGCGGGCACTACAACGGGTTTTTCCCTCCCCCCGACCCATATGACTGCTGCATGGCGCAGATCGGCATCATCGGGACGGGCAGCATGGGGGGCATGCTCGTCAGGTCATTTGTCGGGAGCGGGGCCGTACGGCCGGACGCGATCGTCGCCTCCAACCGCACGGCGGCGAAACGCCGGGCGCTCGCGGCTGAGACGGGCATCAGGTGCGGGAGGGACAACAGGGAGGTAGCCGGGGGTGCGGACGTGGTCTTCCTCTGTGTCCGGCCGTCGGAGGTGAGGGGAGTCCTGTGTGAACTCCGGGACGAACTCTCGCCGGAGAAGGTGCTCGTCTCCATCGCCGCCGGTGTCCTGCTTGAGGACCTGCAGGCATGGACGGAGGCGCGGGTGGTGCGAGTGATCCCGGCCCTCACCTCCGAGGTCCTGAAGGGTGCCTCCCTCGTCGCCTTCGGGGAGAGGGCGACGGAGGAGGACAGGGAGACTGTCCTCGCCCTCCTGAACGCGATTGGGAGGGCGGTGGAGGTGGAGGAGAGGGACATCGAGGCCCTCACCCTCCTTACCAGTTGCGGGCCCGCCTTCGTCGCCGCCCTGATGGAGGAGATGGCGGCGGCGGCGGTGCGGCAGGGCGGGGTGCGGCCCGACCTCGCCAAACTCCTGGTGAAGGAGACGCTGATGGGGACGGCGGGCCTCATTGAAGAGAGCGACTTCGGCCGCCTCATCGCTCGCGTGGCGACGCCGGGTGGGGTCACCGAGAAGGGCGTGGCGGTGATCAGGGAGAGGGGGCCGGGGATGTTTGACGGGATGATGAGGGCGGCGCTTGGGAAGAAAGAGTGAGGGGGGAGAG
>NZ_CALFSA010000159.1 GCF_937919355.1 uncultured Methanofollis sp. | reverse complement strand
CACCGACATCGGGCGCGATCAGCTGGAAGGCAATCTGCGCACTCGAGGAGACGGTTTTCCCATCGATCGAGTCGGAGTGGGAGTCGGCAAGGACCGGCTTCAGCTGGACAGCCGGCTTCTTGATGTAGATGTACTGGCCGGCCTTATCGTTCACGAAGTAACGCCCGGTGTTGCTGCCAACCTTTGAAGCAATAGCTTCCATAAGGTCGACATCCTTCGGGTCGTTAACATCGATATCCACAGCGACACCGGAGTCGGTGTCATCGTTCGTGAAGTGAACAAGCGTGAAATTCTCGGCACCTGCTGGAGTGAGGGCCGAGAGGTTCAGGTTCTCTTCATAGAGAAAGACGGTCTGCCCTGCGGCAACGCCGGGAACGTTCTCTCTCGCAGTGGCCGGCATGACAAGCATGGCGGCGGCTACAAGGAAGACGGCGGCAACGACCATCATCTTAGATGTACTCTTCATGCAATTCCTCCTTTAGCGTAAACGTGGTGAGCACAACAAACCGGTTTCGACACGCGTCGAATACGGGTTCACCATGCCCAATACTCCGATTGCCGGAATATACGACATTATTAGTGTAACACTTAATATATCCTTTGTGGTTGCGCGGAAGGGGTGACGCCCGTCAGACGCTCCGAACAGGCTGTAATTTCAAATTCTTTGCTGATCCTCCGAAATCATACCATCAAGCCCGCAAACGCCGACCGCTCCACACGCAACGGGGGCAGGTCAGGGAGCAAAGACACAATCTTCAGTAACCCTGCCTGCCTACTCTTCTCCATGAGAGTGATCCGGGCCCCCACCCTGGGGCGGGCGCATGAACTTGTGGTGAAGATGATCCTGGAGAAGGGGTACGTCATTGAGACGGAAGACGGTGAGGCGACGGTGGAGTTCGAGGAGACGGCGGTCACCGTCGACGACCCCTTCACCGAACCGATGGCGAGCGGGCACTCGCGCTTTCAGCGCCGGTTCCTGGACTCCTATGCCGACGCCCTCCTCCACGGTTCAGACGCTGTCTTCGAGTACGACTACCACAGCAGACTCTGCGACTGGGGGCAGGGCCTGGCAAGGGAGGGGACCGGCGTCCACGCCGACCAGATCGAGTACATTATACAGAAACTCCGCGAGGCCCCGGAGAGCAGGCGGGCCGTCGCCGTCACCTGGAACCCACCGGTGGACGAGGGCCTCCACGACTGCCCCTGCCTCCAGCTGGTCCAGTGCGTGGTGCGGGACGGGAAACTCCTGATGAAGGTGGTCTTCCGGAGTAACGACATGCTCTCCGCGGCCGGGGCGAACATGTTCGCGCTCGCGCACCTCCAGAAGATGATCGCGGACGCCCTCGGTCTCCCCTGCGGGGCCTACACCCACATCTCCCTGGTGCCGCACATCTACTTTGTCAGGGACTCCAACGATATCCCCCCATTCTGCCAGAACGGGACGGAGATAACCCCGATACCCGAAGTCTGCCGCGCCTGCGGCAAGTGCCCGCGGGCACGGTCGGTCTGAACCCGACCGTCACCTTTTTCTACTGTAAAGAAAAACAGAATAAGGCGCATAGCCCGGTAGTGTAGCGGTCAATCATGGGGGACTCTGGATCCTCCGACAGCAGTTCGAATCTGCTCCGGGCTACTCCTTTTTGAAAACACTTCTTTCCAAGCGGATGCTATTCTCCGGCAGGGGAAGGCCGTACCGCACCGGCGCAGGGGGGGTTCCGACGATCAAAAGACATTCTCCACCCGCGCCGCCATGCACGGGGAGGGGCGGATCAACCATGTGCAGGTCCGGGTGATCCCGGCGGAGAGGAATATATTCAGGGTACGGATTGATGCAATCCCGGACGCCGGCGTCTCCCATCGTCATCCACGCACCCTCCTCACCACGGCCACAGCGTGAACCCCTGCGCACCGACGGCCCACGACGACCGTCCTCCCGCGGAGATCGAGATGTGGATGGAGGAGGCCATCGCCCTGACCGTCGAGGCGGTGGACGTCACGGGCGCGGAAAGAACTGTCCTCCACGACGCGGGGCGGCACCTCCCCCGGTCTCATTCACCTCTCGAACAGCAGGAGGGGACCGGTCACCGACGAACATCTCCCCATCGACCACCCGGAGGACTCGACTTCTCGACAGTGGTCCCCTTTATCGCGGCGCACCTGAAAATCGAGACCAACCATGAGTACACGAAAAACGACCCGCGTTTCTACGCGGAGCAGGTGCCGGTCTTCGACGCACTGCCCAGGAAGTACCGGGCGTAAAGAGATCAGTATTTCCGGCAGATTTTATTCCGGTTCCCGACCCCAATATCGGCGATAACCATCGTATTGCCTTCTATTATGAGAATTACCCGATAATGTCCCACACGAAGAGAGTACACCGGACTGCCCGGGTTTGCCGCCGCCGAAAAATAATCGGAGATCCCCCCTCACGCCAGGAAAGCCGCAAGCACGCCGGAGAGGAAGACGCCATCGAAGGTACCAGCGCCGCCAATGCTCACCATCGGCGCGCCCAGTTCACCGAGGTGGCCGAGGTTGAGGAGGTCGGCGCCGATGAGTGTGCCGAGGGTGCCCGAGATGTAGGCGATGACCGGTGCGGCGATCACCGCCGCCTCAGGACTCCCGGCGAAACCGGCAAGGACGAGCGCGGTCACGAGCGCAACGAGGGGCGGGACGAAGAAAGGGGTGGCGATGCCGAGGCCCGGGACAGGGCGGGCCACATGGTGCGTCACGGCGGTGACGACCGCGACCCCGACCAGGGCGAGGGCAAGGACCGTGAAACCCCCGGAGACGACCACAGACTCATACATGAGGTACAGGGAGATCAGGAGAGGGATCAGGGCGCCGCCGACATTGATGGCGACGACCGTCTCCGGCGCCACCTCGGGGATACGGTAGACCCACCCGTAGAAGGGGCTGAACTCCTTTTCCATCCGCACAGGCCCGGCCTGCACCGTCGTCACCGGGATATTGACGAGACTCCCGACAAGGGTGAGGATGAGGAGCAGGATAACGGCCCCGGGGGGGAAACCAAGTTTTGCAAATGCCGAACCGATGAGGCTCAGGAAGAGGAGGGGGATCAGCAGCAGCAGGGCGACGAAGAGAAACGCCACCATGAGGATGCTGAAGGGGTTGAAGAGGAATCTGCCCATGAAGAAGAGATGGGGGAGATCTTATTTGATGGCTTCGCAGATGATCGCCGCATGGTCGCGGTGGTAGGGTTCGAGCCAGAGCACCTCGGTCACGCGCATGCCGCCCTCTTCGAGTGCCCTGACCGCTTCATCGGCGACGTCCTGCGGGCTCAACCTCACGTCCACGCTCCGCGTCTTGAGCATGAGCATGAGGGTGCCTCCCGGCCTGAGGAAGGGGACGTTCCGCAGGGCGATCGCCACCTGGTCGGGCTGGGCGACGTCCTGATACAGGAGGTCGACCTCCTCGACGATCCCGGCATAGAGTTCTGGCCGACCGGCGTCGGCCATGATCGGGACGATGTTTTTCCGGTGGCGGCAGACCTCGATGAGGTCCTGCATCGGCCGCGGCGCAAACTCCACCGCGTAGACCACCTCGACATAGTCGGCGACATGGGAGACAGTGGTGCCGTTCGCCGCCCCGAGGTAGAGGACCCGCATCTCCGGGGCAAGGTCCCTCTCCCCGCCGAGGAGGGCATAGGCCGCAAGTTTGGAGCGGTACGGGTCCCAGACGCGGTAACCGTCGATCATCCTCTCGCCATACACCCCGCCCTCGCCGGGAGAGACAAGGACACCGCCGATCCTGATCATGCCCTCACCCCTGCGGCGTCGATCTTCTTCTGCGCCATTTCGACAAATGCCGGATCAAGTTCGCCCCTGAAGTGGTCGATACGCGCAGCAATCGCAAGTTTTGCCGCAAGCACCCGCGCCACCCGGCCCCTGACCTCTTTCGGAGCATTGTGCACCCTGCGGTGCTGAAAGATGACGCCGTGCTTCGGCGAGGGGGCGCTGCCGCGGATATGAGAGAAGATCGCGGTCCGCGCCCCCAGCACCTGGATGGTCGCCGCGGGCATCCGGGCGAGGTGAGAGAGTCCCCCCGCCTCTGCCATGAGCCGCGCCGCCACAAGGCCGCCGACAAGGGCGCTCGTGTTCGGGAGGACGGCATCGGCACGCCGTGAGACCTCGCGCATCAGCCTGTTCCGCACCTCGCCGAGGTGCTCGATCTCGCCGCCGACCATTCTCAGGGACGGCGATGGACTCCGCTGTATCCGCCCGGCAAGGGCCTTGCCCCCCCGCCTGTATTTCCGGGTGAAGGCCGGGTCGAGGATGGCCTGCCACTCGACGGCTCTCTCAAGGAGGAGGTTTGCGACATGGTCGATCTCGTCGAGAGTCCGCACCATCTGGAGGAGTTCGACGTCCCTGCCCGAGAGTTCGACCGCCACCTGCGCCCGCGCCCGTTCCATGCACCCTGCCTGCAGGACCGCAATGTAGTCGGCCCTGTCCCTCACCGCACCGCAGGCCTGCGCCAGTCTCCAGTCAGGCCGCCCGAGCTCGGCCCGGACCGCGTCTATCCTCCGGCCAAGTGCTGCAGGGTCGGTCTCAGCAGGGCGGCAGACACCCTCTTCAACGTCCCCAAACCAGTAGCGCTCCATTAGATATGGATGGGAATGCAGGGAACATTAACATATGGCGCACCGTCCAGATCGTACAGGCTGAATACATCATGATCACCGAAGTAATCCTCTTTCTCGTCGGCATCGCCCTCCTCGTCAAAGGTGCGGACTTTTTTGTCGGCGGGGGGAGCGGGCTTGCGGCGCGGTTCGGGGTCTCGGCGGCGACAATAGGGTGTACTGTCATCGCCTTCGGCACCTCAGTCCCCGAATTCGTGGTGAGCGTCAACGCCGCCGCAACCGGCGACGCCGGGATCGCTCTCGGCAATGTCCTCGGGAGCAACATCGCGAATATCGCCCTCATCCTCGCACTCTGTGCATTCATCAGACCGGACCTCCTCGGCAGAAACAGCAACGGTCGCGACTCCGCCCTCTGGGAGACCGGGCTGATGCTTGCGGCGACCGGGATCTTCGTCCTCTTCGCCCTGCGGGGCACCCTCGACGTTTTCGCAGGGGCCGGGATGCTCGGGGCATTCGCCGTCATCCTCGCCCTCCTCCTGCGGCACGGGAAGGAAGAAGGGTCCGGCGGCGTCGAGAGTCACGGGAACAGGGACGTGCTCCTCACCATCGCCGGACTTGCCGCCGTCATCATCGGGGCACGGTTTGTCGTCGACGGAGCGGTGGCGATCGCCGGCGCCATCGGTGTCCCGACCTTCGTCATCGGACTCTCGATCGTGGCGGTTGGAACATCCCTGCCAGAACTTGTGACCTCCCTCGTTGCGACAGTCAGGGGCGAGGACGGCATCTCGGTCGGGAACATCCTGGGGAGCAACATCTTCAACCTCCTCTTCGTGATGGGCGTCGCCGTGCTCATCATGCCGGTACCGATCGGCAACCTCTTCGACACCCTCGTCACCGCCGCGTTCGCCCTCGCCGTCGTCCCCCTCTTCATGGGGGGGGATCGGTTCACGCGGGCGTGGGCGGTCCTCCTCATCGCTGCGTATGTGGGGTATATCGCCGTGATCTTCGGGGCCGCGTGAGGGGCCTGTGAATCTTTGTGACCTCGCATCCTCCCCTGAGTTCCTATTTTTCGATTATACTTTCCCGGGGCAATCTTCACGCAAACCCCGATTTCCCTACAGCACAGCCACGCCAAGAGACGAGAGTATCACCGGGACCATCACCACACCCATGCAGTAGACCCTGCGGACCTCGACGAGGGTCGGCACGACACCGACACAGGTGGCGAGGATGAGGACGACGAGACCGAAGGGGCCGCAGAGGAGGAAGGAGAGGAGAGTGACGAAGAGGATCACAGCGGCGTTCAGGGGTTTGAGGGGGACGCGTGAGAAGATGCCGGCCGTTCCCGAGAGGAGGACGGTGGCGGCATAGGCGAGGGCGGCGGCGAGGGCGGCGACAGGGAGGAGGACAGTGAAGGGGGGGACCTCGAGGGTGGCGAGCGCCACCATGACGCCGTTCCTCGTCCGCCCGATTGCGTACAGGGCGGCGAGGCCGAGGAAGGCGTTCGCCGTGTTTGCGGCGCTTGTCGCAAGGATGTAGCCCCGGCGGTCATCGCCGTAGTCGATCACCGAGGCGAGGAGGGCGTTCGCGGTGGCATTCGAGAGGCCGGGGAGCCAGCCGACGACGGCGCCGGCCACAGACCCGGCACACGAGCACCTGAAGAGTTCATTCCTGCCGGGAAAGGTGACGGCGTCAGACTGCGGCGGCATCCTCCCGCTGGAGGCGGAGAGGAGGACAGAGACGCCGAAAAGACCGGAGAGGAGGGGCATCAGGACGCTGGTGCCGCCGCCCCACGCGAGGAAAGAGTACCTGAAGGTGACGAGGCCGAGGAAGCCGGAGACGAGAAAGATGCCTGCCGCCCACTCGGGAGACTCCGAGAAGACGACAAGGTAGCAGGCGACCGCAGTGAGGAGGACACCGATCCAGAGGTCGAAAAAGGGCTGGAAGGCAGGGAAGAGGGTGAAGAAGAGGAGAGAGAGGGGAAGTGACCAGACGACGGCCGCCGCACTCCCGAGGGCCGAGATGCGCACCGCTTCCCCGCCCCGCCCTTCCAGGCAGAGGGCGTGGGCAGGGAGGACCATCACCGCCGTGTCGGCGTCGGGCACACCGAGAAAGGTGGAGGGGACGCAGTCCAGGAAGGTGTGGGTGATAAGGGCGGCGACAAGGGCCGCCGCCAGCAGGGGGGCGCCAAGTGTTACTATGAGGATCGGCGAGAGGGAAAGGAGGAGCCCTGCCATCGTGTTGACGTGCACGCCCGGCACCAGACCGCTGACCGTGCCGAGGACGACGCCGAGGAGGGTGCCGGCGATGAGGGCGGCGATCACACCGGAGATTCTGAAACCGCCCCATATATACCATCCGGCCCGGCGGGGAAACCGTCATATCCCACCCGCACCGAACAATTGCACAATGTTGATTGCGATCACCCGTCTTGCTGAGAAGGCGGGAAGGGACGCCGCCCTCTGCGCCCGGTACGGGCATACCTGCTACACGGTCTCGCCTCTGCGGGCCGAACTCCTCGAAGAGAACATCGACCGCTTTGTGGCCGGGGCGAATGCCGGAAACTTCGATGCGATCTTCTTCACGAGCGCCCTGCCTGCGGAGGTGATCGCCCCGCGGCTGCGCCCAACCGCCGGCGTACGCATCGTCGCCATCGGCCCCCAGACGGCACGGACGCTGAAGGCCTGCGGCCTCGAACCCGAAACCCTGCCATCCTATTATTCGGCCGACTTCGCACCCTATATGGGGGAGTGGTTGAAGGGCAGGACGGTCGGGATCCCGCGGGCGGCGGTGCCGAACCCCGCTCTCCTCCAGGCGATCCGGGACCTCGGCGGCGAGGCCTGCGAGTACCCGGCCTACACCCTCGTCCCGACAGGAGAGGACCTCGACACGGCACGTGCCGATGTCGTCCTCTTCACAAGCGCCTCGTCCTTCAGGGAGGCGCACTGGCCGCGGCGGGCAGGGCAGACCGTCGCCGCCATCGGCACGGTGACAGCGGCCGCGATGGAAAAGGCCGGTGTCATGCCCGACGTCGTCGGGGACGGGTCCCTTGCCGGGACTCTCGAAGCCCTGAACCGGAGGGAGGGAGAGGACCGGACCATGCCTGAACACCGCGTACCGGGTGTCCCGCAGGCAGGCCTCATCGCCGTCGACAAGCCGCGGGGGCCGTCGAGTCACCAGGTCGCCGCATGGGTGGGGGAGATGCTCGGCGTGCCTGTCGGCCATGCCGGCACCCTCGACCCCATGGTCACCGGCGTGCTCGTCGTCATGATCGGTCCTGCCGTGCGCCTCGCCCCTGTCCTGCTGAAGGAGAGGAAGGAGTACGTCTGCCTGATGCGCCTCCACGGGGACGCACGCAGGGAGGAGATCGAAGAGACGGCGCGGGAGTTCGTCGGCCGGATCTACCAGAGGCCGCCCCGTCGGAGCGCGGTGAAGCGGAACCTGCGGATCAGGCGCATCTATGAACTGGAGGTGCTGGACGTGGACGGGCGCCTCGTCCTCTTCAGGGTGGTCTGCGACGCGGGCACGTATATCAGGTCTCTCTGCCACCACCTCGGCCTCGCCCTCGGCGTCGGGGCCCACATGCAGGAACTCCGCCGGACCCGCTCAGGCGTCGTCGGCGAGGGCGAGACCTGCACCCTCCACGACCTCAGGGACGCCGCCGTCGCGGCGCGGGCCGGGGACACTTCCCCTCTCACCCGCCTCATCCTCCCGCCTGTGCAGGGCATCGGCGACCTCCCGCGGGTCGTCGTGCGGGAGACGGCGATCGACGCCCTCTGCCACGGCGCCGCCCTCGCGGGGGTCGGCGTCCTCTCGAGGACGAAGTACCAGAAGGGCGACCTTGTGGCTGTACTATCTGAAAAGGACGAACTCATCTGTCTCGGCGAAGCCCTCACCGATTCTGCGGCCTACGAACCCGGCGCCACCGGACTCGTGCTCGCCCCGCGGGCGGTGATGATGGCCGCAGGCACCTATCCACGGGCCTGGACGACGCACCCCCACAGCCCGGCCGAATAGATAGGATTAAAAAACGGGGGGGCGTATAGTATAAGGCGAGTGCTGAGGTAGTCTAGCGGTAGGGCGCGGGCCTGGAAAGCCCGTGAGGCGCAAGTCTCTCGGGAGTTCAAATCTCCCCCTCAGCGTTTTTCTGTTTCTGTGTCTTCTTTTTCATCTTCCTCGTCGAGGAGGTGCTCGTTTTTCAACCTCCGGATCACGTCGCCGAGGTACTCCGAGACTATCTCATCTTTCCGGGTGATTTTCCTGATCCATACCCGCACCGTCAGGCGGATCCACTCCTCCTTGATCGACGAGATCTGGATCTTTGGTTCGAAGATCGTCAGGTCAGGGCGGTCGGAGGAGAGGCGCCTGAGATAGGGGAGTTCGAAGAGGTCCTGCACCTTCGAGCGTTCGGCAGGGCCGAGGTGGGGGAGGATCAGGGGGTGGTCGTGCGCCACCTGCAGGGCGATCTCCCGTACCCTGCCGAGGTCGGCGCATGCCGGGACCGAAAGGGGGATCAGGACCTCCATCAACCCTGCGCGGGAGTAGTTGATCACCTTCGATGAGACGATCTGGGAGTTCGGGAGGAGGACGAGACCACCGTCAAGACCCTGCAGGATCGTCGTCGTGAACGAGACGTCACGCACACGGCACAGACCGGTCGTCGGCCAGCCTCCGACGACCACCCACTCTTCAAGCTGGATAGGACGGTTGACCGTGATCAGGACACCAGCAAGGACGTTCTGGATGATCTGGGTCGAAGAGAACGCGATGACGATACCGAGGATGCCCAGGGACGCGGTGAATGCCGTCAGGTTGAAGGCGAGGAGATAGCGGGCGCTCGCATAGACTCCACCGATGATAACCCCGTACTGGAGGAGGGCCGAGACCCACTTGGCAGTGCTCCGGGAAACACGACCTTCCAGCCCCTGCCTGACAGAAAGGTAGATGAGATTCCCCGCGACCAGAAACGCAAAGAGAGCCAATATAAATGCAACAAAGGCCTCCAGTGAAACTCCACCAATGAAAATAGCCTCGTCCGGCGTCATGGTCGTGGTGGGAGAGAGAGGGAGCATGGCATGACCTCTTTATAGTGCCTCTGCCTTGACCGGAATGTCTTCTGCATGCAGTCTTTCGAGGAGCGACCCGAGATAATCGGAAACGATCTCATCTTTCCGGGTGATTTTCCTGATCCATACCTGCACCGTCATGCGGACCCATTCGTCATTCACCGAGGAGAACAGGACACAGGGCTCGAAGTGCTTCGTGTTCTGGCGGTCGGAGGAGAGACGCCTGAGATAGGGGAGTTCGAAGAGGTCCTGCACCTTCGAGCGTTCGGCAGGGCCGAGGTGGGGGAGGATCAGGGGGTGGTCGTGCGCCACCTGCAGGGCGATCTCCCGTACCCTGCCGAGGTCGGCGCATGCCGGGACCGAAAGGGGGATCAGGACCTCCATCAACCCTGCGCGGGAGTAGTTGATCACCTTCGATGAGACGATCTGGGAGTTCGGGAGGAGGACGAGACCACCGTCAAGACCCTGCAGGATCGTCGTCGTGAACGAGACGTCACGCACACGGCACAGACCGGTCGTCGGCCTCCCCCCGACGACCACCCACTCTTCAAGCTGGATGGGGCGGTTGATCGTGATCAGGACACCGGCAAGGACGTTCTGGATGATCTGGCTCGACGAGATGGCAATAACGATGCCGAGGATGCCCAGGGATGCGATTAAGGCCGTCAGGTCGAAAGCGAGAAGGTAGCGGGCGCTCACATAGACACCGGCAAAGATCACCCCGTACTGGAGGATGGCCGAGACCCACTTGGCAGTGCTCCGGGAAACACGGCCTTCCAGCCCCTGCCTGACAAAGAGGTAGACGAGGTTCCCGAGGAAGAGCGAGGCGATGAAAGCAAAGATAAAGACCAGGAAGACATCGAGAGAGACTCCTCCGACAGAGACCGGATCACTCAGGGCCATACCGCAAGGAGTTTGGGTTGGAGACATGAATCCCTTCCGATATCGGCCGGGACGGGCAGGCTCTATCTCTTCAGGACCGCACCGATGACCTGTGCCGCAGCTTCCAGGGCTTCACGTTCATACTCTGACCAGACTCTCTCAGGAGACGGGGCTTCAAAACCAAGAGAGCA
>NZ_CALFSA010000158.1 GCF_937919355.1 uncultured Methanofollis sp. | reverse complement strand
GAACAAGCGTAGCGAGTTCGAGAAGACTGTTAGGTCTTCGCTGGTAGTCCCCCGGTGGAGGGTGTGGGGAAGGCAGCGGGTCCGCGCCGCTCGTCCAGGGGTCCTGTCATCCACCCTCTATCCTGTATCGGGGGCAGTGGGCGTCAGCGAACTTGAGAAAAACGTAGTTTTTCGAGGTGTAGTCACCCAGAAGAGACACCGATCCACTGCCTTCTCCTAAACACGCGCTGGGGGACTACGCCGAAAATCAGAGATTTTCTTGTGCTCACTCCGTTCGCAGCCCCCAGACCTCGAAAGCCTGATGGCTTTCTCAAGCTCGCTCCGCTCGCACAGCGAAGACTTCGTCTTCTCGACTCCCTTCGGTCGTCCCCGCTCAGGATAGACGGGGATACGGCAATCTCCCCTCCGCGAATTTACATCGCTCTTCCCCCGTCCCATCCTGAGATTCGGGGGTCCGGGGGCGACTAGCGACAGCGAGAAGTCCCCCAGTGGAGGATGTGGGGAAGGCAGGGGGATGCGCACGGTTGTTTATGGAATCCGGGGGATCCATCGATCCGATCATTCCTGATTTTTCAGAGCCCCGGACTCCCTACCGAGATTGGAATCGCACTCGCCGGGCTGAAATATCTGGACATCCCCCGAATCTTACTGGGGGAGTACTTACAACAACTCCGAGAGCCTCCGCGGTCCGGGTGCACACCTCTCCTGGTGCGGGCAGCGGGTGCACGGCGGGTTAAGGGGCTTTCGCGGTATCCGCCCCTCCTCCACGATCTTTGCGGCGGCGATCGCCCTGACCATCGCCCGCCTGTCCCGCGGCCCCGGGGTGCAGAAGCGGAGCACCCCCGACGGGACGTACTCCACCCACCCACCTTCCACCTCAAGGCCGAGCGAGTCCCGCACGCAGGCGGTGTAGCAGGCGATACGGAGGCGGTCGGCCGCATGGACCCCGGCCTTCGGTGCCTCGCCCGCCCGCGTGACCGCAAAACCCGGCAGGACCGGGTCCACCTTGTCCACGACGCCCCTGACGCCGAGACGCTCCGACGAGACCGGGACGTCGAAGTCAGAGAAGAGTATCCACTTTTTATCCCGGCAGTTCTCCATGCACTGCGCGAAGAGGTGGTGCTCCTCTTCGCCCGCGCGAGGGAGGACGGTGAGCACCTCATCCCAGACCTCTGCCGGGTCGAAGGGGGTGCCGAGGTGGTACGAGACCTGCTTGCAGACCGCGTACCGTGGCGGTTCCTCTCTCTCCTCCTGCCTGTCGAGATAGAGGCGGAGGGGGCAGAAGTGGGCGGCGGCGACCGATGCGACGCCGACCTTCCCGCGGTCCCTGTCGGGTACGTCCATCGCACAAACCCTTAATGGGTACCTGCTTATACCTTATGCTATGTCTCAGAACGAGATTGCGGTCAATCTTCCGCAGACTCTCGACCCGGTCTATGCAAACCGCATCCAGGTCGCCTATAAGGAGGACGAGTTCACGTTCATCTTCCTCCACGAAATCCCGGGCACGAACCAGGCCCGGGCGAAGGCGATCGTCTCCATCACCCCGAAACATGCAAAGAACCTCATGGCCGTCCTCGCCCGGAGCATGAAGGACTACGAGGAGAAGTTCGGGACGATCCAGCCCCCCGCGGAGAAGACCGGGGACGCGAACGTGACCATGCGGGGCTATTCATAAGCACGGTCCCTCCTGACCGTCGCTCTTTTTTCCGGCACCTCCTCTGCCGGTATTATATACCGGTTCATACTCCCTCACAGTCGGGACCATGATCCGCCAGATGGGCAGGTACCGGCAGATCGTCGGCGTTCTGGTGAAGTACGGCCTGGGTGCCGTCGTCGAGGGCGTCTTCCTCCCTTCGTTCAGGTTCAGGTTCAGGAAAGGACCTGAGGCAGGTGGCGTCGATCCCCTGTACCACCGGGTCCGCCTGGCGATCGAGGAACTCGGCCCCACCTTCATCAAATTCGGGCAGATCCTGAGCACCCGCCGGGAGGTGCTGCCACGGGGCCTTGTCGAGGAACTGGAGACTCTGACAGACACCGTGGCCCCCCTCCCCTTTGAGGCGATCCGGCCGATCGTCGAGGACGAGTGCGGCCCGATCCCGGAGGCCTTCGCCTCCTTCGATGAAAGACCTGTTGCGGCGGCGTCCCTCGCCCAGGTCCACCGGGCCGTCCTGAAGGACGGGACAGTCGTCGCCGTCAAGGTGCAGCGCCCCGGCATCAGGAAGGTGATCGAGGACGACCTGGAGATCCTCTCCTCCCTTGCGAGGCGTATCGAACGCCACCGCCCCGACCTTGCGGTCTACAACCCCACCGGCCTCGTGCAGGAGTTCGCCCTCCATATCAGGCGGGAACTCGACTTCGTGCAGGAAGGGAAGAACGCCGGGGCCCTCGCCCGTAACCTTGCCGACTGCCCCCGTGTCGTCGTCCCCACCATCTTCTGGGAGTACTCCGGGCCCCGCCTGCTGACCATGACCTTCATCGATGGCGTGCGGATCGACGACCTCGACGGGATCAGGGCACTCGGCGTCTCTCCGGCACGGATCGCCGACGTCCTTCTCGCCGTGTACCTGAAGCAGGTCTTCGAGGACGGGTTCTTCCACGCCGACCCCCACACCGGGAACCTGCTGGTCACAAAGGGGGGTTCTCTCGCCTTCGTCGACTTCGGGACGGTCGGCATACTCCGCCCGGAGCGCCGGGACGCCTTCATCCGCCTCGTCTCCGGGGTCGTCGACGAGGACACGGACGCGGTCGTCGAGGCCTACCGCGACCTCGGGATCGCCCCGCAGGACGGGTCTCTCGACCTCTTCAAGGACGAGATCTATTCCACACTCCGGGGCCTCGGGTCGTACGAGATCGGCCAGGTCGATATCAGGGGGGTGATGGAGGAGATCCCGGAGACCCTCAGGCGTTACCACCTCCGCGTCCCTCTCCCCATGATGCAGGTGATCAAGGTCCTCCTCTTCCTCACGACGATCTGCATGGACCTCGACCCTTCCTTCAATTTCCCGGCGCGGGCCGCCCCGGCGGTCAGGAGGATCCACCGGCGGCACTTCTTCTCGGCCGAAAACCTGGAGCACATGGTGGCGTCGGCACACAGGCAGGTCAGGGACGCGGCCGACCTCCCGCAGACGGCGAACACCACGCTCAGGAAACTCTCGACTGGCGACGTCACCATCGGCATCGTGAGCACGGACCTGGCGGCCCTCGCCGCCGCTGTCAGGTACGCCGCGAACATCCTCCTCGTCGGCATGGTCGCGGCCGGGTTCGTGCTGGGTGCGGCGGTGATCATGCTCTCCTCCGAGCGCCCGGGCAGTCAGACGATCTGTGGGGCGTTCTCCTCCGTCACTCTCTCCGGCTTTGCTGCAGCGATCATCCTCACCCTGGTGGTCCTCTATCTCGTGCTGACCCGGCGCTGATCTTCGGTTTCTGGGCGGGCTACCTCCTGCGGGAGCGTCTCCTCATCCCCGCGGCCCTCGGTCTCCTCCTTGCCGCGCTCTTCCTCGCCCTCCCCCGGCGAGGCGGGGGTCGGGGCCCCCACCGATGAGTATCTTTATAATTCCGCGGTGTCAATATGATAGAGTACCTGCCGCCGTGGCTTAGCGGTATAGCGGCTGATTCGTAATCAGCAGGTCGAGGGTTCAATTCCCTCCGGCGGCTCTGGCTCTTTTTGATCCGGTCTTTTTGAAAACAGAGTCTTTTTGTGCCTCTAATACTCGTTATGATCGGCGCAACACTTTTACATCAACACTGTTGATTATGGTATGCCCTGCGAGAGGATGAACCGCACTGCGCAAGGCGTGTCGCCAGGATGTACCGGCGCATGTCCGGCGCCATCATCATCCCTCTGTCAATCCCATGATCTCATCGTATTTCTGCCAATCCACATCTGCGTCTACCGACTATCGAGCTGGTCTTTCGATCCAGTGTGCGTCATTCATGTTGATCGTCACCTTGCTGTCCGGGACAGCATATAGATCCACACGAAGATTTTCATCTCTCTCTGCTTCGTACTGAGCATAAGCGGCGTCGTACGTTGCGAACACCCCAGAGATCAGGTGGGTGTAACGGTTAACAAGAGGGTACAGGTCCTTCCCCCACGATCACGTCCGGAGGATCGTAATCGTTTAAAGTGGGGGTGCCGGATGGTGGTGCGATCATTGTAAGTATGATCAATACTTACAATCCTACCATGTCTGCAACAAAGCGCGTGCCCGTCTCAGAAGGGGTATGGTCTGACCTCTCTACCCTGAAAGGCCCTGGTCAGACCTATGATGATCTCCTTGCCTCAATGATCGAGCAGGAAAAGAAGCGGCGCTTCATCGAAGACATGGACCGCATCGAAGAAGAAGGTGACTTCGTGGAGCTGGACTTTGGCGTACAAAATTCTGATTGATCGGAAGGTCGGAGAGTCCCTTCATCGCCTCAGTCCAAAAAGCCAGCGGATCATCATGGACAAACTCTCCACTCTTGTCGAGGATCCCTATCCCGGCACCGGCAGCGATAAAGAGCGCCTCTGTGTGCAAGGCCGTGATGATACCTATCGACTTCACATCAGCCACACCTACACCACATTTTACCGGATCCACGAACCAGAAAAAGAAGTGCTGATTCTCGCGGTGATGTCAATCGAGCAGGCACACAAAAAATATGGGTGGTTCTGATAGGCTAGTGTCGGGGATCACTGAACTTTTTCAGTTGCGCTTTCTTTCATCGCCAGGAAATGGGCGGAACTAGTTGAGAATAAACAGGGCGATTCCGATAATAATCACTAATAAAATCCCAATAGCAGCCATCACGATCTTTCGTTTGGTCTGCCAAGAGTATTTTTCATAACTTTCGGTGTAAAAATGTGGATATCCGATGCAATGGTGATTTTCCGGCAAGCGGTGGTCGGAACAAAAATGCCCTCCACACCGCCGACATGTGTATGGTAGTCCATGGGTCTCGCGACCACAAATATCGCACTTGGTCATATCAAATAAAAAATGATAATGTGATATAAATGTTCCAGAATGTATTTTTAATGCAGGGTCAGCCCTCCCTCTCGATGATACTTTTCTCGCATCGCAACCCTCGGGCCTACTGAAGATCTTACTTCGCATCTGCACATGCAGACGTGAAAATGCTACGGGGAGATCGACATGGCCACCCCAGCAAGCCAGTACGCGGGGTGGATCCGATGCTGGGATTTTCCGCAGGCAGGATTCAAGCAGACGATCGGGTATTGCCTGGAGAGGTGAGGATGAATTCTTTTTCAAAATGAATCGGTTCTGGCGTCTCTCCTGCTATGTAGGTAGAGTGTCGGGTGATCACAGCCGACTTCAAACAGAACTCCGAGGAATTCTTTCTGAGATCCGGTTTTCAGAGGGCTTTGTTGAAAAATAAGGAGGATAATTAGGTATCATAAAAAAGATCGTATTTTTGCGAGAGTGCCTGCCACCGCGCGTAATTATATTCATCCAATACCGGGCCCATCGATTCAAGCCTCTTCATCTCCTGAGCATCCCGATATTCACCACTTGCATCCACGGATCTGGTTCCCCCCCGGAGATGGATGATCTCCACGTCTGACGTGATCGTGAAGCCTCCGACATAATCCTCCGGAATGTATGTGAGTATTGTTGGGCTGGTTGTTTCGATGAATGCATATCCACTATTCTGAAAATCGTATTGGGCGTCACATTTCACTCCGACGGCCATATGATCCGAAAAATCGAACAATACCACATCGTATCCTAACCTGTTTAAGAGATAGCCCAGGAGCAAAGACTTGTCTGAGCATACACCCTGATTGTTGTGAAGCGTCTCATAAGGATAGTACCAGTCGCTCTGTGTTCCGGCATATCGGCTCCAACTGTAGGGTATGTGTTGTACAAGGCTGACTGCGATTCGAGCCTGGGCGTCTGGTGAGTTTGATGTTTTTTGGATCTGCATTAAGAGGGGAGCCATATACTCGTCTTGGTAGGAATTTTCAACTAACTCCAGGACGACCTCATCCACAAAATCAGAATAATACGTATGACTTTCTTTTGAGAAATAATCGCTTAATCCCCCGTATGTTGTAAAACTCAGGGATTTTCTCCCCCCTGAATAGTATGGATAATTGTGCAATTTAGGGGCGTCCCCAAATGATTCCGAGGGATCGATAATGTCCCCAATAAGGGGGATATCCGAGGCTTTGAATCCCTGATCTCCTGTTTTGGTGTCAGAAAAACAAAAGGAGTCACCTAGCGGGGAAATGAGTGAAGAGATTTGAGGATAGAAGAAAGCTAAACCTACAATGATCGCTAGAACCCCAAAAACCTTCAAAATCTTTCGTTTTGTTCGCCGGGAGATTCTTTTTTTCGATTTTTTTTCGTAATGGCGCGGATAACCCCTGCAATAATGGTTTTCGGGCAACCTATGGTCAGAACAAAATTTTTCTCCACATCTCCTGCAGGTATAGGGCAGTTCTTTGATTTGACACCCGCAAAAATAGCATTTGGTCATATGCAATAACATACAATAACGTAAAATAAATATTTCTAAATGTGTCTTTTAAAATGAGATACTAAGAAATAAAATGCAGAGAACGGCTCTGTAGAAATCCTCATACTTGGATCAATGGATCCCCTGATCCCGTGAAAAGGTACGCGGATCCATTGCCTTCCTCACGATCTGGCCGGGGGACTACCAGCGAAGATCAGAGATCTTCTCATGCTCGCTGACACTCTCACAGCGAAGACTTCGTCTTCTCGAACTCGCTGACACTCTCACAGCGAAGACTTCGTCTTCTCGAACTCGCTGACGCTCTCACAGCGAAGACTTCGTCTTCTCGAACTCGCTGACGCTCTCACAGCGAAGA
>NZ_CALFSA010000157.1 GCF_937919355.1 uncultured Methanofollis sp. | reverse complement strand
CCTTCGCCTGGAGGGGCCCCTTCCCCTTGCCGGCATGGTATTTTGTCGCACCGATGGCGGCACGCGGCCGGAAGGCCGAGAAACAGGGGATGCCCAGGCGGTCGAGGGACGTGACGTCCTCGACCGAGACGACGCCGATCTCCTCCATCAAGGGCTCGATGACCTGCAGGGTCTCCTCGGGGGAGCATGAACGGTGTGTGCCATCGAAAAAACGCTTTTTGACGTGGTTGAAGGTGAAGGACATTATCAGGGAATTGGCCGGGTGATATTTTATACCTTCACGGTCTATTCTCCTGCATGGAGACCGGGGAGATCGCTGTCGGGATGGCGGTGCGCTACCCGCGGACTGGCACGGCCGGAAAGGTCGCAAGGATCGAGGAGGTCAGGGGAGAGACCTTTGCCGAGATCGATACCACCGGACTGCTGTACCGGGTCGACACCCTGGAGACTGCCGCCCAGCCTGGACGCACCAGAGAAAAGAGAGAAGAAGGCGTCGCTGACCTCGTCCGGAGAGAGAGGGAGTTCGGCAAAGACCTCAAGGACGCCTGGAAGAATATTGACAATGCCTGCGAGGGAGGGGGTTAATCCTCCTTCTCGATCGGTATTGTCGTCAGTTTTACCGATTCCACACCCTTCTGCGACATAAGCCTCTCGGCGATCGTCTTGAGGACCGCACCGTCGCCGCGGAGGAGGATCACTTCCATGCACTGGTCATGGCTGAGATGGGCGTGCATAGATGCCTGAATGGTGTGGATATACTCGTGCTGTATGTCAGTGATCGTCTGGAGGAGGCCGCGCTGGTCGTGGTCATAGACCATCGTGATCACGCCCTGCCTCTCGCCCCTGACATCAGACATCCACTTGTAGTAGGTGATGTAACTCCTGATCGCATCCCTGATACCCTCGGAACGTGAGGAGTATCCCCGTGCACTGATGATGCCGTCGAACTTGTCAAGCAGGTTCTTCGGCAGCGAGATACCGATCCTGGAGAGTTCGCTCTCTGGGTTCATACGATCCTGTAGTATGCGCAAAAAGATAAACTATGGTATTATGCGTAACACCAATTCGCCGACAGATTCAGGGTATGAACATACGTCGTATGCAGAGCACTATCATAGCCGGGATTTCCCGGCCCCCTCGCCGGCACCGATTTATCTATAAAGAGTGCGATATATATAGGAAGGGAGGTTCGAATCAGTTTGCATGATGTTATGATACCCAATGTCAATATCGGGCTCGTCGGTCACGTGGACCACGGCAAGACGACCCTTGTCTCCGGGATCACAGGAAAATGGACAGACCGTCACAGTGAGGAGATGAAGCGGGGGATCTCTATCAGGCTCGGCTATGCCGATGCCACCTTCTACCGCTGCGACAAGCACACAGGGAGCGATGCGTACTCCACGAAAGAAGTCTGCCCGATCTGCGGGGCTGCCTGCACCCCGTTCAGGACCGTTTCCTTCGTGGACGCACCTGGCCACGAAACCCTGATGGCAACGATGCTCTCTGGTTCTGCCCTGATGGATGGCGCAATGCTTGTCATTGCCGCAAACGAGCCCTGCCCCCAGCCGCAGACAAAGGAGCACCTTTCGGCTCTCGAACTGGTGGGGATCAAGAATATCGTCATCGTCCAGAACAAGATCGACGTCGTCTCCCAGGCAGACGCCCTCAAACACTATAAACAGATAAAAAAATTCGTGAAGGGGACCATCGCTGAGAATGCACCCATTATCCCGGTTTCTGCCCAGAAGGGGATCAATATCGGTGCCCTGATCGAGGCGCTCGACCAGAATATCCCGATGCCAGAGCGCGACCCTGAAGCACCGGCCAGGATGCTCATCGCCCGCTCCTTCGACATCAACAAACCGGGAGCGAACTGGCGTGACCTGAAAGGTGGCGTGATCGGCGGGTCCCTCACAAGCGGTGTCATCAAGGACGGCGAGGAGATCGAGATCAGGCCAGGCATCCAGACACAGGTCGAGAACAGGACAGTCTGGGAACCGATCATCACCAAGGTCATCTCTGTCCACACCGGCGACAGGAAAGTGAACGAGGCGGCGCCGGGAGGACTGATGGCACTCGGCACGAAGCTCGACCCTGCGATCACAAAGAGCGACACTCTTGTCGGCCAGGTCGCCGGACATGTCGGCGACCTCCCGCCAATCCACGACCACCTCACCTTCACCGTGACGTTGATGGACCGGGTCGTCGGTTCAGGGAGCGAACTTGACATAACGCCGCTGAAGCACAGGGAACCGCTGATGCTCTCGGTGGGCACGGCGGTGACCGTCGGTGTGGTGACGAACACGAAGAAGGACCAGGCAGAGGTGGTCCTGAAGAGGCCGGTATGTGCGGATGCTGGAGCAAGGATTGCGATCAGCCGCCAGGTCGAAGGACGGTGGCGCCTGATCGGCATGGGAGTCCTTGTCGAGTGAAGGTTCTCCTGGACACCAACGCCCTGATGATGCCCGTGCAGTTCCGCATCGACCTCTTCGACGAACTCAGGTCCCTCCTCGGGGGGTATGAGCCGCTCGTGCTCACCGACGTGAAGCGCGAGCTGGAGGGGCTTGCCCGGGGCGGCGGGAACGACGCCGCCGCAGCACGGGCCGGGCTGATCTTTGCGGAACGCTGCCGCGAGGTCGAGAGCCAGAGTCAGGCCCCGACAGTCGACGACCGCGTGGCGGTTTACGCCGCTGCAGAGGGGTGCATGGTGGTGACGAACGACCGCCGCCTGAGGAATGCCCTCCTTGCGGCGGGCGTCCCTGTGATCTCATTGAGAAGCCAGAAAAAATTGGAAATTTTAAGGGGATAGCATGTATTATCGTGTGACGCTCGAGGACAAGGTCAGGGTGCCGCCGCACCGCCTTGGCGAGGACCTGGAAACTGTGATCCTGGACGAACTCCAGAAACAGCTCGAAGGGAGCATAGACAAAGAGATCGGCATCTTCATTGCCGTGACCAAGATCGACCGGGTCGGTGAGGGTGAGATCGTCCACGGCGACGGTGCGGTCTACTATGACGTCACCTTCGAGGCCCTGATGCTCAGGCTCGCCCTCCAGGAAGTGATCGAAGGAGAGGTCGTGGAAACGACAAGCTTCGGGGCGTTCGTCTCCCTGGGGCCGATCGATGCAATGCTCCACGTGAGCCAGATCTCCGACGATTTCATCACCTACGACGAGAAGAACAACACCCTCAACTGCCAGGAGTCGAACAGGTCTATCCAGGTCGGGGACGGTATCCGCTGTCGTGTGGTGACCCTGAGCCTCAACGAGCGCGAGCCCCGCGAGAGCAAGATCGGGCTGACGATGCGGCAGGCCGGCCTTGGCACGGAGACGTGGCTTGCTGAAGAGCGTGCAAAGGAGCAGGAGAGTCATGGCGCCAGCGCGTAAGAAGAAGATGCTGAAGGTCTGCCGCGACTGCCACAAGGTGGTCGAGGGCGAGTCCTGCGTGACCTGCGGGTCGACGAACCTGACCGAGGACTGGTCGGGGTACCTCATCATCGTCGACCCCGAGGGTTCGGAGATCGCACGCAGGATGAACATCGAAATGCCCGGCAGGTACGCCCTGAAGGTCCGCTGATGCTCCGCCTCCCGGACGAGTGCAGGGACCGTTTCAAAAAGCCGATCGGCAGGCTCTTGCCTGAACTTGTCGATGCCCTTCCCCTGCTTGCAGGGAGGACCGTCTATACGGTGGGGGACGTGGTGACGCAGAACCTGCTGGCAGCAGGAGGGTCGCCCGACGTCGCCGTCATCGACGGATATACGATGCGGGCGCCCTGCGCCAGGACTCCCCTCTGCGCCCACCGCCGGGTGCAGGTGAAGAACCCGGCAGGTACCCTGACGGAGGAGTTGGTCCGGGTACTGGAAGACGCGGTGGAGCACCCGCCTGTCCTCATCATCGTCGACGGGGAGGAGGACCTTGCAGTGGTCCCTCTCGTCCGTCTCGCCCCGGAGGGTTCGGTGATACTGTACGGGCAGCCGGGAGAGGGGCTGGTCGTGTGCACTGTCACAGAAGACCTGAAAACTCTTGCAAAAGATCTATATTCTCTTTTTGTCCCGGTAGAAACCGGGGTCTGATCCAACCCCCATGCTTTAAATAAATATGTAGACAATATTTGAGGGATATCGATGGAATTTGAGATCACCCGTGACTACCGGAATGAACTCCTGAGCCGGAGGGAAGTACATTTTACCCTCTCCTACGAAGGCGCAACACCTTCGAGGGCCCAGATCCTCGGAAAACTCGGCGCCCTCCTGAATGCCAAGGAAAACCTGATGGTGCTCGACTCGACGAAGAAGCAGTTCGGAATGATGGAACTCCGCGGCGTTGCCAGGATCTATGACGACGAGGAGAACATGAAGATGACCGAGCGCGCATACCTCCTCAAGAGAAGCGCTCCGAAGGCGGCAAAGGAGGCAGAGTAAAATGGCGGCAAAGAAGGCGGCGCCGGCCGCGGTGAAGCGGAGCGCGTATTTCAAGGTCGAGGGTGACAAGGCAGTGCCGCAGCGGAAGTATTGCCCCCGCTGTGGACAGGGCGTCTTCATGGCCCAGCACAAGGGCCGCCTTGCCTGCGGGAAGTGCGGCTATACTGAGTTCTCAGAATAAGAATGCAGAAGGGCGGAAAGGTACTGGGTATTGAGGGGACGGCCTGGAACCTCAGTGCCGCTATTTTCGGCGAGGACCTAGTTTCCCTCTACTCAAGACCATATCAGCCTCCGAGCGGCGGGATTCACCCGCGGGAGGCGGCCCAGCACCATGCCTCCGCAATGCGCGAGGTCATCTCCCATGTGCTCACCGACCCGGACGAGATCACGGCGGTGGCCTTCTCGCAGGGGCCGGGGCTCGGTCCCTGCCTGCGGACGGTGGCGACGGCGGCGAGAGCCCTTGCTCTCGCCCTCGACGTGCCTCTCGTCGGCGTGAACCACTGCGTGGCACACGTCGAGATCGGACGGTGGGCGACGGGGTGCAAGGACCCGATCACGCTGTACGTCTCGGGAGCGAACACCCAGGTGTTCGGCTACCTGAACGGGCGCTACCGGATCTTCGGCGAGACCCTGGACATCGGCCTCGGGAACGGTCTGGACAAGTTTGCCCGGAGCAAGGACTTCCCGCACCCGGGCGGGCCAAAGATCGAGGAACTCGCCCGCGGGGGGCGGTATATCGACCTGCCCTACACAGTGAAGGGGATGGACCTCGCCTTCTCCGGCCTGATATCCGCCGCCCAGGAGAGCAAGGCCGATATCGAGGACGTCTGCCACTCTCTCCAGGAGACGGCCTTTGGCATGTGCGTCGAGGTGACGGAGAGAGCTCTCGCCCAGGCAGGCAAGGACGAGGTGCTCCTGGTCGGCGGTGTCGCCGCAAACGGGCGTCTCCGCGAGATGCTGAAGACGATGTGCGAGGAGAGGGGCGCCGAACTCTTCGTCCCCGAGCGGCAGTTCTGCGGCGACAACGGGGCGATGATCGCCTATACGGGCCGCGTCATGCTGGAGAGCGGGGCGACGATCCCGGTCGAAGAGTCACGGGCGAACTCCCACTACCGCGCCAATGAGGTGGACGTGGTCTGGCGGCACGGGGAAGCGCTCCGCCCGGTCGAGGATGGGCCGCGCCGGGGTGCCGAGGCTATCGTGACGATCGACAGGGACATGGTGATGAAGAGACGTGTCTCGAAGTCGTACAGGGTCGAGGCCCTCGACACCCGCCTGATCACGGAGAGGACGCGGGCGGAGGCTCGGCTGATCGCCGCAGCGCGGAAGGCGGGAGTGCCGACGCCTATCCTCTACGATGTCACCGGCGACACGATCATGATGGAGAGGGTCGAGGGGACGATCCTGCGGGACGCCCCGACCGTGGAGAACATGGAGCGCGCCGGCGTCGCAGTCGGGCGCCTCCATGCCGCGGGGATCGTCCACGGCGACCTGACGACCTCGAACATGATCGAGAGGGACGGCAGGTGCGTGCTCATCGACTTCGGGCTTGCCCACTCGTCTTCCGAGATCGAGGACCGCGGCGTGGACCTCCACGTGCTCTTCCAGACTCTGGAGAGCACGACAGAGAACCCCGACGAGTTGAAAGGGGCCTTCCTCCGCGGCTATGCCTCTGCCCTCCCCGACGCGAGGTGTATCGCCGAACGCGAGGAGGAGATCGAGAGGCGGGGGCGGTACCTCTGAAGATCGCGGTCGTGACCTCCAACAGGCACAAGGCCGAGGAGGTGGCGAGTTTCTTCGCGGGCGTCGCCGAGGTGGAGCATATCAACCTTGAGATCCCGGAGTACAGGGACGACGACGTCAGGAACATCGCCCGCGAGAAGGCGCGGTACGCCTGGGAGCAGGTGAAGCGGCCGCTGATCGTTGACGACACGGCCTTCTCGATCGATGCCCTGAACGGTTTTCCCGGTCCGTACGCCGCGTACGTCCAGAAGACGATCGGGAACGAGGGGGTCCTGCGGCTGATGGCGGGGCGGACGGACAGGAAGGCCCACTTCGAGACGGCGATCGCCTGTGCGGACGAGGCAGGGGAGGTCAGGGTCTTCTCCGGCATCGTCGAGGGCGAGGTGACCGACGCACCGCGGGGGGAGGAGGGGTTCGGGTACGACCCGATCTTCGCGGTCGGCGGGCGGACTTTCGCCGAGATCCCTCTCGCGGAAAAGAACCTGATCTCTCACCGGGCACGGGCCCTTGCGGCCTTCAGGGTCTGGCTGGAGGATCAATATTCTTAAATGGATAAACATCATTGTACTTAGAACGAATAGTGGTGAGATAAGATATGGCACGGTTCCCTGAAGCAGAAGCAAGGTTGCTCAACGTCATGGTCTGCATGCGCTGCAACGCACGGAATGCACTGAAAGCGACACAGTGCCGCAAGTGCGGCTACAAGCACCTCCGCCCCAAGAACAAGGAACGTAAGGCATAATCCGGATAGAGGGGGACGTGCGACCGGCCGCACGGTGGTACCCTCACTATACTTTTCTGTGGTGTTGTCAGGAGGGGTGTCTTACACGTCCCCTCTCGCATGGTCCGGGAGTTTCAAAAAAGGGAATTCAGGCGCTGTAATACGTGACCTTCTTGCCCTCTTCCGCGTACTCGCCGGCAAAGGTCTCGATGTTGCGCTTGTAGCCGATCCTCTGCTCGACGCCGAGGGCTCTGAGTCCCTCCCTGACCCGCATGACGTCGGCCTCGTCACTCCAGTCACGGGTATAGACATAGACCACCTTTCTCTCGTCACGGGAGTCGGGGTTGGGGCGTGCGGTGCTCACCTTGGCGGAGACGCCGAGGTCGCCGGCGACGGTGGCGTCCCTGATCTTCTTCCAGAGGTCGTCGACCTCCACGGCGCCGCAGAAGATGAGCCATTTGCCGGCCTGCTCGCCGTAGGGTTCGACGTCACCGGCCGCGGGGTCGTCGGCGATGATCCAGTAGGTCTCCATCGTCTTCGAGGGGATGATCCCCTCGCCCGCGGCGAAGAGGTGGTAGATCGCGTCCGCACTCCCGAAGCGCTCGACGAGAGCGGCGGCGAGGGGGGGGTACTCTGCCTCGAAGTCAGCGAAGACCGTGAGGAAGTCGTCCTGAAAGTCGACCCCTCCTTCGACGCGGGCAAAGAGGGGATCGCCGCGTGCAAGGAGTCCTCTGTTCAGCAGGATCTCGAAGATGCCATAGGCGGCATCGGCAAGTGCCTGGGAATCGACTTCGTCCATGATCATCTCGTAGGAGAGGCGATCAAAAAAGGTTATCATTCCTGACCAGATGGTCAGGTCCGGAGAGCGGCGGCGACAAGGTCGGCGGCCTTCTCGCCGGAGAGGAGCATGCCGCCGAAGATCGGGCCCATCCGACACTCGCCACCGACGGCGTTCGCGGCCATGCCGCAGACGAAGAGACCGGGGAAGACTTCCTTCGTGTGTTTCAGGATGTTGCCCTCGGCCCGCTCGGCCCACATATATCCCTCGCCCCGGATCGGGAGGTCGCCGCCCTTCTGTGTGACCATGTGGCAGATGGTTGCGTCGTGGCCTGTGGCGTCGACGACGGCGCGGCACCTGATGGTGAGGGGGTCGACGTGGAGGCCGGTCATCTCGACAGGGCTCCAGTTGATGACAAGGCCTGCGACGCGGCCGTCGGCCTTGACGACGACGTCCTCGACGGCGATGAGGTTGAAGAACTCGGCGCCGGCGGTGCAGGCGGCGGCGGTGAGTTTGGAGACGGACTCGACCGACTTCGCAACATAATACCCGGGTTCGGCCTCGGTGGAGGCGATGCCGAAGTGGTCGAGGAGGCGTTTTGCCGCGGCCTGGACAACGATCCGCGGGAACATCATGCCGCCACCCCACATGCCACCGCCGATGGAGAGTTTCTTCTCAATGAGACCGACTTTTAGTCCTTTCTCCGCAAGGAGCGCAGCGCAGGTGATGCCTGAGGGACCGCCGCCGACAACGACGACGTCGAGGTCGAGGTACTCCACCATTGTCTCCATTTGCGTTTTCAGGATTGCCCTGCTGATTGTCACTTCATCGAGTTCCATTGTCCAACTTCCAGAAACAGATTGGACATCACGATTGAAATAGCCATTCTCCGTGGATGGGATTGTCGCAGGTATTATAGGCGCGGAGAGATACCTCATAGTAATATGCAATGGAAACGTGACTTCGGGCTCACGATGAGGCAGATCATGACCTGGGCACTCCTGCTCCTCGTCTACCTGATCTTCCTCACGATACTCGGGAGTCTGTTCGGCATCGGTCCGTGGAGCCTCGTCGCCATCGCCGCGGTGATGGCCTTCGCACAGTACTTCTTCTCCGACAGGCTGGTGCTCATGAGTACGGGCGCCCAGGAAGTGACAGAGGAGGAGTACCCCGAACTCCACAGGATCGTGGAGAAACTCGCCGCAGAGGCGGGCATCCCCAAGCCCCGCGTGGCCATCATGCCCTCCCCGGTGCCCAATGCCTTCGCAACCGGCAGGAGTCCCTCCCATGCCGTGGTGGCGGCGACCGACTCGATCATGCGTCTCCTCACCCGCGACGAACTCGAGGCGGTGCTCGCCCACGAGATCTCGCACGTGAAGAACAGGGACGTCATGACCCTGACCATCGCCTCCTTCCTGGCGATGGTGGCTGCGATCATCATGCAGAACGCCTGGCTCTTCTCCCTCGGCGACCGCAGGGAGGGGTCAGGGGGGGCATGGATGGCCGCATGGGCCGTCTCGATCATCGTCTGGGTGGTCGCCACTCTGCTGATCCGCTCCCTCTCGCGGTACCGTGAGTTCGCGGCCGACGCGGGCAGCGCGTATATCACGGGGAAGCCCCGCGCTCTCATCTCCGCACTCAACAAGATCAGCGGGAGAATGGACATCATCCCGCCGGAGAAGAAGCAGGAGGTCTCAGGGGCGAATGCCTTCTTCATCATCCCGGCCCTCTCGGGCAACAGCATCATGGAGCTCTTCTCCACCCACCCGACCCTGGAGAAGCGGGTCGCGGCCCTCGAGGCCCTCGACGAAGAGATCAGGTATATGCCGAGGTAAGTCCTCTGGCAATACCATTTTATGTCATCGGTGCAAATATCGTACGGTACCTCTGCATCGATGGTCTAGTGGCATGACTTTGGCCTTCCAAGCCAATAGCCCGGGTTCAATTCCCGGTCGATGCACTCATTCTCTGGATCTGTTTTCCATCCATCCCCATTCCTGCGCCCCCACCATTGTTCAGGAGTTGTTCTGCCGTCGCCGCCACGAAGGGAGGAAGAAGGTTTATTACGCATCTCCTCCAATGATGTACGAACACGGGCTCGTGGTCTAGCTGGTTATGACGTCGCCTTCACACGGCGGAGGTCCTGAGTTCGAATCTCAGCGGGC
>NZ_CALFSA010000156.1 GCF_937919355.1 uncultured Methanofollis sp. | reverse complement strand
CCACCTCCTCCACCAGGGGACGATCACCCACAGGTACGGCCACTGCTGGCGGTGCAAGACCCCGATCATCTACCGCGCCACCGAACAGTGGTTCATCAAGGCCGCGGAGATGCGGGACAGACTCCTCGAAGAGACGGCGAAGGTGCAGTGGTACCCCGAATGGGCCGGGAGCGCCCGCTTCCACGACTGGGTGAAAGAGGCACGTGACTGGTGCATCTCCCGCCAGCGCTACTGGGGCATCCCGATCCCGGTCTGGCAGTGCGACACCTGCGAGAACCGCCGGGTCATCGGCACGGTCGCCGAACTCGAAGAGGCGAGCGGCATGGAAGTGAAGGACCCGCACCGCCCGTACGTGGACACGGTGACCATCCCGTGCACCTGCGGCGGCACGATGCACCGGGTCTCCGACATCTTCGATGTCTGGTTCGACTCGGCCGTCGCCTCCTGGGCGACCCTCGGGTTCCCGGCGAAGAGAGAGGACTTCGACCGCTACTGGCCGGCCGACTTCATCGCCGAGGGGCAGGACCAGACCCGCGGCTGGTTCTACTCACAACTCGGCGCCTCGATGGTCGCCTTCGGCCGGGCGCCGTACAAGTCGGTCCTGATGCACGGCTTCACCCTCGACTCTGAGGGGAAGAAGATGTCGAAGAGTCTCGGCAATGTCGTGACGCCCGGAGAGGTCATCGAGAAGTGCGGCGTGGACGTGCTGCGCCTGTACGTCCTCTCGACAAACGCCCCCTGGGACGACATGAAGTTCAACTGGGAGGGCGTGAAGACGGTCAACAGGACCCTGAACATCCTCTGGAACGTCTACCGCTTCCCCCTGCCGTACATGGCCCTGGACACCTTCGCGCCCGCACAGACGGCCGACGGCCGCTGGGACGAGGCCGCGGTGGCCGGGATGGTCGCCGCCATGCCCGACGAGGACAGGTGGATCCTCTCCCGGGTCAACACCCTCACGGAGGAGATCAACGCCGACTTCGCGGAGTTCAACCTCCACAAGATCACCCGGTCCCTCATCACCTTCATCCTGGAGGACGTCTCCCGCTGGTACCTCCAGCTCGTGCGGCCGCGGATGTGGCTTGAGGAAGACGCACCCGAGAAGAGGTACGCCTACGAGACGGTGTACTATGTCCTCCGTCGCCTCTGCCAGCTCCTCTCGCCCTTCACCCCGCACCTGACCGAGGCGATCTACGGGAACCTGCGCTGCAGCGGCGACCCGGAGAGCGTCCACATGCTCGACTGGCCGGAGGCGAAGGCCGCCCTCATCGACACCGGTCTGGAGACGGCGATGGCTGTCGTGCAGGCCTTCGACGACTCCACGGCAACCGCACGGCAGGACGGGAAGAGGAAACTCCGCTGGCCTGTCGGCGAGGTCGTCGTCGTCACCTCCTCGGCCGCGGTGCAGGAGGCAATCACACGCCTCAACGCCCTCTGCTGCACGAGGGCGAATGCAAAGGCCGTCACCGTCGTCGCCGGGCGCTGGGAGAGGATCGGCTGGAAGGCCGAACCGGTGATGCGGGTGCTCGGGCCGAAGTTCGGCAGGGAAGCCCCGAAGGTGAAGGCGGCGGTCGAGGCGGCCGACGGGAACACAATGAAGGCCGCACTCGCCGAGAACGGCACGGCGACCGCGGGGGCGTACGAGGTCACTCCCGAGATGGTGACCTTCACCGAGGAACTCCCCGCGGACGTCTTTGCCGCGCAGATGCCGGACGCAACCGTCTATGTCGACGTGGCCCTCACGCCCGAACTCGAGGCCGAGGGTTATGCCCGCGAGGTGATCCGCCGTCTCCAGGAGATGCGGCGGCAGCGCGACCTCAAGGTCGAGGAGAACATCGCCGCAGAGATCGCGGTCGCCGACGCGCGGATCGCCGGCCTCGTCGCCGGGTGGTCTGACGTGATCTCGGGCGAGGTGCGCGCCAAGAAACTCGACGTCCATGAGGGCGCCGCCCTGGCCGGCACCTGGGAACTCACCTCAGAGTGGGAGGTCGAGGGCGTGCCGATGCACATGGGCATCTCACGGGCCGATGAGTGAGGAGAGGTAGGAGAGGCCCTCCGGGGCCGAGAAGAGGGGCAGGTCCCCGTCGACAACGACGCCCTGCCTCTCGACGATCACTTTTTCCCCGGTTATCGGGTTCATCCCCTCTTTTGTGTATCTCCCGCGCCGCACGAGCGTGCCGCGCCTCTGCCAGGCCGGGGTCTCGGCGAGGTTGACGCCGCGGGAGAACATCAGGTCGTGCATATCTTCGGCCTTCATGCCGAGGAGGCGCACCGCCGCCGTACGGGAAGTGAGGCCCTCGTCCTGCAGTGCGGCCTGGCAGTAGGCATTGATGTGGTTCCGCCACGCCTCGGCCTGGCGCATCGCAAGGTACTCCGCGGCGTACGCCGGCGTCGCCGGGATGACGCGGGCGTCGAAGGCGACGGGTTCGG
>NZ_CALFSA010000155.1 GCF_937919355.1 uncultured Methanofollis sp. | reverse complement strand
AGGACGAAGACCGCCACCGTCGCCGCCAGGATGACCGTGATGGCGACCATCAGGATGACGCCGATGACCGGCGACACCGCTTCTTCATGCTCATATCCGAGTTTCATCGATTGTTACCTCCTCATGCGAGGACAATCGCAATTTGGTTGTGTACTATATATGCCTTATCCAATTGCGCGATATTGAATACGTGAAATGGAGATATTTAAACTGTCTCATTTGAAATTTGTGAGATATTCGGCTTTTAATACATCGGGGGTCGGGGGCGTGAAATGCGGGGCTTCCGGGGAAAAACGGCATCTATTTATAGAAATCTACGTTGAAGGCGGGACGCGGTATAAACATTCCCCGGAACCGCGGAAAAAAAGAGATCACATGAAGAGAAACATCGGGAAAAGAGCGCCCCTGTGTGGGTGTATGCCGGGGTACGGCCAGGGCATTGCCGTCCCCCCGGCAGGAATAGACCAGTTTCACGCAGACAAGGATTTGAAAATCCCTCCCCCGCGCCCGGGTGAACACGTCTGGGCGGGGGGTATCTGAGAGTATCGACGGGCCCGTATTTAATATAAGCTGTTTTGAGTCGCCAGAAAATGAAAAGGGAGTTTCTTAAACCCCCTTTACCCCTGAAAATCGATTAAATTTGAATAAATCTCGTTCACGTTGATTTCGCCGCAGTGTAAGCGTCGTACATCGAGTACAGCCAGACCAGGATGTAGAAGGGGATACCGATCAGGATGGTCGAGAGGGCACCGAAGACGACAGCGAGCACGATGAGCAGAACCGCCTTCAGGAACTGGCCGGTGTAGAACTGGCCAAGCCCCGGCAAGAAGAACGAGAGTATCACTGCAAGAAGTGGCGATGCCATAGAGTGCATTTCACCGCAGAGGAGAAAAAAGCACCCCGCGGCCGAAAGGTACAACTACCATCAGGTGCGATCGCCATGCCGGACACATGCCCCCTGTCATCGTCGCGCACGCCCTGGAAAAACACTTCGGGAACATCCCCGCCGTCCGCGGCATCACCTTCGCCGTCGAGGAAGGCGAAGCCTTCGGCTTCCTCGGCCCCAACGGCGCCGGCAAGACCACCACCATGCGCATGGTCCAGTGCGTCTCGCCTCGGACAGGCGGCAGACTCGACGTCTTCGGCATGGACCCCGCCGTCGACGCCCGCGCCATCAAGGCCCGCCTCGGCGTCGTCCCGCAGGAGAACAACCTCGACCCCGACCTCACCGGCGCCGAAAACCTCCTCGCCTACGCGCGCTACTTCGGCATCCCGAGACGCACAGCGGAGGAGCGAGTCGCCCGCCTCCTCGCCTTCGTCCAGATGGAAGGGAAGAAAGACGTCGTCATCGAAACCCTCTCCGGCGGCATGCGCCGCCGCCTCATCCTCGCCCGCGCCCTCGTCAACGACCCCGACATCCTCATCCTGGACGAACCCACCACCGGCCTCGACCCCCAGGCCCGCCACCTCATCTGGGAAAGACTCCGCACCCTCCAGGAGGAGGGCACGACCCTCCTCCTCACCACCCACTCCATGGAGGAAGCCGAACACCTCTGCGACCGCCTCGTCATCATGGACCACGGCGAGGTCCTCGTCGAAGGATCGCCGAAAGACCTGATCAGGACGACGATCGGCGGGCACATCATCGAAGTTGCGGCCGACGAAACCGTCATCGCCTGCCTCAGGAGCCGCGGCATCCCGTACGAGACCGCCGGCACCCTCGTCCACGTCCCGACAGACAGACCGAACGAACTGGCCCGCACCCTCCTCGACACCTGCGGCGCCATCACCCTCACCACCCGCCCCGCCACTCTTGAAGACGTCTTTCTCAAACTCACCGGGAGGACCCTGCGGGAATGACCCTCCCCGGCAGGCGCGCCTGGACAGTCTGGCGGCGGAACCTCGACGTCTTTGCGAAGACCTGGAAAGTCCACATCATCGAACCCGCCCTCGAACCCCTCCTCTACCTCCTCGCCCTCGGCTTCGGCGTCGGCTACTACATCTCCGAGATCGACGGCGTCCCGTACGTCGAGTTCATCGCCCCCGCCCTCGTCGCCGTCTCCATCATGAACGCCTCCTTCTTCGAGTGCACCTACGGCTCGTACGTCCGCATGTACTACCAGAAGACCTTCGACGCCGTCATCGCCACCCCCGTCTCCATCGAGGAAGTGATCGCGGGCGAGATCCTCTGGGGAGCGACAAGGAGCCTCATCTCCGCCTCCCTCATCGTCCCCATCCTCCTCCTCTTCGGCGTCGCCGCCCTCCCCTCCTCCCTCCTCATCATCCCCTTCGCCTTCCTCGCCGGCCTCCTCTTCGCCTCCCTCGGCATGTGCTTCACCGCCGTCATCCCGAACATCGAGGCGATCACCTACCCCGCCCTCCTCTTCATCACACCCATGTTCCTCTTCTCCGGCACCTTCTTCCCCCTCTCCCTCCTCCCGCCCCTCCTCCAGGCCCTCGCCCTCGCCGCCCTCCTCTCGAAGGACG
>NZ_CALFSA010000154.1 GCF_937919355.1 uncultured Methanofollis sp. | reverse complement strand
ATTTTGAGAAGGTGCTCATCGCAAACAGGGGCGAGATCGCCATCAGGGCGATGCGTGGTTGCCGCGAACTCGGGATCGAGACGGTCGCGATCTACTCGGCCCCCGACAAGAACGCCCTCCATGTGAAGTATGCGGACGAGGCCTTCTTCGTCGGCGAGGCCCCGCCGCAGAAGAGTTACCTGAACATGGAGAGGATCGTCGAGATTGCCAAGATGTCGGGCGCCGAGGCGGTCCACCCGGGCTACGGGTTCCTTGCCGAGAACGCGAAGTTTGCGAAACTCGTCGAGGAGGAGGGCCTCACCTACATCGGCCCGTCCTGGAAGACCATCGAGATGATGGGCTCGAAGATCGAGAGCAAGCAGACGATGAAGGCGGCGGGCGTGCCTGTGCTGCCCGGCACGCCGGGCGGGATCACGAGTCTCGACGAGGCGGCGAAGGTCGCGGAGGAGATCGGGTACCCGGTGATCGTGAAGGCGAGCGCGGGCGGCGGCGGTATCGGCATGCATGTCGTCAATTCGCCGGCAGAACTGGAGGAGGCGATCAAGGGGAGCATGAAGATCGCGGAGTCGGCCTTCGGCGACCCGACGGTCTTCATCGAGAAGTACCTGACGAAGCCCCGCCACATCGAGTTCCAGGTGCTCGCGGACAGGTACGGGAAGACTCTCCACCTCTACGACCGCGAGTGCTCGATCCAGCGCCGCCACCAGAAACTGGTGGAGGAGGCGCCCTGTCCGATCATGACGGACGACCTGCGGGAGAGGATGGCGGCCTCGGCGGTGACTGTCGCAAAGACGTCTCATTACAAGAACGCGGGCACGGTGGAGTTCCTCTATTCTGACGGGAACTACTATTTCATGGAGATGAACACCCGTCTCCAGGTGGAGCACACGATCACCGAGATGATCACGGGCATCGATATCGTGAAGCAGCAGATCGCCATCGCCGCCGGGCAGGACATCCCCTTCGACCAGGAGGATGTCTCGATCCGGGGGCACGCGATCGAGTGCCGGATCAATGCCGAGGACCCGCTGAACAACTTCCAGGCAGACCCGGGCAAGATTGTCCGGTACCGCTCGCCGGGCGGTCCGGGGATCAGGGTGGACTCAGGCATCCACATGGGCTACACGATCCCGCCGAACTACGACTCGATGATCTCGAAGCTCTGCGCCCACGGGCAGACGAGGATGGAGGCGATCGAGAGGATGCGCCGGGCGATCTACGAGTATGTCATCCTCGGGGTGAAGACGACGCTGCCCCTCCACCACGCGATCATGCACAATCGGGAGTTCGTGCTCGGGAACACGCACACCCACTTCCTCCAGGAGGAGCATATCGCCCAGAGTCTCCGGCGGTACCTGCGCGAGGAGGAGACCCGCATGCAGACCCTCGCCGACTCTCTCCGCCAGGGGAAGGAGACGGCGGCGATCTCCGCCGCGGTCAACGTCTACATCAACAAGATGAGGCGCTGAACCCCCCTCCCCACAATAACCTTTATTAATCCATCCGTCCTTGTTATAATGCACTTAGGTGCAAACACTCGTGCTGCGGTGGCCTAGTTGGTTAGGGCGCCAGACTCATAGGGTTTTGAGCAACACGGAGCGCCCAGATCTGAGATATCTGGAGGTCGGGGGTTCGGATCCCCCTCGCAGCATTTTGAAGTCAATTCTGGATCTTCACACGGTTTTTCTCGTTGAGTTGTTCTGATTTTGGAATTGTTGTTTCCGGGATCATTTCTGGTGGCGATCAGTTCCGAGTGCCTATGCGGGGAGGGTAGGGGGTACACGTTTCTCCTCAGGGAACCAGAAAGGCACATCGACTTGAACATGAGGATTTACCATGAAAACCACTGAGGTGGTTTTCAAATACCATGAAAACTACCGAGGTGGTTTTCAAAGAACTGCTTGAAACTTCGTTTCATGAGCGATTCAACAAAAACCTTATTCTCCTAATTATATCTCAAAAATGTCATTATTTTCCCCTGATTGCTTTCGATCTGCTTTTAGGTGGGAAGATCGACATCTTGACAGATATCAGGTGGATATAATCGATGGATCCAGACGAACAGAACACTCTTTCACTTTCAGAACTGGAATCATGGCTCTTTGAGGCCGCGAACATCCTCCGCGGCCCGATCGACGCGGCTGATTTCAAGACCTACATCTTCCCCCTCCTCTTCCTGAAGCGGATCTGCGATGTGTACGACGAAGAGTATGATGCCGCCCTTGAAGAAGCCCATGAAAATATCGAGGAGGCGGAGTACAGGGAGAATTTTCGTTTCCTGATCCCCACAGGCTGCCACTGGAAGACTATCAGGGGACAGAGCGAGGATATCGGGAAGGCGATCCAGGACGCGATGCGGTGTATCGAGCACGCAAACGAGAGGACGCTCAGCCAGATCTTCGGGGATGTGCAGTGGTCGAACAAGGAGCGCCTCCCCGACGCCCTGCTCAAGGACCTGATCGAACACTTCTCGGAGAAAAACCTCTCGAACGCCTCTGTGGAGCCCGACATCGCCGGGCGGGCCTACGAGTATCTCATCAAGAAGTTTGCGGACGAGTCGAATAAGGCGGCCGGCGAGTTCTACACGCCGAGGATGGTCATCAGGTTGATGATGCGGATCCTCAAGCCGCAGGAGAGGGAGAACATCTATGATCCGGCGGTGGGGACGGCCGGGATGCTGCTGGAGGCTCTTTCCTATGTGCAGGAGCACGGGGGCGACATCAACCTCCTCCACCTCTACGGGCAGGAGAAGAATATGACCACCTCCTCGATCGCCCGGATGAACCTGATCCTGCACGGCCGTGAGGATTTCCAGATCGTGCGGGGGGACACGCTCCGGAACCCGGCGTTTGTGGAGCAGGACCGTCTGCAGACCTTCGACTGCGTGGTGGCAAACCCGCCCTTCTCCCTGAAGAAGTGGGGGGAGGAGGTCTGGGAGCACGATCCCTTTGGCCGGAATTTTGCCGGGATGCCGCCCCAGAGTTATGGCGATTTCGCCTGGGTCCAGCACATGATCGCCTCGATGGCGAAGCCGAACGGACGGATGGCGATTGTGCTGCCGCAGGGTGCGCTCTTCAGGAAAGGGGCCGAGGGGCGGATCAGAAAGGCGCTCCTGGAGATGGACCTGCTGGAGGGGGTGATCGGTCTTGGGCCGAACCTCTTCTACGGGACAACGCTTGCAGCCTGCATTCTGGTCTTCAGGTGGCAGAAGGAGGAACGTCTCCGGGGCCGGGTGCTCTTCATTGATGCCTCGGGGGAGTACCAGAAGGGGCGGAATCAGAACCACCTCTGTCCCGAGCATGTGGACCGGATCTATGCGTGGTACGAGGGATGTCAGGACGTGCCGGGTGCGGTGCGGGTGGCGACGCTCGACGAGATCAGGGGGGAGGACCATAACCTGAACATCTCGCTCTATGTTGAGCCTGTGGTCGAGGAGGACCCGATGACGGCCGAAGAGGGGCTGGAGCGGGTGAAGGATGCGGCAGAGGCGTGTGTCGAGGCCGAGGAGCGTTTGAAGAGGTTGCTTGCCGAGGAAGGGGTGGTCTGAATGGTGCCCGAACCGATCACGCAGGCCGAACTGGAGAAGTATCTCTGGGGGGCGGCGGTGCTGCTCAGGGGCTATATCGATGCGAGCGACTACAAGCAGTACATCTTCCCGTTGCTCTACTTCAAGCGGATCTGCGACTGTTACGACGAGGAGACGGAGCGGGCGCTGGCGGCGTGCGGCGAGGTCTTCCCTGAGGACCACCGCTTTGTGGTGCCTGAGGGGGCACACTGGCATGATGTCCGGGCGGTGACCGAGGACGTGGGGATGGCGCTCCAGGAGGCGATGCACCGGATCGAGGACGCGAACAGGGAGACGCTTGCCGGGATCTTCGGGGATACGTCGTGGACGAACAAGGACTTCCTCTCCGACGCGACGCTCCGCGACCTGGTGGAGCATTTTTCGTCCGAGACGCTCTCCCTCGCCCATGTGCCGCAGGATGAACTGGGGCAGGGCTATGAGTTTCTGATCAAGAAGTTTGCTGACGACTCGGGACATACGGCGGCGGAGTTCTACACGAACCGGACGCTTGTGCGGTTGATGACGCAGATGCTCGACCCGCAGGAGGGGGAGTCGGTGTACGATCCTACCTGCGGGAGCGCGGGGATGCTGCTTGTCGCCGCCCTCCAGGTGCGGGAGCAGGGGAAGGAGTACCGGAGTCTGCGCCTCTTCGGGCAGGAGATCAACCTGATCACGTCGTCGATCGGGCGGATGAACCTCCTGCTCCACGGGATCGAGGACTGCACGATTGTGCGGGGCGACACCCTTGCAGAACCGGCGTTTGTGGAACAGGACCGTCTGAAGACGTTCGACTGTATTCTTGCCAATCCGCCGTACTCGATCTCGCGCTGGGACAGGGAGGCGTTTTCGAGCGATCCCTGGGGCCGGAACCTCTTCGGGGTGCCGCCGCAGGGGCGTGCGGACTACGCCTTTTTCCAGCATATCATCAGGAGCATGGACCCGGCGACAGGGCGGTGTGCGATCCTCTTCCCGCATGGGGTGCTCTTCCGAGATGCGGAGAGGGAGATGCGTCGTCGGATCGTGGAGGCCGACCTGATCGAGTGTGTGCTGGGCCTCGGGCCGAACCTCTTCTACAACTCGCCGATGGAGGCGTGCGTGATCGTCTGCCGGATGCAGAAACCGCCTGCACGACGCGGGCGGGTCCTCTTCATCAACGCGGTGGACGAGGTGACCCACGAGAAGGCGCAGAGTTTCCTGGAGCCACGGCATATCGAGAAGATCCTGGCGGCCTACCTGAGCGACGAGGATGTCGAGGGATTTTCCCGCTCTGTGCCGGTCGAGGAGATCCTGGCGAAGGACGCGAACCTGAGCATTCCCCGGTATATCGCCCGGTGCGATGACGGGGCGGTGACGCCGACGTTTGCAGGGGTGTACGAGGAGTGGACCGAGTATGCGACGGAGAAGAGCGACGCGATGGAAGAGCTGCGTGCAGTGCTGAAGGAGGTGGGGCTGGATGGGTGATGCAACGGACCTCCCGGCAGGGTGGAGGATGGCCTCGTTTGGGGAGGTTGCCAGGAATGTCAATGACAATGAGAAAGAACCTCTGAAGCACGGGATCACGCGGGTAGTCGGGCTTGAACACCTCGATCCCTGTTCGCTCAGAATTACGCGCTGGGATGAGATTACCGATGGGACCTCATTCACCCGGAAATTTTCAAGGGGGCAGGTACTCTTCGGGAAGAGGCGTGCCTACCAGCGGAAGGCGGCGCTGGCAGAGTTCGACGGTATCTGCTCCAGCGACATCCTCGTCTTCGAGGCAAAGTCGGATGTGTTAGTCCCCGAACTCCTGCCCTTCGTCGTGCAGGACGACCGCTTCTTCGAGCATGCCATCAACACCTCTTCGGGGTCGCTCTCCCCCCGCACCAAATGGAAAGACCTCGCCGCCTACACCTTCCCCCTCCCTCCCATCGAGGAGCAGCGCCGCATTGCGGAGGTGCTCTGGGCGGCGGAGGACGTGATCGTGAAAGACGAGGCGCTCCTCGCCGAGGCCGAGCACTATAAGCAGGTGATGATGCGGGAGTTGTTCTCGAAGGGGATCGGGCATGAGGAGTTTCGGGAGGTGAAAAAGGTTGGCGTGGTGCCGAAAGAGTGGAGAATTTGCACCCTGAATAGAGTAGCCCAATCATTCAAGAACGGGATATATAAGAAAGACAAATATTATGGTACCGGATACCCATCAGTGAGGATGTATAATATTCAAAATGGAATGATCAACATAAACGGTGCTCCACTTTTAGATGTCACAAAAGAGGAGTTAGATGATTATGGTTTAAAATGTGGCGATATATTAATTAATCGAGTAAATAGTATCGATCTCATAGGCAAAGCGGGGATTGTACCCAATGGACTTGGACCAATAACATATGAGAGTAAAAATATAAGGGTTCGGTTAGATTTAAACAAAGTCTACCCATCATTTGTTGGATATTTCACTCAAACAGATAGATATTTTAGTCAGATAATGATGAGAGTAAAATCAGCAATTGGACAAGCCACAATAAATCAAAATGATCTGAACCACTTGCTTGTTCCTCTCCCCCCGCTCCCCGAACAACGCCAGATCGCCTCCATCCTCTCAGCCATCGACGACACCATCGCCGCCGCCCGTGCAAGCGTCGAGGCCTCGAAGGCGCTGAAGATGCGGTTGATCAATCAGGTGCTCTCGCCCGACGGGGAGACGACGTGATCGACGAGAACATCCTCTCTTTTTCGTACCCCTCTTTTCCCAACCTGCGACCCTGATTAGGACCAATCGGTATCTTTATCCCTGATGCCACAGGATATCAGGTCAAGAAAGAAGGACCTATTACCATCTTCCGAACAAGTGTATACGGGAGCGTGAATATCTATGAATGATTATCGGAACCCACCCATCGTCGAAGCAGTCTGTGAGTTCCGGTTTTCGTCCGATACGCCGTGGGACAACGACCTCCCCGACCGCTTCTACGACGCCGTCAGAGATCATTTCCCGATCCGCGAGTCCAGAAAGGGACAGAGCCTGGAGATCAAGACAAACACCACCGGCATCGAGGGGCACAGGGTGGAGACGATCGATATACAGGTCTTCCTCGCGAAAGACCGCAAGATGCTCGTCCAGCTCGGCCCACGGGGACTCTCCATCCACTGCCTCAGGCCCTATCCCTCGTGGGAGGTGTTCAGGCCGATGATCCGCCAGGCCTACGAGGCCATCGCCTCCCTCACCGGGGGCATCAGAGGGTTCGACCGCATCGGCCTCCTCTATATCGACAAGATCGAGATCCCGGGAGAGAGAATCAGGCTCGAAGACTACTTCACCTTCTATCCCCATCTTGGTGAAGGACTTCCACAGGAGGTCGAGAACTTCATGGTCGGGTGCGACTTCACCTACAAAGACCGGGACATCTGCCGGCTGAAGTTGACGCAGGCGATGCCGGAGAAACAGAACACCCTGGCCTACCTCCTCACCACCGACTACTTCCTCGCACGGAAAGACGCCGTGAAACCCGACGACGCATACGCATGGGTGGAAGAGGCGCACACCGAGGTGAAGGCCCTCTTCAAAGGCTGCATTACGAAAAAGCTGGAAGAGATCTTTGATCAGGAGGAGTGAATGAAAGCATATCTCTCGGGCTATCCTTTCGAGTCCCCGAAGAAGGTCTGGTACTTTGCCGACCTCCCTGAAGAAAAAGAGTCAGAGGATTCGTGGATAACGAAACTCAGGAACCTCATCATCCGCCTCTTCAGCGACACCTATGCCTATTATCAGGATCCCTATACCGAAGATGCCCTGGGGGAAAGTGCGAGCCTCTCATATACGGTCGAACAGTCCCTCCTCACAATCCTGGATCTTGTGGATATCGAGATCGCACACCGGGCAGATGTCCTTGAGTATATTCTCCAGAATCCCGGCCTCGACCTGGTTACGATGTACGCCTGCCTCCTCACAAAAGATGAATTCAGGCACGACGCAACCGTCACCCTCGACCTCTACCAGGACCCAGAAAGCGACGACCGCTACCTGACCATCTATGTCAGGCAGAAGGAGTACGACGCCGATATCCTCGCAAGAATGGATAGGATTTGCGACGAATACGAACCCGCCCTCAGGGGCCAGTCTGGATGGCTCCTCCTGACCACCGATTACAGGTCCCCCACATCATAAACATGATTTTTTCCTGGTCGCAGTTCGTTGAGATTGCCGAATATCTCAAAAAGCAGGCTGATGCCCACCAGATCCCGCAGGAGGCCGCATACCGCTGTTCAGTGAGCAGAGCGTACTACGGCGCCTACCGCCATGCCCAGAACTACGCGAAGGACACCTGGGGATACGTGCCGGAAACAGACGGCACCGACCATTGGCGGTTGAGAGAGTGGTTTGAAGACAAAAACATGACGCCGATCTCCCGTCGCCTCAGTCGTCTTCACCAGTGGCGGAAAGATTGTGATTATAACGAACCCTTCCAGAAAATAGTCAATTTATCCAGTTGCGTGCGCGATTCAATTTCTGAGGCTCGTCAGATAATTAATGCCCTCAAATGATCCCCAGAAAGAACCATATCGAAAATACAATAACCCTGCGCTTCTATTCTCTCTATCAATTGCCTTTCGAGCAATATTTTATTCATCGAGATGACCTCCCATGAGTTTTGACGAAGCAAACACCGTCCGCGACGGCCTCCGGGACCACCTGAAGCAGAATGGGTGGACATACATCCCCGCCACCACTCTTCCCCGCACAGAGGGAGACGTGCTGGTCGAACCCTACCTCAAAACCGCTCTCATCAGGCTCAACCCCGAGATCGCCCGCCAGCCCGACCGGGCTGACGAGGTCATCTACCGTCTCAGGGCCATCCTCCTCGCCGTGCAGGGCGAGGGACTCGTAAGGGCCAACGAGCGCTTCGCCGAGATCATCTGCGGCGGCCTCTCCATGCCCTTCGGCGAGAACTACCGCTATGTCCCGGTGAAGATCATCGACTTCGCTCACCCGGCCAACAACCACTTCGTCACCACCACAGAATACTCCTATACCGGCGCCGTCACCAGACGGGCCGACAACGTCCTCCTCGTCAACGGCATCCCGCTCGTCATCGGCGAATGCAAAACCCCGGTCCGCCCGGCGATCAGCTGGATCGACGCCGCCGAACAGATACATGACGACTACGAGGTGAACGTCCCGGCACTCTTCGTCCCGGGCATCTTCTCTTTCGCCACCGAAGGCAAGAAATTCTATTACGGCGCCGTCCGTGCCCCCCTTG
>NZ_CALFSA010000153.1 GCF_937919355.1 uncultured Methanofollis sp. | reverse complement strand
CCCATTCCCGGTAAGAGAGCCTCCGGCAATGCCCCACAACCCCGGAGGCATGAGGTGAGTCGATGGAATCGCTCATGAAACGAAGTTTCAAGCGATTCTTTGAAAACCACCCTGGTGGTTTTCATGGTAATCACGTCAGGTTGGAATACTGGTCGTCGGTACGGTGATGCTCTTCTGCGGAGCGTACTTTCTGGCCCTGCTCGTCAGCGGCCTTCTCAGTCTGAATATTATGAATGTCCCCCTCCTCTTCCTGGTTCTTGCGGTCGTGGCGCTGGTGCTGGTCGTACTCGGGTGGTTGAAGACGTACCTCGAACGCATCGCGAAGGCCCTGGAGGAGATGGAGCAGAGGGTCGAGAGGATCGAGAGTGCCCTCGAAAAGATCGCCCGGTAGGTCTTCTCCAGGACTTCCACCGCTTGAGGGTGATGAATCATGGATGGGTTCGCTCTGCCGGAACCGGCATGGGGAGGCGGCACCCCTGTATCGAACCCCTTCTATTGAGCGCATCGTGATTATGCCTGTTTTTGGTGGCCGTATGTCAAAAATTACTGTCTATACTGTTTTCATATGGGAATAAATCCTGCATGGGTGTCGCATCTCCTGGAATCTCTTCTATCATTCTGATTATCCCGCCAGTCGTGCATGCCCCTCGCTGTTCCTGGGCACTGTTCCTCCGATCTTGCAGTTAATTTTATAACTAAAAGGTGGAAATATTGTTCCATCTCCTCGAGTACAGGAGCAGTGAAAACCATGTATGTGCGAAAAAACATTCTGGCGCTTCTGGTCGTCGCCTGTCTGGGACTCTGTGCGGTGCCTGTCCTGGCCGCAGACCCCGACGGGACGGCGACTCTTGAGGAGGATCCGGGAAAGGCCCTCGACTTCATCTGGGTCCTTGTCTGCGGGTTCATGGTGATGTTCATGCAGGCCGGGTTCTCCATGGTCGAGACCGGGTTTACCCGGGCGAAGAACGCGGCGAACATTATGATGAAGAACCTGATGGACTTCTCCGTCGGCGCCCTCGCCTACTGGGCTGTCGGCTTTGCCGTCATGTACGGCACGATGGAGGGCATGAACTGGCTCTTCGGCTGGTCGGGTTTCTTCCTGCTTGGCGACGCCTACGATGTCACCACCATCGAGTCCTGGTTCTTCCAGATGGTCTTTGCGGCGACAGCCGCCACGATCGTCTCGGGTTCGGTCTCCGAGAGGTGTAAGTTCTCGACCTACGTCATCGCCAGCGCCGTGATCACGGCCGTGATCTACCCGGTCTACGGCCACTGGGTCTGGGGCGGCGGCTGGCTTGCCGGGCTTGGCGCCCTCGACTTCGCGGGTTCGGGCGTGGTCCACTCCGTCGGCGGCTGGCTCGCCCTCGCCGGTGCACTCCTGCTCGGTCCCCGTATCGGAAAATATGCAAAGGACGGGACACCCCGTGCGATCCCCGGCCACTCGGTCACCCTGGGCATCCTGGGCGTCTTCGTGCTCTGGTTCGGGTGGTACGGCTTCAACTGCGGTTCGACGCTCAACGCCGACAGCCTCAGGATCGCCGTCATTGCGGCGAACACCACCCTGTCTGCTGCGGCAGCTCTCGTCACCGCTATGCTTGCCACCTGGGCCTGGCACGGCAAACCCGATGTCTCGATGTCGGGCAACGCGGCGATCGGCGGCCTTGTCGCAATCACCGCCGGGTGCGCCTGGGTGAACCCCCAGCTCTCGGTGCTGATCGGCATCGTCGCCGGCCTCCTTGTGGTCGTCGGCGTCTGGTTCCTGGACTGGGTCATCCATGTCGACGACCCGGTCGGTGCGATCGCGGTCCACGGCTTCAACGGTGCCTGGGGTCTCCTTGCCCTCGGTCTCTTCGCCGACGGCACCTACGGCGGCGTGACCGGACTCCTGTATGGCAACGCAGGGTTCTTCGGCGTGCAGGCGCTCTCGGTTGCGGTCAGCTTCGCCTGGGCATTCGGCACAGGACTTATCCTCTTTGGCATCATGAAGGCGGTCATAGGCATACGGGTCTCCGCTGCTGAGGAACTCCAGGGCCTCGACATCGGTGAACACGGGATGTCGGCGTACCCGAACTTCGTGGCCACGGAGCATGCAACAGAGGTGAAGCGATGAAAAAGATTGAGGCGGTCATCAGGCCGACAAAGTTCGAGGACGTGAAGTCTGCCCTTGAAGCCATCGGGATGGTCTCCATGACCGTCTCTGAGGTGAAAGGGCGGGGCGAGCAGAAGGGCGTCAGGCAGCAGTGGCGCGGCGCTGAGTACGTCGCCGACTTCTTCCCGAAGACCAGGATCGAGATGGTCGTCCCTGACGAGAAAGTGGACGAGGTCATCGCCGTGATCAGAGAGGCCGCGCAGACCGGTCAGATCGGCGACGGCAAGATCTTCGTCATACCGGTCGAACGGGTGGTCAGGGTCAGGACCGGAGAGGAAGGCGAGGCGGCCCTCCGTTAACCTCTTTTAACGGCGGGGGAATGGAGGTAATGGCAGGTTGTGCCGCCTCTCCCTCTCGTGGTCGCACCGGTTTCGAGGTCTTGCACATGACAGACGCAGGTATCATCCAGCACATCGGCGGCGAGGGTCCGGGCCCTCTCCTCCTCTCCCTCCTCGAAGACTACGGTCTTGAAGGTGCCGTTTACAGGATGGACCGCGGTGATCCGATCCCCCGCCACCCTGAGGTCATGATCGTCCTCGGCGGGCCGATGAACGTCTACGAGGAGGAGGCCCACCCCTATCTGGCCGACCTCGATAGCGCGGTCAGGGAGCATGTCCTTGCGGGCGGGCACTATCTCGGCCTCTGTCTCGGGGGCCAGGTCCTCGCAAAGGCCCTCGGCGCCCCTGTGACCCGCGCCCCTCTCCCCGAGTTCGGGGTGCACACTCTCTCCCTGACGCGGGAAGGTCGGCAGGACCCCTTCTTTGCGGGCGTGCCGCAGGCCTTCCCCGCCCTCGAGTGGCACTCCGACACCTTCGCCGTCCCCCGCGGCGGGACACTCCTTGCCACCTCGGCGTCGTGCAGGAACCAGGCATTCAGGTTCAGGAACGCCATCGGGCTCCAGTTCCACCCGGAGATGACTGTCGGGACCTTCGAGAAGATGGCCGACGAAGACGGCGCCGACCTGCGGAGGGCGGGTTATTCCGCCGACACTGTCGTCGCCTATGCCCGGGAATGGGAGGAGGACCTTGCGTGCGCCTCCGGCCGGATCCTCGGGAACTTCCTGGAGGGCGTGGTCGAGGAGAGCA
>NZ_CALFSA010000152.1 GCF_937919355.1 uncultured Methanofollis sp. | reverse complement strand
AGGGGGAGGTCATGGGCGTGGACAAGGCCGTAGGCCTCGATCACGACCGACCAGATGAGGACGACGAAACCGACGATGGCGGTGACGGCCATGGCAGGGACCATTGCACCGAGCGCCGCAGGCTCCCCCGTGGCGATGGCGGCGACGTCAGGGTGATAGATGAGGAAGACTGCGAGCGTCAACAGGCCTGCGAAGACCTGCAGGAGACTTGCATAACCGACGGTGGAAAGCGTCGACTTGAACGACCCGGTGCCGCCGAGGATCTTCACGATCACGTGCATGATGAGGGACCCGATCGCCCAGGCGAGCATTACAGTGAAGAAAGCAAAGAAAGCGGCGCCGGCGCCGGTGATCATCTGCATGGTGGCCGGGTCGACGTCGGGGACGTCGATCATCGTCATTGAAGACGCCATGAGGTAAGCTCCGGCTCCAGTGATGAGTGCTGAAATGAGGACAATCAGTGCAGGGAGGCCGATCCTCTCCCTTCCTGCACCCAGCGCCCCGAAAAAGCGGTTCGGGGCGATGAGGACGTTTATAAGGGATGTGTCATTATCCATATCTGTTCACCTGAATTAGGGCCGCCTCTGCGGTCCCGGGTGCAGATCAATGTAAGCCGTGTATGACTATATGAATGCTACCATTGACATATGGTAAGTTATTAAAGACAAAATGTACATAGTGCTTTACACGCATGCGGGGCAGAGGCCCCGCGCTGGAGTTATATATGCATCGTACTGGCCTTGCCCTCATCATCGGGCTGATATTCCTCGTCTGCGCCGCACCTGCTGCGTCTGCTACCGAGAGTTTAGACGGAACCACGGACAAAACTTCGCCGCAGGCTCCGGTTTCGGTTACGAAGACAACCGTCGAACCCGCCTCCCTCATGCCCGGCGACACCGCCACCGTCAGCATTGAGGTGACCAATACCGGCGCCGATCCCGTTCAGGTCACGCGCACCTTCCTGCGGGACGCGATGGTCCCCTCCATCGGCGAACAGACCGCCGGGGGTATCATCGGTGCCGGTGCAAAGCAGACCTTCACCTATACCGTGAAAGCCGACACAAACACCCACACCGGCACCTACTACCCCTGGTTCTACATGGAGTTCAGGGAAGGCGGCAGCCTGAGCACCCACATCCCTGTCCAGGTCGATGAGACCCCGGCCACCGTCCTTGTCACCTCCCGCCCAGACTCCTTTGTCGAAGGCAAGAAGGAGCAGATCAAACTGGTCATCGGAAACCCCCGCTCCTCCGAGATCAGCGGCGTCTCTGTCGTGCCATTTGGCGACGGGATCGAGGCTGTCCAGACCGGCCACTTCGCCGGCGCCATCCCGCCCTCCGGCACCGCAAACGTCACCATCGACGTGATACCCACGAAGGAGACCACCCTCGGGTTTGAGGTCACCTATCGCACCGGTCAGAACACCCACACCACGCGCGCCGAGATCCCTGTTGTCTTTGGCGACGCCAAGACGATGGCCCACCTTGTCGTGAACAACATCGAGGTGAAGGGCGGGTTCGGTTCGTACTCGATCAGCGGCGACATAACCAATGCCGGCCTCACCACCGCGCGGGGTGTCGTCGTCACCACCGGCGACCCGGCCGTGCCCGAGAACCCTTACCCCGAGTATGTCCTCGGCAGTCTTGAGTCCGACGACCTCTCGAGTTTCGACCTCAACTGCCGTGTCGAGAACGCCACCCAGGTCCCCCTGCTGATCTCCTTCAGGGACGCTGACGGCACCCTGTACACGCAGTCGATCGCCGTCTCTCTCGACAAAGTGGGAGTCTCCGTCCCGAAGAAGTCCTCAGAGTCTGCGGAGACCGCTGAGTCCGGTCTTCCCCTGCCCGTCATGGCACTCCTCGGCGTGCTCGCCCTCGTCATCTGCGGCGTGATCGTGAAGAAGACCGGTCTGATCGACGACCTGAGGAACTCGCGGAGGCCATAATGGACGCGGCGGCGGTCATCAGCCTCAGGGACGTCACGAAGATCTACCCCCTGGCCGCGGGGGACGTCAGGTCTCTCGACCACGTCTCCCTTTCTATCGCAAGAGGGGACTTTGTGGCGATCATGGGGCCGTCGGGTTCGGGCAAGTCGACTCTCCTGAACCAGATCGGCTGTCTCGACACCCCGACCGCCGGGGACGTCATCATCAACGGGGTGAACACGAGGGATCTCTCCGACGACGCCCTCACCGAACTGCGGCGCGACTCCATCGGGTTCATCTTCCAGAAATTCAACCTCATCCCGGTCCTCACGGCGCAGGAGAACGTTGAATACCCCTATATCATCAAGAACAGGCGGCGCGACGACGGTGGGAGGGCCGCCGACCTCCTCGAACGTGTGGGGATCGACGCAGGCCATGCCGCCCATACCCCGAACGAACTCTCGGGCGGGCAACAGCAGAGGGTGGCGATCGCCCGGTCTCTCATCAACGACCCGGCGATCCTCCTCTGCGACGAACCGACGGGAAACCTGGACTCGACGACGAGCGTGCAGATCATGGAACTTCTCGCCGAACTGAACCAGAGCGGGAAAACCGTCGTGATGGTCACCCACGACCCCTCCACCGCGACCTATGCCAACAGGGTGATCAGGATCAGGGACGGGAGGATTGAGGACTCATGATATTCGCCGACATCTACATGGACCTGGCAAAGAGGAACGTGCGCCTCCACTTTCTGCGGTCCCTCCTTGCGGTGATCGGGATCGTCATCGGTGTCTTTGCGATCACCTCGATGGGGATCATGGGCTCGGCCCTCCAGGTTGCGGTGAGCGGCGACCTCGCCGAGAAGGGCGGACAACTGAGTATATATCCCTCGTCGTCGGGTATGGGCGTCTACGGCATATCCACGGAGAAGAAACTCATCACCGAGCATCAACTCACGAAGATCGAGAAGGCGAGCGGGAAGAACCCGGTCATCCCGTACCGTTCGAGTTATGTCAGGTACTCGACGAAAGGGAAGGAGAATTATGCCTCGATCTACAGCCTTGCGCCCGAAGACATCCCGCAGGTGCTGGAACTCGAGGAGGGCGTGATGATCAGGGGCGGGAGCCGCGCCCTTGTCTCGGCCGAGATCGCGAAGGAGCACGACCTCAGGATCGGGAGCAGGATCAAGGTCGGCGAGGATGAGCATGAGAAGAGCGTCCTTGTCGCCGGCATCCTGAAAGACACCGGTTTCGGGAGCGGGATCTCCACCTACAACTCGATCATCGTCACCGACCGCCTCTATGACGAACTGGAGGGGAA
>NZ_CALFSA010000151.1 GCF_937919355.1 uncultured Methanofollis sp. | reverse complement strand
TCCCTCTACTCACGCCAGATAATCTTCCGGCCGCGGGATCTGGTCCTTCAGACCCTTCCTCTGCCGGATCGCCTTGACGACCTCGGGGAGGAGACCCTGCGGAACGACCTCGAACCCGGCGAACTCCGTGGACCACATCGCACGGCCCTCGGTCGCGGAACGGAGGTCACCGGCAAAGCCGAAGAGTTCGGCCACCGGCGCCTTTCCGGTCACGGTGATCGTGTCGCCCATGCTCTGCATGTCGAAGACCTGACCGCGGCGGCCCTGGATCTGACCGGTTGCGGCACCCATCTGGTCCATCGGGACCGTGATCTGGATCTTCTGCAGCGGCTCGAGGAGGGAGTCGCCCGCCATCAGGATACCGGCCTTCACCGCGGAACGGACCGCCGGAATGACCTGCGCCGGACCACGGTGGATCGCGTCCTCGTGGAGCTTCACATCGACGAGACGGACCTTCAGGTTCTGCACCTGTTCCTCGGCAAGCGGACCGCCTGCAATGGCCTCGCGCCAGCCGTCAAGGACAAGTTCCATCGTCTCGTTGAGGTACTGGATACCCTTCGTCACATCGAAGAACATGTTCGTGCCCTCGATGGCCTTGAGACCCTTCGCCTCTTCCTTGTCGATACCGGCCTTGATCAGGAGTTCACGCCTCTCAAGTTCAGGCATGTTCATCGTGATCTCGCCCTCCTTGATCATGCGGACGACCTCCTCGTTCAGGGGCTCAAGCTCAATAAAGAACCTGTTGTGGCGGTTCGGGGACTTGCCCTCGACCGGCCCGGCCGTCTTGGTCGGAGTCTCACGATACACGACGATCGGCGGGGAAGTGATGATCTCGACACCCTTGTCACGCTTGATACGACCGGTGATGATGTCCAGGTGGAGTTCACCCATACCCGAGATCAGGTGCTCGCCGGTCTCCTCGTTGATCGTGACGCGGACAGTCGGGTCTTCCTTCGCTACCTGCCTGAGCACGGTGACGAGCTTCGGGAGATCCTTCATGTTCTTCGCCTCGACGGCGACGGTCATGACAGGCTCGGAGTAGTGCTGGAGAGACTCGAACGGCATCATATCCATCCCCGAAGAGACGGTGGACCCGACGATAGCGTCCTTGAGACCGGTGACGGCCGCAATGTTGCCGGCGCAGAGAGTCTCGACCTCGAGCCTCTCAGGGCCCATGAAGATACCGACCTGCTGGATACGGTTCTCCCTGCCCGCGGTGCCGGAGATAAAGACCTCGTCGCCGCGGTGGAGCGTCCCGGAGAAGAGACGGCCGGTTGCGACCTCGCCAGCGTGCTGGTCGAAGGTGATGTCCGTGACCATCATCGCGATCGGGCCGTTCGGGTTGCAGTCGATCATCGACTTGCCGACCTCTGACTCGTAGTCCCCGTGCCAGATGATATGGACACGGCGGTCCTGTGCCTGGATGGGGTTCGGCAGGTGCTTGACGACCATGTCGAGAAGGACTTCATGGAGCGGACTCTTCTTTGCGAGAGTCTTCATGTCGCCGGAGCGGCAGAAGTTATAGACATCGCCGAAGTTCACGCCCGACTTCTTCATGTACGGGACAGAGATCGCCCAGTTGTACAGCGCGGAACCGAAAGCGACAGTGCCCTGTGCGGCGTCGAGCTTCCAGCCGTCGTTGTACATCTTCTCGTTCATGCCCTTGATGAGCTTGTTCACCTTGTCGATGACACGGCCGAGACGGATCTGCATCTCGGTGGCGTCGACCTTGATCTCGTTGATCAGGCGGTCCACCTTGTTGATGAACAGGACCGGCTTGACACCTTCCTTGAGGGCCTGACGGAGCACAGTCTCGGTCTGGGGCATGGTACCCTCGACGGCGTCCACGACGACGACCGCACCGTCCACCGCACGCATCGCACGGGTGACGTCGCCGCCGAAGTCAACGTGGCCAGGGGTGTCGATCATGTTGATGAGGTACTCCTGCCCGTTGTACTCGTGGACCATGGAGACGTTCGAGGCATCGATCGTGATGCCGCGTGCCTGCTCCTCCTCGTCGGAGTCCATGAAGAGCTGGTGACCGGCGAGTTCCTCGGAGATCATCCCGGCACCCGCAAGCAGGTTGTCGGAAAGGGTGGTCTTACCGTGGTCGATGTGTGCTACAATACCAATGTTGCGGATCCGGTCCGGCTTGTCCATCAGCTCGGTGACCCGCTCTACCATCTTTTTTCTTCGTGTCATGGGAGTGCCTCAGAACCAAAAAAAAGGGGGTTAGCGTGCAGCCTTTGCAACACGTTCGCGTTCTTCTTTCTTCGAGACGGAGAATGCCTTTGCGTCGCCCTTCGCCGCTGCGATCAGTTCGTCAGCAAGCACGTCGGATGCCAGGCGCTTGCTCTTGTGGGAACCGTTGTAGGTGGCGGTGGCGAGGAAGCCGAGTGCGGAGTCGACCCGGCGCTGCGGGGCGGTGTCGACCGACTTCGGGACATTGATGCCGCCGTACTTCAGGCGGACGGTCTCCTCGCGGGGACCGGCGTTGGCGATCGCGTCGACCAGGACCTGGACCGGGTTCTTCTTCGTCTTCTTGTTGACCCGCTCGAACGCGTCCTCGACGATCTTGATCGTGACCTGCTTCCTGCCGGTGTTGTGCTCGGTATGCATCATCTTGTTGATGAGGCGCTCGACAATGAGCATCTCACTCTTCGCAAACTGCTGCTGGGAGAGCTTGCCGCAGGAGTGCGGGACGATCATGGAGGTCAGGTTCACGTAGCGGACAAGGCCGGGGTCGGTGACCTGGACCTCGGAAAGGTCCCACTTGTTGAAAAGGAGACGCGGTACGCCGGCCTCCTTCTCCTCTACCTGTTCTACCTGTTCCTGGACAGGTGCTTCTGCTTCTTCGACCATCATGATCACCTGCGCGGCTTTTCTTTCCTGCCGAGGACCATTTCCTGGAGGCAGACATCGTTCACCTTGGTGACACAGAAACGGACACCAGGGATATCACCTTTCGACCGGCCGAGACGGCCACCGATACCTTCGATGGTGACCTCGTCGTGCTCGTCGATGAAGTTGATCGCACCGTCGCCAACGGCGAAGGCCGAGACCTGGCGGCCGTTCTTGATCAGCTGGACACGGACACACTTACGGATGGCCGAGTTCGGCTGCTTTGCTTCGACACCGACCTTCTCAAGGACGATGCCGCGGGCCTGCGGAGCACCCTCAAGGGGGTCGGACTTGATATCGAGCATCAGTTCGCGGCGCGCATAATTCGGGTCGCTCCACCGGGTGTTGTTGGCTTCACGCTTCAGCTTTCTCGCTGCAAATTTTCCCATTCCCATTGAATACCCTCTCTGAAGTAGATTTTCTCGGTGTGGATACTCCTCACTGTGGTATATACCAAAGCGCGGAATGAATTTATATATTGTCCATCACTCCGAAATCTGGTAGTATTCATGGGACGTCCACTATAATAATCTTATATCCTCTCCCGCCGAATAATGAATGATGGTCACCTGCATTTATAAGGAAACATACTTCGACGCAAGCCACCGCCTCCTCCATTACGAGGGGAAGTGCCACCGTCTCCACGGTCACCGGTGGAGGGTCGAGGTCTGGGTCAGGGGGACACCCGACGAGACGACCGGTATTCTCATCGACTTCAATGATATTAAAGAGGTCGTGGACCGGTTCGACCACCAGGTAATCCTCAACGAGGACGACCCGATGGCGGTCTGCCTGCGGCAGTTCCAGGACGTCGTGACCACCGTCGGCGACCCGACGAGCGAGGTGCTCGCCGTGGAGATCGCCGGCCTCATCAACGAGATGTGTGGCAGGGGCGGACGGGACGCCCACGTCGCAAAGATCCGGGTCTGGGAAGCCGAGACCTGCTACGCGGAGGTCACTGATGCGGATCTGTGAGGTCTTCTACTCCCTGCAGGGCGAGGGGACCCAGCAGGGCAGGCCGACGGCCTTCGTGAGGCTTGCCGGGTGCAACCTGACGTGCACCTGGTGCGACACGCCGCAGGCGCAGGACGCCGCAGCAGGGCAGGAGGTCGCAGTCGATCTCCTCCTCGACCATCTCTGGCGCAAAAAGTGCCGGACAATCTGTTTCACCGGCGGCGAACCTCTCCTCCAGATGGACGAGGTCGTCGAGGCCTGCCGGCGCCTCTCCGCAATGGACTATGCCGTCGGGATCGAGACGAACGGGACGGTGGACTTCAGGCCAGTCCAGCCCTTTGCCTCGGTCTGCATGGACGTGAAGTGCCCGTCTTCCGGGCAGAAGAGCGACCTCTCTCTCCTCCCCCACATCAGGGAGAACGACAGCGTGAAGTTTGTCGTCGGCACGAACGACGACATTGCGTACGTCGAGAAGGTCCTCAAACACTGCCCGGTCAAGGGCGAGGTCTTCATCTCGCCGGTGTACGGCGTGGACGAGAGGGCGATCGCACGCTGGGTCCTCGAGTCGGGTTTCCCGGTCCGTTTCCAGATCCAGCTCCACAAGTATCTCGAGATGAAATGAAGATGAAAGCAGTCTGCCTCCTTTCAGGCGGGATGGACTCGACCACCCTCGCCTATGTGGCAAAAGATATGGGCTACGAGATCCTCGCCCTCCACCTCAACTACGGCCAGTTGACCGAGAGAAAAGAACGCGAGTGCGCACGGACGGTCGCACGCCTCCTCGGGGCGAAGGAGTTCCTCGAAGTGGACGTCGGCTACTTCAGGCAGTTCGGGAAGAGCGCCCTGGTCGACGAGAAGGTCCCGGTGAACGACTTCAGGGAGAAACACACCGACGTCCCGAAGACCTACGTACCCTTCAGGAACGGGAACCTCCTTGCGATGGCGACGAGTTTTGCCGAGTCCCGCGACGCCGACGCCGTCTTCATCGGCGTGCAGACCTCGGACTTCTCGGGCTATCCCGACTGCCGCGAGGAGTTCATCCAGGCGTTCCAGCGTGCCGTCGACCTCGGCACGGCGCAGGAAAAACCGATCCGCCTGATGACCCCCTTCGTGCACCTGAACAAGACGGAGATCCTGGAAAAGGGCCTCGCCCTCGGGGTGCCGTACGAGCACACCTGGTCCTGCTACAGCAACAACGACGCCGCCTGCGGGGTCTGTGAGTCCTGCCATTTCAGGCTCGAGGCCTTCCGCGCCCTCGGCATCGAGGACCCGGTCCCGTACGAGGTGCGGCCGTGACCGAGATCTACAGGGGAAAGAGGCTCTCCGTCGAACTGAACAGGTACACCCTCCCGAACGGGAAGGAGAAGGAGAGGGTCGTCGTCAAGCCGGGAAACGCCGCGGTGATGCTCCCTATCGAGGGCGACGACTGTTACCTTGTGCGGCAATACCGCTTCGTCATCGGGGAGTACATCTATGAGGCGGCGGCAGGCACTCTCGAAGCAGGCGAGGAACCGATCGAGACGGCGCGGCGCGAACTCGTCGAGGAGTGCCGCCTCGCCGCCGGGGAGTTCATCCCGCGGGGGTTCATCTACACCTCGCCGGGGTTCACCGACGAGAGAGTCTACCTCTTCGAGGCCCGCGGGCTCACGCCGTCGCGGGAGTTCGACCCTGACGACGACGAGGTGATCGAGGTGGTGAAGGTGCCCCTCGCAGAGGCGGCGGCGATGTGTCATGACGGCCGGATCAACGACGCCAAGACCATCGCCATCCTCTGCCGGTGCCTGCACGAGAGGGCCCTGTCCGGCCCTCCCTGAAGACAGCGAATTCCCGTCCCGTGCAAAGGGACACATGGCGTCAACGCCGGGGTGGACACCCGCGCGATCGCCGTATGCGAGTGATTTATACGAATCTGAAGAGAACAAGTACTAGCTTTGGTGACTGGTGAACGAGAGATGACCGAAAACGCCGAAAATATGGTTGAGATGGACTCGGCGAGGCTGCGATACGAGTTCAAGAAGATGCTTGAACGCCTCGAAGCGAAGCAGGGAAGCGGCACCGAACTCATCTCCCTCTATATCCCCCCGGACAAGCAGATCTACGATGTGACGGCCCAGTTACGGGACGAGTTCGGGCAGTGCTCGAACATCAAGAGCAAACAGACCCGGACAAACGTCCAGAGCGCCATCTCTTCGATCCTCTCCCGTCTCAAATACTTCAAGACCCCCCCGGAAAGGGGCATGGCCATCTTCTGCGGGACGGTCAGCACGGTCGGCGACCGCACCGACCTCGAGTGCGAGATCGTCTACCCGCCCGAACCCATCAACCTCTACATGTACCGTTGCTCCTCCAACTTCGAACTCGAACCTCTCAAGGAGATGCTCGAGGAAAAGGAGGTCTACGGTCTCCTGGTCATCGACAGGCGAGAGGCGTACTGGGGGTTCCTGCGGGGCAACAGGATCGAACCTGTCAACGGCGCCACCTCCATGGTGCCGGGGAAACAGCGCAAAGGCGGTCAGTCGTCGGTGCGTTTCCAGCGTCTCCGCCTCATTGCCATCAACGAGTTCTACAAGAAGGTCGGCGACCGCTCAAGCGAGGCCTTCCTTGCAGAGAAAGACTTCTTCCAGCGTTTCCAGGGGCTCCTGATCGGCGGACCGTCGCCGACGAAAGAGGAGTTCAACGAGGGCGGGTACCTCCACCACGAGGTCCAGAAGCGTGTCCTCGGGCTCTTCGACGTCGCCTACACGAACGAGAGCGGGCTTGCCGAACTCGTCGACAATGCACAGGACGCCCTGAAAGGTGTCGAGGTCATCAAGGAGAAAGAGGTGATGAACCACTTCCTCAAGGAACTCGTCAAGGACGACGGCGTCGCCGCCTACGGCGAGGAGAGTGTGCGAAAGAACCTCGAACACGGATCGGTCGACACGCTCATCCTCTCCGACCGCCTGCGCGAGTCCCGCCTGAAGATCATGTGCGGGAACTGCGGATACAGCGAGGAGAAGACGGTGAAGACCGAACCCGGCAAGACGACAAAGGACATCGACCTCGGGAACTGCCCGAAGTGCAGTTCGCCCCTCCAGATCGAGGAAGAGGTCGATATCATCGAGGAAATGACGACCCTCGCCGACCAGAGCGGGACGAAGGTGGAGATCATCTCGGACGACTTCGAAGAGGGTTCGATGCTCTACTCGGCTTTCGGCGGGATTGCAGCGGTCCTCAGGTACAGGACGGGATACTGAATGTTTCTTGAAACCTACAGGCAGATAGAAGAGGCGCTCCGGGCGTGCACCGGAGAAGAGGCAGTCGAACTCATGGACGGCGGGGAACACGCGGACTTTGCGACGACCATTGCCTTCTCCCTCGCGAAGAAGCAGAGGAAGTCGCCGATGGCCATTGCGACCGACCTTGCGGTGCGGCTTGGAGAGAGCCTTGCCGACGCCGGTATCACGGTCGAGACGAAGGGGCCGTACATCAACTTCCACGTGAGCGCCGCATACGTCGAGGAAGCGGTCAGGGAAGCGCTGAAGCCGGGCTACGGGGAACTCCCGGCCCGGACTGAGAGGGTGGTCCTGGAGCACACGAGCGCGAACCCGAACGGGCCCCTCCACGTCGGCCACATCAGGAACTCGATCATCGGCGACACTCTCGCACGCTGTTTCAGGAAGGCGGGGTATCCCCTTGAGGTCGAGTACTACGTGAACGATATGGGCCGCCAGATCGCCATCGTCTCCTGGGGCTTCGACCATGTCCCGAAGGAGCGTCTTGACGGCGAGAAGGAGGACCACCACATCGCCCGCGTCTATATCGCCGCAAACCGCGAGATCGAGAAAGACCCCGCGATCACCGGCGAGGTCGACCGCCTGATGCAACTCATCGAGAAGGGCGACCCGGCGACGCAGAAGAAGTTCCGCGAGGTCGTCTCCCACTGTCTCGAAGGTTTCAAGGTGACGATGGGCAACCTCAACGTCGTCCACGACCGCTTTGTCTGGGAGTCGGACTTCGTGCGGAACGGCGACATGGACAGGGTTATCGAGAGGATCGAGCGCCTGCCCGAGGCGAAGCACGAGGGCACGCTCTCCGTCGACCTGACCGAGTGCGGGTTCGAGAAGGACTACGTGATCCGCCGGTCCGACGGGACGTCGGTCTACGCGGCCCGCGACCTTGCCTTCCACACCTGGAAGGGCCGGAACTTCGACCGGGTGATCGACGTGCTGGGCGCCGACCACAAACTCATCGCCTCGCAGCTCCAGTGCACCCTGAAACTCCTCGGCGAGAAGGCGCCTGAGATCATCATCTTCGAGTTCGTCTCCCTCCCCGAGGGCTCGATGTCGACGCGGGCCGGCAAGTTCATCTCCGCCGACGAACTCGTCGCCGAGGTGACGAACAAGGCCTTCGCCGAGGTCTCGGAGAGGAGGCCGGAACTCCCGCAGGAAAAGCGGGAGGAGATCGCCCGTGCAGTGGCGGTCGCCGCCATCCGCTACGATATCGTGAAGATCTCGCCGGAGAAGTCGACGGTCTTCGACTGGAAGGAGGCCCTGAACTTCGAGCGCCAGAGCGGGCCGTACATCCAGTACTCCCATGCCCGCGCCTGCTCAATCCTGGAGAAGGCGGGGGCCTTCGACGAGGCCTTTACGTACACGGACGAGCACGAGGTCGCCCTTGCAAAGCAGATCGCACGCTTCCCGGCGGTGGTCGACCAGGTGGTCCGCGAACTCCGGCCCCACCTCCTCGCCACCTATGCCCGCGACCTTGCCGACCAGTTCAACTCCTTCTACCGCTACGTGCCTGTGCTGAAGAGCGAGGGGGAGACGCGGGCGAGCAGGCTCACCCTTGTGAAGGCGGCGCAGAACACGCTGAAGGAATCACTCGAAACCCTTGGTATCGATGCGATCTCCACGATGTGAGGACGCACGGGGAGCCCTGCGGAAGCAGGGTTACCAGTTTTTTTCTCCCGACGCCACGGCGGCCGTGAAGCCGTGCATGTGGAACAAGCGGGCCCTGAAGGGCGGCGAGATGTGCTACAAGCACCAGTTCTACGGGATCGAGAGTCACCGCTGCGTCCAGATGACCCCGACCCTCCGCTGCAACCAGCGCTGTCTCTTCTGCTGGCGGTCCTTCGAGCACGACGTCGAGGCCGAGCGCGAGTGCACGCCGGCGGAGATCCTCGGGCGTGTCCGCGACCTCCAGAAGAGGGCGCTCTCGGGCTACAAGGTCTCGCAATATGTTACGCACGACCGTTTTGCCGAGGCCCTCGACCCGACGATGGTGGCGATCTCCCTCTCGGGCGAACCGACGTTGTATTCGGGTCTGCCCGAGATGATCGACCTCTTCAACGCCGAGGGGTTCACCACCTTCCTGGTCTCGAACGGGACGCGGCCGGACGTCCTCGCCCGCTGTCACCCCTTCCAGACCTACGTCTCCCTGGACGCCCCCGACGAGGAGACCTACCTCCCCCTCTGCAACCCGGAGGAGGAGGGGTCGTGGGAGCGAATCCAGCAGAGCCTCGGACTCCTCTCAGGCCGGAGATCGGCGGTCAGGACGACTATCGTCAAGGGTATCAACGATATCGACCCGGCGGGGTACGCCGAACAGTACGAGGCGTCGGGCGCACGCTTTATTGAGATCAAGGGATACATGTACCTCGGGTACAGCAGGAACCGCCTGTCGCAGGAGAACATGCCGGCGCACGAGGATGTCCGCCGCTTTGCGGAGGAGGTCGCCGGGCACTGCACCAGGTACAGGATTGCGGACGAAAGCCCCATATCCAGGGTCGTCCTGATGGAGAGAACAGAGAGAGGGGATGAAGCAGAATGAGATTTGATCCAGAAGAAAGGAAGGAACTGTCGAGAAAGGACTTTGAAGCGGCATGGCACCGGGGCCCGGAGGTGCTGACGCCGCCGGCCTTTGCGGAGACGTACCCGCGGAAGGTCTACAGGCGTGCGGCGCCGCACCCGATCGCGGAGACGATCGAGAGGCTCCGCCAGGTGTATCTCTCGATGGGCTTTGACGAGGCCCGCGTGCCGGTGATGATCGAGGAGTCGGACGTCTACCGGCAGTTCGGCCCTGAGGCGAGTGCGGTCCTGGACCGGGTCTTCTATCTCGGCGGCCTGCCGCGGCCGAATATCGGGATCTCAGACCGCCAGATGGAGCAGGTGATGGCGATGATCGGGGCCGAGTACGCCGAGGCGCCGGTGACGGCGGCGGAGGCGAAGGAGAAACTCCAGACGATCTTCCACGCCTACAAGAAGGCTGAGATCGACGGCGACGAACTGACCCACGAGGTCGCGGGGTCTCTCGCGGTCGACGACGGTCTGGTGGTCCGCATCCTGGACGCGGTCTTCCCTGAGTTCAAGAGTCTGGAGCCCGAGTCCTCGCACATGACTCTCCGTTCCCACATGACGAGCGGGTGGTTCCTCTCTCTCGGGTCGATGTGGGAGCACTACGCCCACCCGATCCGTCTCTTCTCGATCGACCGCTGTTTCCGCCGGGAGCAGGAGGAGGGGCCGACGCGGTTGATGACTTACCACTCGGCCTCCTGCGTCGTGGCGGGCGAGGACGTCACGATCGAGGACGGGAAGGCGGTCTCGGAGGCTCTCCTCTCGGCCTTCGGCTTCACGGACTTCCAGTTCCGCCCGGACGAGAAGAGGTCGAAGTATTACATCCCCGACACCCAGACAGAGGTCTATGCGAAGCACCCGGAGATCGGGTGGGTGGAGGTCGCCACCTTCGGCATGTACTCGCCCTCGGCACTCGGCGAGTACGGTGTCGGCGTGCCTGTCATGAACCTGGGCCTCGGGGTCGAGCGCCTGGCGATGATCCTCTACAAGGCGAACGACGTCCGCAAACTGACGTACCCGCAGTTCTTCCCCCGCACTCTCACCGACCGCGAGGTGGCGGCGGCGATCGGTCTCAGGGAGGAGCCGCGGACTGCCGAGGGGCGGCGGCTTGTCGGCTCGATCACGGCGGCGGCGACGGCGAATGCCACGGCGGTGGGGCCGTGCTCGTTTGTCGCCTTTGAAGGCGAGTTCGCGGGGAAGAACCTCCGGGTCTTCGTGGAAGAACCCGAGGAGAACTCGAAACTCTGCGGCCCGGCGACCTTCAACGAGGTCTTCGTGCAGGACGGCAAGGTGCTCGGCGTCCCCGACACCGAGAAGTTCGCGGACGTGCGGGCGAATGGGGCCCCGACCGGGATCTCGTATCTCCTGGCGGCGGCAAACCTGGCGGCGGCACGGATCGAGGAGGCGGCGAGGGTCAGCGAGGGTGTTACCGTCCAG
>NZ_CALFSA010000150.1 GCF_937919355.1 uncultured Methanofollis sp. | reverse complement strand
AAGTATCATCGACTCGGCGCCGAGACCGCGGTACCGGGCCATCGCATAGATGACTGCCGCGGCAAGGAGGGCGAAGAGGAAGGCGTTCCCGATGATGAGGAACTCGCCGTCGACGAGGCCTGCGCCAAGGACGATCGCTATCGATGCACCTGTCGCCGCCGCCGAGGAGATGCCGAGGGTGAAGGGGCTTGCAAGGGGGTTCCTGAGGATGCCCTGCATCACCGTCCCTGCGATGGCAAGGCCGAACCCGGCCACGACTGCAAAGAGGACGCGGTGGAGGCGGTAGTTCCAGACGATGTTCTCTGCCATGGGGGGTGCGGAGAACTGGCCGGGGAAGAGGCCGGCAAGGACCGCCAGGTAGGCGTCGACAACCGAGAGGTCGGCACTGCCGAGGGTGATGGCGACGCCTGCGAGGAGGACGAGGAGGAGGACCATGAGGGCGTGGAAGAGGGTCCGCCTCCGCCGTGCGGCGGCGACCCCCTCCTGCAGAGTTCCGGTCCCCATCATACCGCCGGGTACGTGAACTGCATGCCGCTCAGGTCGGTCTCGAGGTGCTGGTACTCGTCCAGGTAGGTCTGGTGGAGGGCCGCAGGGTCGAGGTCGGCGAAGCGGTCGGGATAAGACCACTTTGCAAGGTAGGCGATCCCGATGAAGTTCTCCGGCCCTCCGAAGATGTCGTTGTGGAGGAGGTAGACCTTCTTCTCCTTCACCGCTGTAATGTCGGTCCATCCGGGTCTGCCGGCGAGGGCGGCGTGGATCTCAGGGACTTTCTCAGGACCGGCGTTCTGGTACCCTCCGGAGACGTAGGACCCCGCGCCGATGAGTTTGACGACCACGTCGGGGTCTGCGGCGATGACAGCCTCGGGGTCGACCTCGGGGTACTCGGCGGCGAGAGAGGAGAAGACGTTCTTCCCGCCTGCACGGACGATCTTGTCCTCGTATCCGGAGGCGGCGGCGCCGGTCTTGTAGTCGCGCCAGTTCTCCAGGTACACCGTCGTCCGCTCGGCGTCTGGGATATCGGTTGTCCCTGTGCGGACGGTGTCGAGCGCCCCGGTGTAGAAGGCGGCAAAGCGTTCTGCCTCGGCCTCGCGGCCGAAGATGGTGCCAAGGGCCCTCACGTCGTCGGCATAGTTCTCGGGCCTGAAGCAGTCGAACCTGTAGACCCTGATCTCCGGGTTCGAGGCCGCGAGTTTTGCCTGGATCTCGTCGCAGATCTCTTTGCAGGTGGTGGCGTACAGGAAGACGGCGTCGGGGTGGAGGGAGACGACAGTCTCGTAGTCAGGCGACCAGATGCTCCCGACGACTGTGGTGTTCCCGTACTCCGGGAAGAACTCAGGCTTCTGTGCGGAGAATTTGTCGATGCCGACGACGCTCGACGGACCGATGCCGAGGGACCGCAGTGTCTCCAGGGTCTCGCCGTTGAAGACGACGACGCGTGCGGGGGGAGAGGCAGGGGCGACGGCACCCTCACCCTCAAGGTAGAGGGCGGCGGCGTCCTGCACGCCGGCAAGTGTGGGGGCGCCCTCACCGCCGGCAAGGAAGGAGAGGACCATACCGGCGAACTCGTCCTGTCCGAGGGCGGCGTCGCCGGGCACGAGCGCGGCCGCCGGTACTGCAAGGGCGAGGAGGAGGCAGAGGAGGAGATGCACCTGTTTCATCGCCGGCACCTCCGGATCAGGGGGACGGCCGCAAGCGCAAAGAGCACGGCAAGGGCGCCGGGACCGGGGGCGGCGGTCGTGCCGCCGACGTCAAGGCGGGTGGGGGCGACCGTACCGTTTGTCCGGGCACCGAAGTCCCACCATGCACCCGTGATCTCGCCGCCGCCCTTCTCCGGGGAGCGGACCACATAGGTGACGGTCGTCTCGCCGAGGAGGGCGAAGCAGACGCGATTTTCCTCCACCCGCACCCGGTCGGCAGGGAGGGAACTCTTCACATAGGCAAAGCTCTCCGGCAGGGTCTCGACGATCCCGCCGGCCTGACATCCGTCCAGGGAGAGGGTCACCGTCACCTCGGCACCGGGCGCGGGGGCGGCGGTGCTGACCTCGCGCACCGCAGACTCCCCGCCTGCGAGAGCAGGGGCGGCGAGGGAGAGCGTACAGAGACAGAGGATGAGTACTGGCACTATTTTCATCGGTCACCAATCCAGAGTAGTACTTTGGTGATATCTCTGTCATAACAGGTTAGATATTTTGTGGGCTTTGTGGGACTCCCGTGCCCGGCAATATCTCCTCCGTCATCGCACACCGTGAAAAGGGTCATCATGCCGGGGGGCAAGGAATAGAGGAGGACTCGTGGAAAGATACGATCTGATCGTCGTCGGTGCGGGGCCTGCCGGGCTTTTTGCCGCGGCCCGCACCGGTGCCGGAGGGGGAAAAGTCCTCCTCCTTGAAAAGAAGAAAAAGCCCGGAAGAAAACTGCTCGTCTCCGGGTCGGGGCAGTGCAATATCACCCACGCCGGGAGTGTCACCGAATTCTTTACGCGGTATGGGAAGCACGGGCAGTTCCTCAAACCGGCGCTCCGGGCCTTCACAAACGCCGACCTCATCGCGCATGTCACCGGGAGGGGCGTCCCCCTGACGACCGAGGAGGGGGGCAAGGTCTTCCCGACCTCGCGGAAGGCACAGGACGTCCTCGACCTCCTCCTTGCGGAGTGCCGGGAGGCGGGCGTGACGGTACAGTGCGGAGAACCGGTCGTCGCCGTCGAAAAAACGGGGGACGGGTTTTTCGTCAGGACGGCGACAGGCGAATATCGCTCGGCCTTCCTCCTCATCGCGACAGGCGGCGCCTCATATCCGGCGACAGGTTCGACAGGCGATGGGTACGCGTTTGCCGCCTCCCTCGGCCACACGATCGTCCGGACGGCGCCCGCACTCACGCCGGTGACGGTGAGGGACTACCCCTTCGCAGACCTCGCCGGCATCTCCCTCCAGGACGTGACCGTCTCCCTCTTCAGGGACGGGAAAAAGATCGGCGACCGGAGGGGCGACCTCCTCTTCACCCATGAAGGTCTCTCCGGTCCGGCCATCCTCGACCTCTCCCGGTTCATCGAACCGGGCGACACTCTCGTCGTCCCGGTCCTCCCGGAAGCGATGCGGGAGGAGATCACGGCGGCGCTGGCCGGGGGCGGGGGTGCGAGGGTCAGGCCGGTGCTCTCCCGCTACCCTGTCCCAGAACGTCTCCTCAAAAGGATCATCGACCTCTCCGACGTCCCGCCGGAGACGACCTGCGCCCACCTCACGAAGGCGGCCCGGACCTGTCTTCTCCAGCACCTCACCGCCTGCACCTTCACCGTCGCCGCCCTCGGCGGATATAGTATTGCGATAGTGACGCGGGGAGGGGTGGCCCTCGACGAGGTGAACCCGAAGACGATGGGTTCGAAGTGCGTCGACGGCCTCTTCTTTGCCGGCGAGGTCCTCGATATCGACGGCGACTGCGGCGGCTTCAACATCCAGGCGGCCTTCTCCACCGGCGCCCTCGCCGCCGGTGCGGTCCTGAGAAGGCTTTCTGAGACGAAGGAAGGGAGTACATAAAGTCTTCACCTCTTCGAGAGGGGAACGACGCTCTTATCTCCTCCTCCCTCCATCCCCCTATCATGGTCCCGGACACTCGGGAGAGGGGATGACGGTGTCGTCCCCGGGAGACGACGATGTTTGAGAGAGTCCTCTTTGCAACAGACTTTTCCGACGATGCACGCGCCACGGCCGCACGTATCCCCGAGATACCGACGGCGCGGGACGTGATCCTGGTCCATGTCCTCGAACAGGGTCGCGCCCCGCGCATCCCCCTCCTCTCCGGCCCTGCGCCCTCGACCGGGGATGCGGAAGCGGCGCTTGCACGGGAGAGGGCCACCCTCCTCGGGTGGGGCCTTGACGCCACCGACCGCCTGGTCGAGGCGGTGGAGGGGGACATTACCGGCGCGATCCTCGACCTTGCCGGGAAAGAACGGCCTTCCCTTATCGTCGTCGGCGCACGGGGCCGGAACATCATCAGCGGCCTTTTCCTGGGCAGCGTCTCGGCAGGCGTCCTGCGGCGGGCGCGGACCCACGTGCTCGTCGTCCACGCCCCGAAAATGAGCGGGGGAAAACTCTTCTCCCGCGTCCTCTGCCCTGTCGACTTCTCGAAGCCCTCCCTCCAGGTCGTCTCCCTCCTCCACCGCCTGAAGGTGCCGGAGGCGGTGCTCCTCCACGTGGTCACGAGCGCCGAGAGCGAGGCGGAGATGGACGTCCTCATCAGGGACGCCGAGGAGCGCCTCGCCGGACTGAAGGCCCGCCTCGAAGAGGAGGGCGTGAGGGTGCAGACCCTCCTCAGGACCGGGCCCGCGGCCGACGAGATCTGCGAGGTCGCCGCGGGTGCGGGTGTCTCCCTCGTCATGTTGCCGCGCCTCGGGCGGACCGACTACATCACGAACATTCCCATCGGAGGCACGG
>NZ_CALFSA010000149.1 GCF_937919355.1 uncultured Methanofollis sp. | reverse complement strand
TGATGCTACTGTCCCGTCTGGCCGCACCAGAACTCCTCACCTCCTCCGGCAGGAAAAGATGACCTGCAGGAGGGAGACTGGCACTGTATAATGAACGGATCGCCAACAGACGGCTCAATTTTGCTCACCAGCCCTCCCGGAAGTTGGTGGACCGGTTCGGTACAATTGTGTTCGAGGATCTGAATATCATAAAAATGGAAAAGAACCATCATCTGGCAAAAAGCATTGCAGATGTTGCCTGAGATATGTTCATCTCGATCACAGGGAGCAAAGCGGAGGATGCTGGCTCACGCGTGGTCCTGGTGAACTCCAGGAATACGTCTCAGATGTGCTCCCGATGTGGGATGACCGTCGCAAAGACGCTTTCTGATCGCGTCCACTCCTGCCCGCATTGCGGATTGGTGACGGACCGCGACCAGAACGCGGCGATCAATATTATGAGATCGGGACTGCAATCTCAGGGATAACACAGGATGCCCCCGACGAGAGGAGGGGGAGCAGTCACGATGGGCGAGTAGTCATCATGACCATCCGGCAGGAACGTACGGGGTGACGACGTTGGAGACCATGGCAGTGCACAGGGTCATGGGAACAGGAGGCCATGACGAAAGAAGATGACCACGGTGATAGATATCCTGTTTGACCTCTTCTTCGTCCCTGTCCTCATCCTGAATATTCTCTTTGCCGTGACCATCGTCTTTTTCGAGCGAAAAAATCCCTCAGCCACACTTGCATGGCTCAGCATCCTCTTCTTCCTCCCTATTGTCGGCTTCGTCCTCTACCTCTTCCTCGGCCAGAACTATCGCCGGGAGAAACTCTTCAAGGTCAAGGCCGAGGACGACGCCCGTGTCCAGGGCCTGATCGCCGCACAGATGAAGAGCATCGCCGCAGGGGAGGTCGCCTTCAAGGACGCACGACTCGAAGCCTACCAGAGCATGGTCCTGATGTTGATGAGGAACAACCGGGCATTTCTCACGGCAGACAACAGGGTCACCGTCTACACCGACGGCGAGGAGAAGTTTGCCGCCCTCCTCGACGCCATCGCGGGGGCGCGGGACTTCATCCATATCGAGTATTATATCATCAGGGACGACGCCCTCGGCCGCCGGGTCGTCGGCGCCCTCACCGAGAAAGCGCAGCAGGGCGTCGAGGTCCGCCTCCTCGTCGACGGCCTCGGGTGCACGCGGCTTCCCCGCCATTTCTTCGACGCCTTCGTCGGTGCCGGCGGCCGTCTCGCCCGCTTCTTCCCCTCTGTCGTCCCGTACCTGAATGTCAGGATGAACTACCGCAACCACAGGAAGATCGCCGTCATCGACGGGACTGTGGGTTTTGTCGGCGGGTTCAATATCGGGGACGAGTACCTGGGGAAGGACCCGCGTTTCGGCTACTGGCGCGACACCGCCCTGAAGATCGAGGGCCATGCCGTCGCCGGTCTCCAGGGGAGGTTCTTCCTGGACTGGAACTTTGCCGCAGGCCCCGGCCTCTCCTTCTCGCCCCGCTATTTTCCCGAGATGGCACCTTACAGCGAGACCAGGATCCAGATCGTCTCCAGCGGCCCGGACGCCCGGTGGAACCAGGTGAAAGAAGCATATCTCAAACTGATCAACTCGGCAAAAAAGTCGGTCTATATCCAGACCCCCTACTTCGTGCCTGACGAGAGCGTCGCCGACGCCCTGCGGATCGCCGCACTCTCCGGTGTGGACGTGCGGGTCATGATCCCCTGCAAACCCGACCACCCCTTCGTCTACTGGGCGAGTTACTCGTTTATCGGGGAACTGCTGGAGGCCGGGGTGAGAGCGTACACCTATGAGCGCGGCTTCATCCATGCAAAGACGATCGTCGTCGACGGCCTTGCGGCCTCGGTGGGGAGCGCGAACTGGGACGAAAGGAGTTTCCGGCTGAACTTCGAGACAAACGCCTTTGTCTACGACCCGGCGGTTGCCGGGCGCCTCCACGAGGTCTTTCTTGCAGACACCAGGGACTGCAGTGAACTCACTCCCGCCGTCTATGCGGCCCGCGGGAGGGTCGTCAAAGTGAAGGAGTCGGTCTCCCGCCTCTTCTCCCCCCTCCTCTGATGCCCCCCCTATGTGCGCCGGCGCGTAAAATAGCGCTTCAGCCTCGGCAGGTTCTGCTCATATTGGACCTGCAGGGAGGGGACGGTGTAGGGCAGGAACCCGCCGAGGATCGCACCGCCGGTGAGGACCTTGCCAAGGGCGCTCGTCTCCTCGCCGACGACCATGCTCCTGTTCCGCCGGATCTCCTCGATGAAATCTTCGGCAGTCTCGGCCTGGCAGCAGGTGACCACCCCGCCGAGGTGACCGAGGAGGTGGGAGTCTGTGCCGCCGGTCATGCCTTTTCCGGTGCGGGTCGCCTCGCCGACTGCCCGGGCGTTGAGGCCCCTCCGCATGCCCCCGCAGATCACCTCGAAGGCGTCGACCTGTCCGGCCACAGCAGGGTCGATGACGTGCTTTGTCGTGCACTTCAGGAGGCCCTTGTCGAAGAAGAAGTAGCCGAAGGGGTGTGCCGCCGTGATGAGGCAGTCATAGCCCTTCCCCCTCTCCACCAGTTCCTCCGTGGTCAGGTGGACGGCGAGGTACGGGCTCTTCCCCTTCTTTTCCCTGATCTCACGGGCATAGAAGTCCTGCAGGCCTGAGAGTGTCGAGAAGTAGAGGAGGATATGCGGCCCGTCGGCGGTGCTGACTTCCATGCCGGGTATGACCAGGGGCCGCGGCCGCCGTCGCGCCAGCGCTTCGACCACCCCCCTGACCTCGTTGTGGTCGGTGATGGCAAGGCCGATGCCGAGTCTTTCGGCCCGGGCAAGGAGGGCCCGCACCGGCGTCGACGAGTCGGAGTACGACGAGTGGACATGGAGGTCTGCGGGGGTGTAGCCACTCTCCCTGATCGCGAGAGGGTCGGGGTGGTCAAAGCATATTCTCATGGTGGATGGATGATGGGTCTGTCTGCTGTTTAACTATCTTTGCCTGGGGGAGGGAGACCTTCTCCCTCCCCCACGGGATCCTGAGGGCATTGGCGATGACCGCAAAGGAGAGGCCCATGTCCCCGATTGCCACCGCCATCCAGAGGGTGACAAGGCCGGGGACGGCGAGGACGGCGATCCCGGTCTTCACGATGATGGAGACGGCGACGTTCTGGCGGACCACCTTCATCGTCTTCGTACTCAGGTCGATGAGGGTTTCGATACCGGCAACGCGGTCATGCATCAACACGATATCCGCGGTCTCGATGGCGATGTCCGAACCGATCGCCCCCATGGCGATGCCGACCCCGGCGCGGGCCAGGGCCGGTGCGTCGTTGATGCCGTCGCCGACCATGACAACCTCGCCGAAGCGCCTGCTCAGGTCTTCGACGGCCTGCACCTTCTCTGCGGGCAGGAGTCCGGCCCTGTGCTCGTCGATACCGAGGCGTGCGGCGACCGCCGCCGCGACCTTCTCGTTGTCGCCGGTGAGCATCACCGTCCTGATGCCGCGGGCCCGCAGTCCTGCGACGGTGGCGGGGGCGTCTTCCCTGACGGTGTCCATCAGCCCGATCAGGCCGATCACCCTGCCGTCCTCGCCGACGAACACGACAGTCTGGCCTGCCGCCTCAAGGTGTTCTCTCTCCTCCGTCCACATCTCATCCACGTCGGGGAAGAGTCGGCCGTTGCCGAGGGCGCATGCACGGCCGCCGAGGGTGCCGCGCACGCCTGAGCCCGGGACGGCGGCAAACCCCTCGACAGGCCCGGCTTCGATACCGTCTTCCTGCGCCTTTGCCATCACCGCGGCGGCGATGGGATGGCCCGACCCGGCCTCCAGGCTGGCGGCGATCTGGAGGACCTCCATCTCGCCGGCGCCGCCCGACCCCTTCACCGCGGTCACCTGCAACCGCCCGGTGGTGAGAGTCCCTGTCTTGTCGAAGACGACGACCCGCGCCCTGCCCACGGCTTCCAGGTAATCGCTCCCCTTGATCAGGACTCCCTGCCTGGCCGCGGCCGTGATCCCGGAGACCATCGAGACAGGTGTCGAGAGGGCGAGTGCGCAGGGGCAGGCAATGACCAGGAGGGAGAGGGCGCGGTAGACCGAGTCGGCGAAGGGGACGCCGAAGACGAGGGGCAGGAAGGCGGTGACCGCAAGGGCGCCGGCGATGACCGCCGGGGTGTAGACCCGTGCAAACTTTTCGATGAACTTCTCCGTCCTCGACCGCCTCTGCTGCGCCTCCTCCACGTACGCGGCGACGCGTGCGAGGGTGCTCTCGGTGTCCGGCCTTGTCACCTCCACCTCCAGGGAACCCTCAAGGTTCTGTGTCCCGGCAAAGACCTCGTCCCCGATCCCTTTCGCGGCCGGCACGCTCTCGCCTGTCAGGGCCGCCTGGTCCACGGACGACGCCCCCGCCACCACGACGCCGTCGAGGGGGACCTGGTCGCCGGGCCTGACCTGCACATGCTCGCCGACCCCGACCGCGTGGACATCCACTTCCGTCCATCTCCCGTCCCTCTGCACCCGTGCGCTCACCGGCGCGAGGGAGAAGAGGTCAGCGACAGACCGGCGCGCCCTCTCCGATGCATGGGCTTCGAGGAGTTCGGCCGCGGCAAAGAGGACAAGGACAGTCGCCCCTTCCGCCGGGTGGCCGATCAGGAAGGCCCCTGCGGCGGCGATGCCGATGAGGACCTCCATCGTGAACCTGAGCCTGAGAAGTGCGTGGAGGGCGGTTTTCAGGAGGTCGTAGCCGGCGGCGAGCGCCGCAAGAGCGAAGAGCAGGAGGGCCGCCTCCCCGTACGGTGTCGCCCAGTCGACGACCAGGCCCGCCGTCAGGAGGACGGCCGCCCCGGCGATGACCGCAACCTGGTGCCGCCCCTGTTCCTCCTCCTCGCCATGGTGGGCGTGGGCATGGCCGCAGGCGGTGCAGCCGCACCCGCCACCACCTTCACTCCCGTGCATGGGCGGCCCCTGCCCTGAGCAGGGCGGTCACGTGGTCATCGGCAAGGGCATAGTAGGCCACCTTCCCCTCCTTCCTGAAGGTCACCAGGTTTGCCCCGCGCAGCAGGCGCAACTGGTGGGAGACAGCCGACTGGTTCATGCCAAGGAGAGCGGAGAGGTCACAGACACACAGTTCCCTGTCGCTCAGGGCCAGGAGGATTTTAACCCTGGTGGGGTCTCCGAAGATCTTGAAGATCGCGGCGACGGCCTGACAGGTCTGGTCGTCGGCGAGGTGTTCCCTCGCCTCCTCGACGGCGTCCTGGTGGATGCACCTGACCGTGCAGATGTCATCATGCATGTGAGATCATATGATCATATGTTCATATGAATGTGCTGTCGCGTTCCGGGACGGACAGAAGAGGGCACTCCAGAAGGGAAGAAACCTGACTGTGAAGGATGTGATACCAGAAAAAGGGAAAACGCCCCGGCCGGGACTTGAACCCGGGTCAAAAGCTCCGCAGGCTTTTAGGATATCCACTACCCTACCGGGACACTGCAGATGTGCTCTATAAAATTAGTTGTTCTCCCATATATTCATTCCCCTCTCCCGGAGAGGGGAGGAATCAGACCTGCTCAGGTGTCTGCCCCGTCTGCCCGACCTTTACCACGATATCAACGATGACATCAGCGCCGCGGATATCCACCTGGTATTCTCCCGGACTCATGACAAAGATCTTCTTTGACCTGTCCACGGAGTACAGTCCTGCAAAACCGTCCTGCGCCGCGATATTTCCGCCCTCATCGCGCACGGTCACCTCAAGCCGGCTTTTATCGCTGATGGAGGTCACTGTCTTCTTCTCTTCCTTGTGGCTCCCATAACTGCTCTCGTAGACGACCGTCCTCTTGACCATCTTCGGTTGAACGGAAAATTCCACAATGAGTGGCGCCTGTACTACATTGATCGCCCAGGCAGACGCCGGATGGCCATAGTCCAGCGCGACCTTCTCATTGAGCACCTCAAGATACGCGACCGCCGCCGGAGTGACCACAGGAGTCTGCGTCGGGGGGACCGGGCGGGTCGCCACAGGATACGGCGTTACCTCACTGACATACTCGCTGTCCATCGTCGGGTCTGGCGTGGCCGGGGGTGCAGTAGTTTCCTTGGCCCAGAAGGGTTTGTCCTGCGACCCGTTGACTGCAGAAGTGCATCCTGCTGTTAGCAGGGCGGCACAGATAATGAGCGCAAGCAGCAGATGGAGGGATTTCATCAAATACGTGTGCTTGCTCCCGGTATATATGGGTTTATAAGATGGCTCCTGGAGAACCTATATCATAGTGGACACTCATCCGGACAGATAATATATAACAGTTCCCAGGATCGTATACTGGCACGATTACCGGTATGAGAGAATTATACCGTGGTATATCTCTTCGGCGCACCTGAGCGAGTCAATTGAGACCCTCTCGTTGATACCATGTATCGTTTTTATCTCTCCGGGGCCGTACTCCACAGTCGGGAAACCTGCCTTTCTCAGGTGCCGGGCATCACTTGCCGCCCACTGGAAGATCGGGACGACCTCCTCCCCGTACACGCGCCTGATCCCGGCCGAGACACGCGTGGCGATCGTGGCGAAGGGCGGCGTAAAGGATGGTTCAGAAACCGAGTTCACCTTCAGGTCAGCCGCAGGCGCATGCGATGCGATCTCGGAGACGATCTCCCCGGTCGTGCACCCCCACGGGATGCGCAGGTCAAGGTCGAGGTCGCAGCGCTCGGCAACGATATTTGCCTTCTCTCCCCCTGAGATGACGCCCGGATTGAACATCACCCGGTGCAGGACCCGGTCAAGCCCCTGCGTCCCGAAGATCCCTTCGAGCACCTCTGACGATTGTGCAATGATCTCCTCCATCTCGCCGCTCACCGGGTACTCCCTTCTGTGGAGTTCCTGGAGAAAAGAGATGAGCGCGTGTGCCTCCATGATCGCGCTCCTCCCGACTTCCGGGTACAGGGAACTGTGCCCGGGTTCACCTGAAAAGGAGAGAGACAACCGTGCCAGACCTTTCTGTCCGATGCAGGGGGAGAGGCGCGGCGTCGGTTCGGCGATGAGGGTGTCGCAGGGGCGCAGCACCCCCTTTGCAAGGAGGTACTCCATGCCGTGGCACCCTCCGGTCTCCTCGTCGCAGACAAAGACGACCTGACAGGACGGTGCGTCTCCTTCGTCGGCAACACGCCTGAGGGCAGTGAGGAGGGACGCACATCCCCCTTTCATGTCGCTGGACCCCCGCCCCCAGATGTACCCTCCCTCCTCGACGCCCTCGAAAGGAGGATGACGCCACCCCGTCGGGATGGCCGGGACGACGTCGAGGTGACCGACGAGGAGGAGGTTCGGGTTCTGGCCGGGTGCGATCAGGTTGCACCGCTTCCCGTCCCGTGAGACGACGACGTTCTCGATCCCGCTCTCCAGCATGAATGTGTGGATATACTCCGCGATATCGCGGGTATCGCCGGGGGGGTTCTCACTCCTGATCCCGACAAGGTCCCTGCAGAGAGCGGCAACGTCCATGGTCTCAGGCGCTCACGCTTTTTTTGTATTCTTCGAAGAGGTTTGCAAGAGATCCGCCGTTGTAGATGCTGTTGAAGAACGGCCTGGAGAAGAACTCGTCGATGGCGTCGGAGAAGAACGCCGCAGGCACAGGTTTCTTGCTCTCCGGGTCAAGGACGATCCTGAAACTCCGGTAACACGCCGGGTTTGCCTCATCGTATATGCCCTTCCAGACCATCGGGAGTTTCTGGAAGTTTTCCGGGTGGTTCTCCTTCAGCCACATGACAAAGCCGGGGAAGAGGGCACGGTCTCCTGTCTTCTCCTCGTCAAGCCGCCAGCGGAGGTACTCGCGGTGCATCATGATCTTCGGCGACTGGTAGTTGAAGACATAGTTGCTCAGCGTGTACTCGACATGCGCCAGGGCATCCATGAAATAGAAAGACAGGGTCGGGTGGAAGTCGCTCGGGTCCTCCAGTATGAGGGACTTCTCATAGTATTTTAGCAGGGCCCTGAAGTGCTCATCTTCCAGAAGTTCATTCATCATACAGAGCAATTTGCCCGTCCATACTAAAAACCATTGTATTCTGGCATCTGCCGGCCGGTGCTCCGTGTGCGGGCGGCCGGAAAGAATGGCCTGCGGACCTGGCTTCCGGAGGCCGATGCCGATCAAATACCTTCCCTGCACAGTCCAGAAGAAATGAGACCCGAAAAAAGTTATTTAAAGAACGGTTCCCTGTTCTGCACCGCCTTCTCGAAAAGTGCCTCCAGTTCCTCCCCCTTCTTCCCCCGGATATCGACGTGGTTGTCGGTCCGCAGGAGACAGGGCTTGAGGTAGCCGTCGGAGGTCACACGCAGGCGGTTGCAGTAGGCGCAGAACTCGGTGTTGTGGAGAGGCCGCACCACCTCAACCTCCGCACCGTCCACGCAGTACTTCTTCCTGTGGTGCATGCGCCGCGTCAGGATCTCGGTCGAGTTCTGTGCAATCTCTTTTTCGAGACGGTCCACATCGCCGTGCATCGTGCAGTTGTTGAACTCCATCAACTCGATGAGCTGGAGGATCAGGCTGTCGTGTTGCCGGGTGAAAGCGAAGAAGTCCTTGATCTCGTCCTCGTTCAGCCCCTTCAGGACGACGGTGTTCAACTTCACCGGCGTCAGGCCGGCGTCGAGCGCCTCACCGATCCCGTCGAGCACGCGGTTGAGGAGGTCTTTTTTGGTGATCTGGCGGTACCTATCGTGCCTGAGAGTGTCGAGGCTCACATTCACCCGCGCAAGCCCGGCCTCCTTCAGGTCGCGGGCGAGGCCGGGGAGGAGAGTGCCATTTGTCGTCATCGACGACTCGATCCCGTCCGGCACGGCCCTGACAATGTCCAGGATGTCTTTCCTGAGCAGGGGCTCGCCTCCCGTGAACTTCACGCTCCTGACCCCTATCTTCTCCGCAACCTTGAGGATCTCCCTGACCTCCTCCAGGCTCAGTTCCTCGCGCGGCTTCACCTCGCCCTCGGCATGGCAGTAGATGCAGTCCAGGTTGCAGCGTGGCGTGAGGCTGATCCGCAGGTTCGTCACCGGACGGCCGAACCTATCCTTCAACACCATCCATATGCCTCCTGAAGTTCTTGGCGACGATGTATATCTCTTTGCTCCCGCGCCGGGACGCCGCAGGCCTGAACGTGCGCACAGAGAGGAAGTGCTTCTTCGCCTCGGCGAGGAGTTCGGGGAAGTCCTCTCCCTGGAAAGACTTGCAGACAAAGTTCCCCCCATTCTTCAGGATCGTGACCGCAAAAGCGAGGGCGTCCTCGCCGAGGCCGATCGCCCGCGCCTGGTCGTAACTCGTCGCCCCGGAGAGCTTCGGCGAGGCATCACAGGTCACGACCGAGACAATCCCCCCGGCGAGTCCGCGGACCTCTTCCTGCACCTCCGGCGTGGTGAAGTCACCGACAACCGTCTTCACTCCCTCCATCGGTGCGATCGCGTTGAGGTCGACGCCGATGATCGCCCCGTGCGTGATCGTCCGCAGCACCTGCAGCCAGCTGCCCGGCGCGGCCCCGAGGTCGACGACATTGTCGTCGTCCCTTATGACTGCGTGTCTCTTCTGGATTTCCAGCAATTTGTAGGCGGCCCGTGCCCTGAAGCCCTCCTTCATTGCCCGGATGTAGTATTTGTCCCGCGTCCACTGTGATGTCATGGTTCTTTTGCCTCGTCTCCTCAGGGCTCTGATGGGATACCGGATAGAATAAAAAATATCATGATATAATGTATAATAGAGTCTTATAAGGGGTTTGTAATGTTAAAAGCAACGATTGATGCAGATACCTTCAGGGAGTCTATCGACGCCTTGGCCGCGCTGGTGACCGAATGCCGGCTCCACATTGATGGAAACGGGGTGAGAACCTGCGCCGTCGACACTGCAAATGTCGCCATGGTCTCTCTGGACCTCGGCAAGGACGCCTTCGAAACCTATGAAGCGACTCCCGACGAACTCGGGATCGATATTGCAAAGATGAAAAATATCCTCGGGATGATGGGGAAAGGCGATATTTTATCTCTGAACCTTCCAGAGGGCAGCCGCAGGCTGGAACTTGCATTCGGGAGTTACCAGTATTCGGTCACCCTCCTCGATATCAACACTATCAGGAAAGACCCCAATCCCCCGGCTATTGAACTCCCCGGCAAGGTCGAACTCGCCGGCAGTGCGCTCTCCACCGCGATCAAGGCCGCGGACGTCATCTCAGACAAGATTGCCCTCGGCATCGACCCGAAGGCAGAGATGTTTTACATGATAGCCGAAGGCGACACCGACCACATCAAACTGGAACTCGGGCGCGACCAGCTCATCTCTCTCCAGTCCGTGGAAGCGCGCTCGCTCTTCTCTCTCGACTACCTCAAGGACATGGGCAAGGCGATTGGCCGCGCCGAGAAGGTCGTTGTCGCCCTCGGCATCGACCACCCGGTGAAGTTCGTCTTCGACCTCGCCGGCGGGAAGGGGCACGTCGAGTACCTGCTCGCCCCGCGCATCGAAGCTGACTGACCATGGTTGATGTCCAGGACCTGGCCAGATATCCTTTTTTAGAGGAGGCGCAGGACTACGTCAGGAACGAGTCCGGCACCCTCGACCTGATCCTCAGGTCAGAACTGGGAAAGTCCCTCCTTGAACACGCCAGCAGGCGGGTTCAGGACACGCTTGCCCAGAAAAACCCCGTAGAGTGCGGGATCTATGGCAGGGACGCAAAGGAGGACATCTACACCTATGTCCTTGCACGGATGCTCGTCTCCTGCATCAACGACCGGGTACTCATCGACCGCCTCTCCCAGTTCGAGGCACGGCGCGCATACTCGTGGTTCGTGCGGGAGGAGAGGAGCCGCATGGTCGGGATCGCCGAAAAGGTCGGGATCGACCTTGAACAGCCCACCATGCCGGTGATCACCTATGTCGGCCTGATCAGTCATCTCAATGACGAGCGCTGGCGTCTCGTCAACCGGCATGTCGAAAACGGCCAGGTCCACCTCCAGCCTGAGGAAATGCAAGAACTGGTCGAAGAGCGGATGCGGGCGATCATCAGGGAGAGACTCCCCCTTACCGTCCCGGACGATATCTGCAGGATCTTCCAGCCTTATACACATGAGGTCAGCGCCGCCATTCAGCAACGCACCCTCGAGGAGTTCGGCGAGGTCGACGAGTCCTCCTTCCCGCCCTGCATTGCGGCCTTGATCCGGGCGGTCACCGCCGGGACAAACCTCCCCCATGTCGGCAGGTTCGCCCTCACCGCCTTCCTCAACAATATCGGGTTGTCGACGACCCAGATCGTCGAGGTCTTCCAGAGGGCGCCCGACTTCGACCTCTCGATGACAATGTACCAGGTGGAGCACATATCTGGCCGGTCAGGGACCGAGTACACCGCACCTTCCTGCGCGACGATGCGGACGCACGGCCTCTGCGTCCGCCGCGACGAGACCTGCGAGAAGGTGAGTCACCCCCTCTCGTATTACAAATGGAAAAAGAGGCAAAATCAGTATTCGGTCAGGAAATCTTCTCGTTGATGATATAGCCCGCACCGCTCATCGTAACGAGGAAGAGTGCAATGGCAATGATATAGGCGATCCCCGTATTGCCGGGCATAAGGCCGGGCAGGGCGATGAGAAGGACGATGAAGACGAGCAGACTTGCCGCTCCGGTCAGCACATCCAGTATACGTGCGTCCATAATACTCACCTGTTTTCCCTTTCCCCCTATATCTCTTCTTCTCCGCCACCTTTTTCCGGCCAGGAGGCACACCTCCCCCCCATGGACAGGCAGGAAGCGCTGGCCCTCCTCGGCCGGCACGTGAGGTCAGACTCGCTTCGCATGCACTGCATTGCCACGGCGGCGGTCCTCCGCGGCCTTGCCGACGCCTTCGGGGAGGACGCCGACCTCTGGGAGGTGACCGGCATCCTCCACGACATCGACTACGAGGCCGTCGGGGGCGACATGAGCAGGCACGGTGTCGAGGGCGCCACCCTCCTCAGGGAGGAGGGGCTCCCCGAGGAGGTCTGCCTCGCTGTAGAGCGGCACAACCATACCCTCTACGGGCCGTACACCGAAAAAATCGACATCGCCCTCCAGTCGGCAGACAGCATCAGCGGATTTCTCATCGCCTGCGCACGCGTCAAAGGGGGAGCGATCACCGGGGTCACCCCGAAGACCGTGAAGAAAAAACTGAAGGAGAAGACCTTTGCCGCCGGGTGTGCGAGGGAAAGGATCGCCGCGGTGAATGGCCTCATAGATCCAGAGGAGTTCTACCGCATCGCCATCGCCTCGCTTGTCGCACGGAAAGACGAACTCGACCTGCGTTAGGATTATCTCCCTGCGGTGCGAGTGGATCTGCCATGAGCCAGGAAGAACGGGACCGGGTGATCCGGGCCCTCTCTGCGGCCGTCGACCAGTTGCGCGAGGGGATGGACCCCCGTCTCCTCCCTGAAGTCGGCATGAACATCGCCTATGCCCTGGAAAAGGCGCGCGAGCCAGAAGACGTCGCGGCGGTGCAGGGCCGGATCGTCCGTCTCGGGGATGCGGTCCACCCTGTCGGGGAGGTCGCCTTCGGTGCGAGCGACCATGTGGCGCGGATCGTCCTGACGGCGATGCGGTATGACCGCCGGGTGCGGGCGGCGGCAAATATCAGGTTTGCCGAACCCATCCTCCACGAACTGGAGGAGATGATGCTCGACATCAGGTACTTCGACCGCGACCAGGAACCCCCCGGTATCAGGACGATGGACTGGGGCGTCGCCTCGTGCTGCAAGACCGGCGTCCCTGACGTGATCTATGACCGTGGGTCTGTCGGGAAGGAACCAATGATCAGGATCCTTGGTGAGAACCCGGACGAGATCACACGCAATATTCTTAAACTGTCAAGACGCATTAAAAATACAAATTTCAGGGATAGGTGCGAATGGGAATAAAGCCGACATATATCAAGAGCCTTGGTAACGAGCTTATGGCCAAGAACGCCGGTCGCTTTACCGGCGACTTCTCGGAGAACAAGCAGATCGTTACCGAAGTTTCGATCATCGAATCGAAGCGCGTGCGGAACAGGGTCAGCGGATACATCACGAGAAAGCAAAATACTAAAAGAGTACCTGCGTAAACACTACCTCATGTTTGAGGGAGTGTTTCCAGCAGTCATTACCCCTTTTGCGCGGACCCCGGATCACCACCTTGATCTTGAGGGGCTCCGCTCGAATATTGAGTTCCTGATAGCTCAGGGCGTCCACGGGGTTGTCCCCTGCGGGTCGACCGGCGAATCTGCAACTCTCACTTTCGAAGAGCACGAGAAAGTGATCGAGACAACGGTCGATGTGGTGAATGGCCGGGTGCCTGTGCTTGCCGGGACCGGGTCGAACAACACCGCCGAGGCCGTCAGGTTCACGAAAGCGGCGCGGAACCTCGGTGCCGACGGTGCCCTGGTCATCAGCCCGTACTACAACAAGCCGAACAGGTCGGGCCTTGTGAAACATTTTTCCGCCCTTGCAGCGCTCGACATCCCGGTCGTCCTCTATAACGTCCCCGGCAGGACCGGCCAGAACCTCCAGCCCGACCTTGTCGTCGAACTTGCCGACAACCCGAACATCGTCGGCATCAAGGAGGCGAGCGGGGACCTCGAGCAGGTCTCGCGGATCCTTGAAGACACACAGGACAAGGACTTCAAGGTGCTCTCCGGCGACGACGCCCTGACCCTCCCGATCCTCGCTCTCGGGGGGAGCGGCGTGATCTCCGTCACCGCAAATATCGAACCGGCACTGATGGTCAGGATGTACGAGGCCGTGAAGAAGGGCGACCTCGAAGAAGCGCGTCGCCTCCACTATCGCATGGCACCCCTCACCAGGGCGATGTTCATCGATACAAACCCGATCCCGGTGAAAAAGGCCGCCGAACTCCGCGGCATGGCTGCCGGACCGGTCAGACTCCCTCTCGACGAACTCGACCCTGCAAAGACCGAAAAACTTGCGGAGGTGCTCAGGGCCTATGATTAGAGTTGTCATATCGGGCGCCCTCGGGCGGATGGGCACGATCCTCGGCCGCCTCGTCTCCGAGTCCCCTGATCTCGAACTGGTCGGCGGCATCGACGTCCATGCCGGGACCTTCTATGGTGCGCCCGTCGTCGAAGCGAAAAACATCGACGCCTTCCTGAAGGCGACAAAGCCCGACGTCCTCATCGACTTCACCGTGGCACACGCCGCCGTTACAAACATCAAGGCCGCCGCCGACAACGGCGTGGCCCTCATCGTCGGCACGACCGGTTTCACACCCGAACAGCAGGAGGAGATCAGGACGGCGGTCGAGGGGCATGTTCCTGCCGTCATCTCCAGCAACTTCTCCGTCGGCGTGAACATCTTCTGGCGCCTGATCAGGGAAGCCGCCCATCTCCTCAACGAGGGATATGATGTCGAGGTGACGGAGGCGCACCACCGCTACAAGAAGGACGCACCGAGCGGGACTGCAAAGACGATCCTCAGCATCCTCGACGAGGAACTCGGCCCCCGCCCCCACCAGTACGGCCGCGAGGGAATGACCGAAAGGAAAGACGAGATCGGTGTCCACGTGATCAGGGGCGGCGACATCGTCGGCGACCATGCCGTCCTCTTTGCCGGGAACTACGAGGTTATCGAACTCTCGCACCGTGCCTATGACCGTGCGGTCTTTGCGAGCGGTGCCGTCAGGGCGGCGTCATGGGTGAAGGGAAAGGCCCCGCGTATCTATTCGATGGCAGACGTCCTCGGGTTGCCCTGAGACAGGTATAATCGAAAGATATTTCTCTATTTTTACAAAATAGTAGAGAGGAGTAATTACCATGGTTGCAGTTGTTGACCCCGATCTCTGCGTCGGTTGTGAAACCTGTGTGGACGAGTGCCCGTCTGAGGCGATCTCAATGGAAGACGGTATCGCTGTCGTGAACAAGGATACCTGCACCGACTGCGGCACCTGTGCTGATGTCTGCCCTGCAGGCGCCATCCACATGGAATAAATATCCCCAATTATTTTCTTTCTCCTTCTTGTTTCTCTACGTCTACATTTCCGGGAATGACTCGCATTTCAGTCTGGCACCCGATCCCCTCCCTCGCAATCAAGGGGAAGTATTTTTTTGCCATCTCCTTTCGTGGTACTGAAAAAGGAGGCGGTTAGAAGAGGAAAAGTAATCTTTTAATAAAGCGTTACATATAGGTAGAGTTACCTATGATAAATGTTGGAGTTCTCGGCGCTACCGGGGCCGTCGGCCAGAGGTTTGTACAGTTGCTCTCAGATCATCCCTGGTTCAACCTCCAGACCCTGACGGCTTCAGAGCGCAGTGCCGGAAAGCGGTACGGCGACGCCGTCAACTGGCGACTGGATGTGCCTTTCCCTGATTCTGCTGCAGATATTACTGTCAGCCCGACCACGGTCGAGGCGGTCCGCGACTGCGATCTTGTCTTCTCTGCCCTGCCTGCAGATATCGCGAAGGGTATCGAAGAGGAGGTTGCGGCGGCAGGCATCGGCGTCTGTTCCAATGCCAGTTCGCACCGGATGGACCCTGATGTTCCGCTGGTCATCGCCGAGGTGAACCCCGACCACCTGGGCATGATCGATCTCCAGCACGACCACGGGCGTGACGGTTTTATCGTCACCAACCCGAACTGCTCGACGATCATGCTCACCCTCGCCCTCGAGCCCCTGCGGCAATTCAACTTTTCAAAGGTCTTCGTCGCCACGATGCAGGCGATCTCAGGCGCCGGTTTCGAGGGTGTGGCCGGCATGGCGATCTATGACAACGTCATCCCCTACATCAAGGGGGAGGAGGAGAAGATATCCAGCGAACCGAAGAAGATCATGGGTACCTTCAACGGTTCTGAAGTGGAACCGGCCTCATTCTCGGTGAGTGCCTGCTGCAACCGCGTGCCTGTCATCGACGGCCACACCCTCTCGGTCTGGGTGGACGTCGACCGCCCGCTCGACGAGGTCAGGAAGGCATACCAGGAGTACAGGGCTCCGTTCTCCGGCCTCCCGACCCAGCCGCCATATTCAATCGAGTACCTGGACCGGCCAGACCGCCCGCAGGCGAGGCTTGACCGCAACCGTGGCAAAGGCATGACTGTTTCGGTTGGAAGGCTGCGGGAAGGGCTTCGTTTTTCCGCTCTCGGCCACAACACCATTCGCGGGGCTGCCGGGGCGTCGGTACTAAACGCTGAGTTAATCTATAAGGAGAAGTATCTCTGATAGACCATGAGCAGAGGTGGACTATGTTAAAAGACAACACAGTATTCGTTGGAAACAAGCCGGTCATGAACTATGTACTTGCAGTTGTGACACAGTTCAACAACGGCGCGGAGGAAGTGGCCATCAAGGCGCGGGGTAAGGCTATCTCCCGGGCTGTCGACACGGCCGAGATCGCAATCAACCGGTTCCTGGAAGGCGTAAACAAAAAGGAGATCCTCACCTCGACAGAGATGATCGATACGGACACGGGCAAGACAAATGTGTCCAGTATCGAGATTATTCTCTCGCAAAACCCAAAATGAATTGAATTACTCCCTTTTTTCCCGGACCAGAAAGCATATATGATCCTGTTTCAAGATCCTATTGTATGAAAGTCCTGACGCACGGCCTTGCGATGCTCCTCCTTCTCCTCGTCATCGTCGTGCCTGTCGTGGCGGCCGACGACGATAACAGGTACAGTTATCTCACGGTTCAGAGTGTCGAGATCCAGCTCAATAATCACAACGCAACCGTCAATGTCACCTATACCATTGACGACGGGGTCCAGGTCCTCGTCCACCTCCTTGGCATGAGCGACCTCCGCGAGAAGGTGCTTGATGTCGTAAACTTCGAGGATGCGACCATCGACGAGATCACGATGGACCATGCCGTCCTGAGCGTCCCAGGTGTCGGCCTGGACTACGGCCGCGGGACGTTCTGGTTCCCCGAACACGAGTTCCCGGTGAAGATCCCGTCCCTGGTCGTGGCCTCGCCGCAGGACAGGCGGGAGTTCGAGAACACTTCGGTCTTCCCTGAAGGCATTGGATATTTCAAGGTCTAAGGCTTCAATTTCCTCTTTTTAAGATTCTTTTTTTCCGGCGGTGCTGTCTGCTCAAACGTGTTGCTTGCCATCCCGAAGGTGATCGATACCGTGCAGGCGACGGTATGGTCGATACGTGGCACACAGATCCGGAGATCACATAAGGCGACAGGGCACTTTCAATCAGGACGCCGGCCGCGTCCGGGGTGCCCGCAAATAACGAGGCAGAACCGTGACACAGACATCGATACAGAAGGTCGCCGCGGTGCTCCTGACCGTGCTTGCCGCGATCGCGCCGGTTGACCGCCCTCAGCAGACCAACGGCCGACCCTGCGAGGATCGAGGACGTGACCCGTGACCTCTGCGGTTTTGAACGTGCTCTGGGATCTGATGAGCGGGTGGCGGCGGCGACCTATATCGCAAGGGCGATGGAAGAACGGGGGCTCTCGGTCAGTACTGGGCGGTTTGCGTATACCAACTGCTACTTTGACCCGCCGCTCAGTCTCTCCTCAAATATTATCGGCGTCAGGGAAGGACTGACCGACCAGATCGTTGTCGTCTGTGCACACTACGACACTGTCTCGGGGACGCCCGGTGCCGACGACAACGCCGCGGGCGTGGCGACGATGCTCGAAGTCGCCCGTCTCCTCAAAGCCACTCCCCTGAACCGGACGGTCTACTTCATCGCCTTCGGCGGCGAGGTGGCTGGCCGACAACCCTGACCTCCACGACCGGATAGTCGTGGCGATAAACCTCGACTGCGTGGCTTCCGGAAACCGTCTGCTGGTCACGACGCTCCCCCAGCACCGGTGGGTCCTCAAAGCGCTCCCGCCATCGGCATGCATCGAGGAAAAGCCGGTGCAGTTGCTGGACGCGGCAAAAGGGGACGCTCATGCGTTCCGTGCCGCCATGATCCCGGCGCTCCTGATCTACGAGCGGGACAGTTATCCTATCATGCATACCCCGACGACCGACCTGAAAGGCTCAACTATACCCTTGCCGCGGAGTGCGCAGGAATCGTCGCCCTGACGGTCGCCGGGATCGACAAAGCCGACGATAAGCCAGAGATCGATCTCAGGGTCGAGAACGGGACGGTGACCTTCACCTCCCCTGACGATGTGCCTGTCGAGGTGATCGTCGACGGGACCAGCCTCGGCGTGCTCCCGTCCGGGGCGGTCACCCTCCCGGAAGGCCCCCATGTCGTGCAGGCGGTCGCCTACGGCCCGGGAGGGGCGAAGGCCGTTGCAACGACCAGGGGTGAAGGGGCGGGGGTCGTGCCGCCGGGTGTGTCGGGCAGCGGCACCGTCATACCCTGGAGAGCCAAACCGGGTGAAGACCCTGTGATCCGCTTCGTCTCTGTGCCCGTCCCGCTCTCCTACCGTCTCGACCGCCCAGAGGAGGTCGACCGGTCGACGGGTACCTCGACAATGAACATGGGGTGATCCCTGTCCTGGGACCGCACTCCTTCACGGCAGTAGCCTGTGGACCTGATGGTGCAGTCCTCGGCGTCGACCGGGCCGACTTCTCCCTGCAGAGGTTCACGTGTGTGGAACTCGACGGCGGACTCCTCCAGGTCAATGAGACCGGCGGCACCGCCTGCTCTGCGTCCGCCCGCACCTACTACACCCGTGCCTACTGTCCGGGCGAGCGCTACGATATCGTGGTGGGTGGGGTGCGAAGTATCAGGACGCCGCGGACGTGCTCCTGCAGAGGGCGGAGTTCAGGGTGGACTTCCCCGGCGACCGGAAGAATGACTGCCACTTCTATGACATACCGCTCCTCGACGACTCACAGAGACGTGAGATGGTCTTCTGGCTGGAGCCTGAGGGCCCGGGCACCTACACCTGGACCGTCTCCTGCAAGGAGGGCGACAGTGTGGCTGTGAAAACAGGGAGCCTCGTCCTCCGCCGAGATGAGAGACCCTGCACACCCATGACTGCTGTGCAGGAAAAATGAATGAAGAGCGATTACTTCAGTGTGTAATCGCACGCTTCTCTTCTTTTTTCTCGATCCAGCGGTTGACAAGAGACTGGAGGTAGACCCCGACGAAGGCGAGGAACAGGCCCCCGATCATGGCGTACATTGCGATATTGAGCCCGTTAAACTCAGGGTACGGGAACTTTTCAATGTGCGAGAGGGAGAGCATGTAGATGCTCGTGCCGTACACGATGACGCCGATGGCGCAGACGAAGAAGGGGAGGACGATCACCCTGCCGAGATCTTCGATCTCGTTCATGTAGACGTCGATGATCCTCCCGACCGAGGCGATGAGCCCTGCCGCAGTGAACCACCCGATCGCACCGTAGAAGAAGGTCAGCAGGTAGAGCAGTATCCCCTCCTCGGTGTAATAGACGAGCAGACTGTACAGTCCGAGGATGATCCCGACGATGAAAAAGAGGATCGCCGCAATATAGGATACGAAGGTGATCCTGCCCCTGCGCAGTGCGACATGCAGGGAGTTGATCAGGTAACTGAAGAACTCATCGAAACCAAGACCTTTGAAGAGGAGATAAATGCCAAGTGCGCCCACGACGACGATCGTCGCTCCCTCGGGGTAACCGATCAGATACGCGGTGGCGTAGATGAGCATCGCAAGGCCGAGAGGGACCAGGACTATCCGGGAGACCTTCGGGTCGTCGAGGAGTTTTTTGATGATATAGTAGGTTCCTTCGAGGTTCGGCATCTGGGTGACGACCACCCTCCTGATGCTCGTCACTGTGAGCCTGGACTGGACGATCGGGAGGATGTACTCGTCTTCTGCACCGTCGGAGATGAGGACGCACGCGTCTGCATCAGACTGCGCGATCACGTCGTCAAGGTCGTCGCCGATCTTCCGGTCGCCTTCGATCATGTGCATGTGGTTTCCGGTGAGGATGGCAACTTCGACCTCTTCTCCCCGCCCTCTCAGTTCGTCATGGGTTTTTACCGCCTGAAAAATAGCGTTGACGTCGGAATCTTCGGGATCGGCGAGAGCGAGCGCTTGAGCTGCGTTCAGGCATGCCTCACGTCCGACCACCGGACTTGCGAACCCTGCCTTGTACCCCAGGTCGTCGTCCCGGTCGATGCACAGGATCAGTGTAGTGCCCTCAGCCATCTAATTAGAAAGTTACTCTCAAACTAATAAATGGTTGCGCACACAAAAAAAGGTATTAAAGGAGTTTTGACCGCTGGAGAAGGAGGATGTCCTCGGTCGTGAGTTTCTCCCCGCCCTTGAAGAGCTGGAAGATGCGCTCGGCTTCCTGCCTGACCTCGCGCTGCTCCTTGGTGACCTTTGTCTTCCTCTTCTTGTTGCGGAGACCGGAGATGACCTTATCGTAGTCGCGGAGTTCCTTCTGGCACGTGATGAAGGCCTTGTGCTCCTCATCAGCGGCTTCCTGCGCCTCGACAAAGGCCTTGTGCTCTGCGTCGGCGGCCTCGCGGGACTGGTCGGCCTTGCGGTAGAACTCAACCATCAGGTCATGGTGATTCTGAGCGAGTTCGGCAACCTCGGTCACCTTGTCATGGACGTCCGAGGCCTGCTTGCGAAGGTCGCGAGCGTTCTGGAGTTTGGTCTTGAGGTCCTTGTTCTGCTCAAGCTCGTCCTCCTGCTCCTTGATGGTGGCCTTCATATGCTTGATCTTGTCGATCAGCTCCCGTTCCTTGTCGGTGGTGAAGACCTCGGTCTGCTGGCGGAATTCCATTGCCTCGATCTGGCGCTGGAGTTCCTTGATGCTCGAGTTCTTCTGGAAGGCGGAATGGTCTTTCTTGAAGGCCTCGATCTCTTCAAAGTACTCGTTGGCCTTGGCATTGATCTGGTTCCGCTCGTCCTTCAGCCGGTGAACTTCGTTGTTGTGCTGGTCACGGAGTTCCTTGTTCTTCTGGGCCTCCTCGACAAACTCACGGGTCTGAGCGTTGAGCTGGTTCCGCTCGCGGGCATGGCTGCTTGCAAGAGCATTAAGCTCGTTGCGCCTGTTTTTGTGCTGTTCAGACTCGGAAAGTAATTTTTTTCTCTTTTCGATCAGTTCGTCCAACATGCTTTACCAATCCTTGAGTTCTGTACCGCTGTATAGGCCACCGGGTCTGATGATGCACGGGAAATGCCCGCAGGATGGGAGGAAACAGATAGAAATGATACAACAAAAGTGCTGTCCAGACCAGAGACTGCTTCCCTGATGTCTGTAGTCGTACCGCTGTTCATGATATTCAACTCCTATACCCTCGGTGTATCCGGCTATGCCGGCGCACCTGCTGCACCGTGGTGATCCGCGGTGGATATACCAGGATTTCTAATAGTTTGCGTCATCTTCTGTATTAAGCATTTCGCAGAAACTGCACAGGATCAGGCGTATTCGGGGGCATGGCCGGGTGATGTAGAACCACTCAGACCGGCCATGATTGACGGTCTGGTAATGGTGCACGTATAAAAAAAGAGGGGATTCAGATGAAATCTATGAGGTGGCCGCTCTGCTGGTCGCGGGAGAAACTCCGCCGGGGAGTTTCGGACCTGCCGCTCTGGGTCTGCATCGGGGCGGGCCTGCTTGCAGGGACGAAGTTGCTCTGCCTGCCGCCGAGGACCTGAGCGCTCTTGACGCCGGTCATGATCGCCAGGACTCTGACCTTGCCCTCGAAGTCATTGTTCACGCGTGCGCCCCAGATGACGTCGGCGTGGGGGTCGAGTTCGTAGGTGAGGGAACTTGCGATCTCCTCGGCGTCCTGGAGGGTGAGGTCGCTGCCGCCGGTGATGTGGATGAGGCTGCCGGTGGCGCCGCGGTAGTCGATGTCCAGCAGGGGGTGGGAGAGGCACTCGTGGACGACGCTCTCGGCCTTGTTCTGCTGTTTGCTCTCGCCGACGAGCATACAGGCGACCCCGCCCTTGCTCATGATCGCCCGCACGTCTGCGTAGTCGATGTTGATGAGGGAGGGCTGGGTGATCGTCTCTGAGATGCCCTTCACGGTCTCAGCGATGAGCTGGTCCATCACCGAGAAGGCCTGGCCGAGGGGCAGGTTCGGGACATATTTTATGAGCCGGTTGTTGTCGAGGACGATCACGGAGTCCGCATTATTGGAGAGCTGCTGGAGACCTTCCTCGGCGCGGAGCAGGCGCGCCTTCTCGACCTGGAAGGGGTAACTGACCATGCCGACGACGATGGCGCCCTGTTCCTTTGCGATCTGCGCGACGACCGGGGCGACGCCGGTGCCGGTGCCACCACCCATACCGGCCGTGATGAAACAGAGGTCGGCAGTTTCGAGGAGTTTTTCCAGCGTGGGGCGCGCCATCTCTGCCGCCCTCTTGCCGACGTCGGGGAACCCGCCGGCGCCAAGGCCCTTGGTGAGCGACTTGCCGATGAGGATGCGCTTGTCGGCCTGGATCATGTCGAGGTGCTGCTTGTCGGTGTTGATCGCGATCGTCTCGGCTCCACAGACCTGCATGTGATAGAGCCTGTTGACCGTGTTGTTGCCCGCACCGCCGCAACCAACAATGACGATGCGCGGCTGGCCGAGCATGTCGTCTTCGTCCCCGAGAGCCCCGTCTTGGCTCCGCATCTTTTCAAGTTCCGCGTTTTTCATTGCCTCGTTGATGATTGTCTGCATTATTTGCCTCCTAAACCTTGAATGACACCTGGTCGCTCTCCCTCAGTGCCCGGTCTCCACGCTTTTCGACGAGTTCCCGTACCGCGTGTCGTACCGCCTCTGACACTGTGGGAAATTCGCCGCCGTCAACAAGCCTTTGCAGCATATCGACCTGCTGTTTCGGGAGTCTGATCGTGATCCGTTCCATCTTCCACCTCATATAGCCCGACAATCGTCAGACATGCACCTGCCTTTTGTCAGACTGGGGGATGCTGTATGTCTGATCCTGCACCAGATGAATGAATTAACACGACTATCGTATATAAATATTCTGAATTGATTTTTTTTGAAAGCGTATTCTTATATGCCATGGAATGCCAAATTTGCGTGATATCTGTCAATATGTCCGGGACATACCCCCGTCGGGTCGAACACGGCGGCAGACTCAGGTGGCACAGGCGACATTCAGAAAGGGATATTCTCGATTTTAGCGCAAGCATCAATCCTTTCCCTCCAGATGTTCCCTTCTCCTCCCCTGGAGAAGTGATTGCGTCCTATCCAGATGACGGATATGAATCCCTGAAAGAGGCGATCGGGCGGGTGTTCCATCGCGACCCCACGGAGATCACCGTGGGGAACGGGTCTGTCGAGGTGATACGCGCATTCTGCGCTGCTGCCATCAGACCCGGCGAGAGCGGGGCGGTCACCCCCCCGACCTTTGGAGAATATGAGATGGCGGTCAGGCTCTGCGGTGGGAGGGTGACCGACGATGCGACAGGTGCGGCCGTCAGGTTCCTCTGCAACCCGAACAACCCCGACGGTGCGCTCACCCGGCGCGAGGATGTGCTCGCGGCCCTCGACACTCTCGAAGACTGCCAGAGACTCTTCGTCGACGAGGCCTTCATCGAACTTGCCGACCCGACTGCAAGCGTCTCGGACGTCAGGGACCCCGCACTGTTTGTCTCGCGCTCGATCACCAAGTCCTTCGCCGTCCCCGGCCTCAGGTTCGGTTTCGGCTTCGGCGACCCCGACCTTGTCGCCGGGATCGAGGCGCGCCGCCTCCCCTGGACGGTGAACGCCTACGCCGAGAGTTTTGCCCTGGCTGCTCTGGAGAGGTATGCCGACCTTGGTGAATCCCGGAGGCGCATTGCGATAGAGCGTGCATGGCTCGCAGGGCGTCTCCGCGACCTCGGGCTCTCCCCCCTTCCCTCCTCGGCAAACTATCTCCTGGTCCCCCTCCCCTGCCCTGCGCCGGCACTTACGGAACGTCTCCTCCTCTCCCACGACATCCTTGTCCGTGACTGCACCTCTTTCGGCCTCCCCGACATGATCAGGGTTGCAGTGCGGAGGCGTGACGAGAACACACGCCTTGTGGAGGCACTCGCGGCATGCTTGCCCTGATCCTTGCCGGGGGCCAGGGCTCCCGCCTCAATATGGGGGAAAAGCCCCTCGTCACCATCTGCGGGCGGCCGATGATCGCCTATGTCATCGAAGCCTTTGCCGCGGCCGGTTGCGAGGTCATGGTCGTCTCCTCCCCCCTGACCCCGTACACGCGGAACTGGTGCCGGGCCCGGGGGATCGACCTCTACGCCGCAGGGGCGCATGGGTATGTCGCCGACATCGTCGAAGCGGTGACCGCCCTCGGAGAAGAGGGGCCGGTCTTCACCTCGGTCTCAGACATCCCCTGCATCAGGGGGGAGGTCGTGGAGAGGATAGAGGAGGCGTACATCTCGGCGGGCACCGACGCCCTCTCCACCTGGGTGCCGT
>NZ_CALFSA010000148.1 GCF_937919355.1 uncultured Methanofollis sp. | reverse complement strand
TGCCGGTGATCATGGCATTGCCTATACCACCGCCGGTGAGGGGGTCGACGACGCGTGCTGCATCGCCCACGATCATCAGGCCGTCGGCAACCGTGCAGGGGAGGGGTCTGCAGACCGGGTCGCCGCCGACGATGCACTCGATGATCTTGCCGTCCGGGAAGTGTTCGTGCATGAACCGGTCGAGGTAGTCCCGCGCCCGCATCTCCGGTTTGTTCTTCGACGCCGGGATGCCGATGCCAATATTGGCGCTCCTCTCCCCCTTGGCGAAGACCCACAGGTACCCCTGCGGGGCGACATCGTTGCCCAAGTAGAAGTCGTTCGAGTTCGGGTCAATATCGATATCGGTGACGAGGTACTGGATGCAACTCATCATCTCGCTCAGGGGGATGGTTGTGTCAAGGCCACACCAGCGTGTGAATTTTGACTCGACACCGTCGGCGGCGATGGTGACTTTCGCCTTCACCTCCTGCCTCTTTCCGCAGCACTCGACGACAGCGCCGCGGATGTGGCCGTCCTCCATGATCGGGGCGACGGCGCGGGACTTCACAAAGACGTCTGAACCTGCCTTCGATGCCTGCCAGACAAGTTCTCGGTCGAAGATCTTTCTGTCAAGGACATAGCCGACCTCGGCGCCGGCCCTGTTATCGTCGAGGGTGATGGTCGTGCGGTTCGGGGCGATGATCCGTGCCCTTTTGATATCGGCGGAGATCCAGCGGGGGTCAGGCTCGATGAAACTTCTTAGGAGTTCCTTGCCGATCCCTTCGGCACAGCGAACCGGTGCTCCGATTGCCGGCCTCTTCTCGATCAGGCAGACCGAAAGGCCCAGTCTGGCAGCGGTCCATGCTGCAATGGCCCCTCCGGGCCCGCCGCCGACGACGAGGATATCGTATTCACTCTTCATCGGTCACCTCCAGAGCTCCGAGCGGGCAGGCCTTCGTACAGATGCCGCAGCAGCGGCAGGTGTCGCCCTCCACCGTCAGGTAGGCATCGACGAGTTCGAGGGCCCCTTCCGGGCAGACCGAAACACATGCGCCGCAGTAGCCACATATTTCCCGGTGAATTTGAAGCATTGTACTCAGTATTATACCGCCATTCCATTAATCTTATCTTCCCTTTTCTGCTCCCGGTCTCCCGAAAATATACATAATTGTAGGGATTATTTCCGTGATAGGGATTATATAGTGGGTTCTTTCCCGGCGGTGCGGTGACGTTGCCCCTGGGGTCTCCAGGTGTGTGCGGTCCTCTCAGACCTGCCTGACCACGATCTCCCGGCCGCTTGTCCGGGCGTACTCGTCTATCCTCTCGACGGTATGAGCGATCATGCCGCCTGAAGTCAGGATCAGGGAGTCTTCACCGTTCACGGCGCGTAGCAGGCACTTGTCGATGACGCCGTAGGTGAAGTCGACGGCGATCCCCTCGTCCCGCGCCACCTTCTTTGCCCTCGTCCCCATGGCGCCGACCCACACCTTTGCGCTTCCCCCGAGGAGACAGGCGAGTGCGGCGGTGCCGTCGGGACCGGCAACGTCCCTGAGACAGATGGTGCCGTGGCCGTTGCGTCTCACGCCGCCGCGGATGCGGCGCTCGACGAGGTCGGTGAAGGCGAGTGCGTTCTTCGGCGGTGCGGTGTCGGTCAGCACGCCCCTGTCCCGCAGTTCCCTGAAGAGGTCCAGCACCGCCGGGGGTTTGAGGCGCGCCCTGGCAAGGACGGTGCGGTCTGCAAAGATCTCCTCAGGCGTCCCGGTCCTGAGCACCGCCCCGTCCTCCATCAGCACGACCTCGTCGGCCCAGCGGTAGGCGAGTTCGACGTCGTGCGTCGAGAGGAGGATCGTCCTCCCGCCGTGGTTCATCTCGTCGAGGAGGTCCATCACCTCTTCGGAGGTGGCGGGGTCAAGCGAACTCGTCGGTTCGTCGAAGACGAGCACCTCCGGGTCCATCGCGAGCACCCCTGCGATGGCGACCCTCTTCTTCTCCCCGCCGGAGAGGTGGTGGGGCGGGCGTTTCTCGTAGCCGGAGAGTCCGACATAGTGGAGGGCGTCGGCGACGACCTTTTTCACCGTCTCCTGCGGCATACCGAGGTTCGCCGGTCCGAAGGCGACGTCCTGCCAGACTGTCGGGGCGAAGATCTGGGCGTCGGAGTTCTGGAAGACAAGGCCGACCGACTTTCGTACCTCGCGGAGGGAGCGGGTGTCGTACGCCACCGGTCTGCCGCTGACGAGGACCCTTCCTTTCGTCGGCCTGAGCATCCCGTTGCACATCAGGAGAAGTGTCGTCTTGCCCGCACCATTCGGGCCGACGAGGGCGACCTTGCTCCCTCTGCCGATTGTGATGTCGATCCCTTTCAGGGACTCGGGACGGTCGGGGTAGGCGAAGTGCACGTCCTGAAATTCTATTGCTGCTGTCATGGTCGTTCTCAGAATATCTGTATCCCGCCGGAGAGGAGGGCGAGCGCACTGCATACGGAGAGGTAAGCGACGACGGCGACGCCTTCCCTGCGGGAGATACCTCTCTCTCCGCCGAAGGTCGGGAATATGCCGTCATAGCACCGGGCGTCCATGGCCAGGATGAGTTCTTCGCCCTTTTCCCATGCCCGCACAAAGAGCGTCCCGGCAAGCATCGAGAAGGACCGGACGGCGTTGCCGAACCCGGCATAACCCTGCCTGATCTCCTGCGCATTCCGTGTGGCCAACGCCTCGCCGATGAGGACGAAGATGAAGTGGTAGATAAGCATGGCGAGGTCCACGAACTCGGGCGGCAACCTGAGGGAGCGCAGCACCGTGAAGATCTCGACCATGGGCGTGGTGAGGGCGATGAAGAAGAGGGCGCACATCCCGGCGAAGGTCCGGGAGAGGACGAGGGCGGCCTGGTTGACGCTTCCTGTCGTGAAGGCGAGGGTGATCCCGCCGAACGGCATGCTCCAGACTGTCTCCCCGCCGCCGGAGAGGAAGAGGATCACGCCCGCAGAGAGGACGGCGAAGGAGAGGGGTATGGTGAGGAGCGTGGCGTAGAAGCGTGCCGGGATGCGTGCGATCCCGACGGTGATCGCCGCCATGGACGCGGCGATGAAGGCCGGGGCGAGGGGTCCCGCGGAGACGAGGGCGGCGGCGATCGCCCCGCCGCCGAGGAGGAGTTTTGCCCACGTACCGGTCTCCCGCAACGCGTTCTGCTGGGCATAGTCATCCAGTATGTTCTCCATTGTTTTCTCCACCCTTCACCAGCGCCCGGAAAAATCGGGTTTTTCAGGTATTGGTCTGTCGTCCGCGGTAATAATACCCGAAGAAAAACCCGATGACGAGGGCCCCGATCGCTGCCTGAAGCGAGAAGAAGAGTGACTCTATCTCGCCGCTCGGCGGTTCGTAGACGGGGGTCGTCCAGGGTTCGTACTCCGAACCTGTCATCTCCTTGATGACGTCCTCGGCCTGGTCGTCGGCCCCGGCCCATTCGTGTTCGCCGGTGGAGAGGACGACGAGGATGGAGGCGGCGAAGAGGAGGACGATCGCGAGGACGGCGGTCTCCATGGCGTACTTCATGCCCCCACCCCCCTGAGGCGGCCGACCGCCGCATCGGTGAGCACGCCGAGTTTCACCAGGATCTCGGCGCGGACGTCGATGATGTATTTGAAGGTGAGAGCGATGACCGCACCCTCGATGATGGAGAGGGGCAGTTGCGTGACCGCGAAGACGGCGGCAAAGGCGGCGAAAGATGTTGCGATGCCGCCGACTTCGGCCGGGAAGGCGAGGGCGAGCTGGACCGAGGTCACCACATAGGTGAAGAGGTCGGCGAGGGTGGCGGCGAAAAAGACCGTCAGGTAGGTGTTGAGCCCTGCCTTCTGCCCTCCTTTATAGATCGCCCAGGCAAGGACGGGCCCTGCGATCCCCATGGAGAAGACGTTGGCGCCGAGGGTGGAGAGGCCGCCGTGCGCGAGGAAGATCGCCTGGTACAGGAGGACGATCAGGCCGAGGATGGAGGTGATGCAGGGGCCGAAGAGGATCGCCCCGAGGCCTGTGCCTGTCGGGTGGGAGCAACTCCCGCTCACTGACGGGAGTTTGAGGGAGGAGAGGACGAAGACGAACGCCCCTGCGACGGCAAGGAGGGGGAGGGCCTCTCTCTTCTCCCGCATCAGTATCCGCAACTGGTACATGCCGTAGACGATGAACGGTGCCGAGACCAGGAACCAGAAGAGGCACCAGGCCGGCGGGAGGAATCCTTCCATGATGTGCATGTCATGTCACCATATCAATTTTATTTGTATTAATGTAATAGTAATTTGGTACGCGCCGACCGTATTTAGCCCTGTCTTTTTTCTCGGTGTGGGCTGTGCCTCACTATCGAGCCCTGACCAGAGGAGCCCGGGGCATTTCCGGCAGAAAAATAGGATGGAAAATGTCTCTCTCCGGTTGCCCGCGAGAGAGTCCCTGGCAGGGACGGCGCATCAGGGGAGGGTGAAAGTGCCGTACTTCCCGCCACCTCCGGGAACGAGGCGCACCCGCCCCTCCCTGAAGGCCTCGACAGCCGCCCCTACGACCGGGTCTGCCTCCCTGATCTCGGCGACCGGCACGTCGGCGAGGACGGCGATCTCCGTCCCGAAGGTCTCAACCAGGTGGTAATATCTCGCTTCCACCTTCTTGGTCATTGCCGAGGAGACGCCGAGGACGACCCTGATGATCTCGCCGAGGGGGATGATATGGTAATAGGGCGGCCTCTCAGAGGGTGCGCCGCCGCCCAGTTCCCGCGCCCGGTCGGAGACTCCCTTCTTGATCTGGCCGCCGTCCTCGGGGCATGTCCAGCCGAGATGCACGGCCTCCTCCAGGGAGTACGGAATATAGCACCGGGTGCAGGCGGTCCTGTTGTACTTTCCCTCCTCAGGGAAAAATCCGGCATTGAGGGTGATCTTCCCCCGGCGCACGGCGTCGAAGGAGGCCTCCGGCGTCACGCGGCTGAGGTCGAGGCCGTTGAACTCCCGGCCGAGTTTTGTGGGGTGGGTGGAGTGGGCGTCCGAGTTCGAGAGGAAGGGGACGCCGTCGAGTTCCCGTATCCCGGCGCCGTACGAGGTGTCGGCGGAGAGGCCGAGTTCCAGGAAGTCGATCCTCTCCCCGCCGTAGCACGACGCCACCGAGTCGTGCGCCGCATAGAGGGAGGTCCAGGGAGTGAAGGCATGGGCCGGACCGACAAGACCGCCGAGGTCGTGGACGGCGGCGGCGATCGCCTCGCCGGTGAGGTGCACGTGCGGCCGCCCCCCTGTGGCGATGTCCTTGCTGTGGGGGGCGAAGACAGCGGCCAGGTCCTCGAAGGCGGAGAAGTCCTCCATCAGGATGAGGTGGTGGACTCTCCCCTTCCCCTCCACCTCTGCTGTTGGGAGGACGGCGATGCCGGTGTTGTTCTCGTGCTCTTCCCATGCCTTCCGCCATGCAGGGTGGAGGGCGTCCCCGCTCCCGAGGACGCCGATCCCCTTCGTGGCCGCACCGGCAAGGAGACTCTCCGGCGTCATGGAGGGGGAGGTCGCCATGGAATAGGGTGAATGAATGTGGAAATCGGCGTAGACTGACATTGTTCCGGCAGATCATTCTGACGTCTATCTGGATTAGTCTATGCCGGAGGTGCGGTGGAGAGAGGGCAGGTGTTCCGGGCGTCTGGTCAGGGAGGGACGTATCTGAAAAGAAGGGAGTACGATGGAGTATCTTTTCAAATCATTTTTATAATGACAGGTATATCCTCTACAATTATTTTGCAAAAATAATCTGGATGGATGGAGGAAATATGTTCCACGAAAAACTCAAACAGCATCTGGTCGATGAAAGACTTTCCGTCCGCATTATACTGGCGGTCGTCCTCTACTTCACCTTCTTTTTCACGCTGACAGTTCTCAGTTATTATCTGCTGCCTGAAGAGTTTTTAATGGGCAAAAATTCTCTTACGGACTTTGAAACGTCAACCAATCTATTCGCATCGACAGTACAGATTTTTTCCTTCAACCTCCTCTCCGTTGTATTTATTGTCATCGGGAACCTGTTTGCGTTCTCCAACAGAAACAATGGGTTTATTCCGTATGGTTATCTTGCCCTCGGACTGCAATTTGCCACCAATGCAATAACCCTCGGCACCTGGTCTTTCACCGTGGTAAGCATTGCACCTGATCTGTCCGGCCGGTTGCTGAGGATCTTCGATCTTGCGCATCGTGCGGGACTGTGGGAGATGATGGGGCAGGTACTGGTTATGTGCGCCACCGCCCGCATTGCTATTGTCAAAACAAATGGCAAAGAAGTTGTCAATACTCCTATCAGGGACATCCGTTTAAAAAAATCGGAGATAGCGTGTGCAGTCTCCGGACTGTGTTTGATGTTTACCGGGGCCTTTGTGGAAAGCAGTTCGATTATATCTCTGTGAACTACCACGCACCTGTTGGATGGAGTCCGTGCACCTCTGAGATACGCCCTGACCCGCCTGAAATGAACGCCCCGAAAAAAAGAGAAAAATTATCCTATATAGGTCAGGTTCTCTTCTTCCCGCCCCTTCTCCATCTCCTCGTACTTTGCCAGGATCTTCTCGACCTCCGCGGCATGCTCGGCAAGCCGCGTGGCGTCGACCGTGATCCCGAGGAGACGGCAGAGGACGGCAAGGACTGCACCGGCGCTCTTCGGGTCGACGACATACCCCGGTGTCTCGCCCATCAGGCAGACCCCCTCGATCTCCCGCATGGCGGCGAGGCCGAGGAGCAGACCTGACGCCCCGACGATCCCGCCGGGTTCGTCCCCGGTCATGACACCGCCGGCGACGACGACCCCCGCGGCAAGACTCTCGTCATTGACCGCTCCGAGGACTCTTGGTTCTTCGGTGAGGTGGCCGACCCCGTAGCCCCCGAGAGTGTAGACCCTTTTCACGCCGAGTTCCTCGGCGATGTCGAGGTATGCCTCGCAGAGGAGGTAGTGCCCCTCGTTTGAGGTGCTCTGGAAGTCACCGATCAGGAAGGCGATCGATTGCCCTTCGTCGTTTTTCCAGAGGTATATCTCATTGTTCGGGAGGCGGACCCCACCGCCAGGTTCGATGAGCACCTGAGGCGGGAGGAAGATGGACGTGATGTCGACGATCTTCTCAGCCCCGAGTTCCTGGATCATGTGCTCGACGACAAGTTTGCCGACCTGACCGATGCCCGGCAGTCCTTCGATGAGCACGTCGGCCTTGACCTCATCTTCCGTCAAAAAATCGATATTTATGTCATCCATCGCTTTGCCTCCCTCCGGTATTCGCCGTACCGGTCCTGTGGTGAATACCGTGCGGGGTGTGCCGACCGTGTCGGCGACCCGCAGACCGGGCAGGTGAAAAATAGGGTATAGCGGCGGTCGTGCTCGCAATACCTGATCCGCCCGCTCATGCACTCTTTGCCTTTTGTTTTCTGACGAACTTCCCGGTGTCGCCCGCCCGCTCCATGACGCCGATTGCAGCCTTCGAGGCCTTCTCGATAGCCTTCTCGGCCCGCTTATAGTCCGGTGCGGTGACCTTGACCCGGTAATTCGGAGCACCGAAATAGGTGAGTTCAATCTCGACGTCGTCGATCTTCGGCTGTGCACTCCTGAGTGCCCGCCTGATGATGTTCACACCATCAGGCTTCGTCGAGGTGAGAACAAGGGTGCCGGTGACCGTTACCTTCGGGATCTTCACGTTCTCGTTGGCGACAGTGATCAGGGCATCGGTGACGTTCTTCGGGAACGAGTACTTCCTGACGGCTGCGTCTCCGTTCGTCACGATATCCTCAAAGGCAGGGTAGAGCAACCCGTAGGTTGCATAGAAGGTCTCCCTGATCATATGGAGGTCGGCGCCGGTATCCGCGGTGACAAAACCGATCCACTTCTCGGCCTTCTGCTCGTTCTTCCACTCCTGGATCTTCTCCCGCCGCTGGTGATCGTTCACGTCCTTGAGGGAGAGATCGATATGCCCGCGGTCAGAATCGACATTGAGCACCTTGCAGACGATCTTCTGGCCTTCCCTGACATAGTCGCGGATGTGCTTGATCCAGCCGGTGGCAATCTCGGAGATGTGGATGAGCCCTTTCTTGTTCTCGTATTCGTCCAGACGCACAAATGCCACGAAGTCCTTGACGTCCTCTACCGTACAAACGACGAGTTCGCCCTCTTCCGGCCATTCATTCAGTTCGTGCATCAGACGGTCTCACTGGAGTTCGGCCTTGATCTCTGCGTTGATCTTTGCCTTCCCACCGGTCGGCTCAGCGAGCACATGCCCGCAGACCGCGCAGTCCACGACTGTGCTGGCCTTCTCGAAGATCACCTGTTCGTTCTCGCAGTCCGGGCACTTAACCCTGAGGAATTTGCTCCTGTTTTCACGGTGCTGACGTACCATATCTCTCACTCCGCAATCTCAAATTTACCTGATCTCCAGCCTGCACGGAGGTGCGCCTTTCCGCACTTCGTGCAGCGGTATCTGATGTTGACCTTCTTGGTCGGCTTGTCGCCGCCGGGCACCTTGGAGAACTTGCCCATGTTGCCCACTTTGCCTCTGCGCGCCTTCTGCCGGTCGATCCAGTGCAGACCGCTGGTGCGGCCCTTCTTTACCTTCTCAACCTCGTGTACCTCGTGCGATCTGCAGAACGGACAGTAGGTCTTGAACTTTTCTGGCATCTTCATGATATAAGCCCCTCGTGATCTTGTGCAGCCCGGTTACGGGCCATTTCGACAGTGCCGGGACACGCCTTCCCATGCAGGAAATCTCGAACCAACAAAGATCCGATAGATTTTTCCCGCGGCTGCATCCCGTACCTATTCTCTCGAATACCTGTATTATTTGATAAGCCTTATATTTAAGGCTATGTTGCGCTCGCAGAGGACGTCCGCGTTCCCCTTCGGGAGGGTGACGATGTCCCCGTCCCTCAGGGCGTACGTCCGACCATCGAGCCCCATGAAGGCAGCAGGCATCTCCTGTTCCATGAGCACGAGGGCGATATCCCCTGCAGGTTTCTTCTCTTCGACGGCCTCTGGTGGAGGTGCGGCCTCTTCCTCGAAGAAGGCTTCGTCCCCAAACTCGAAAGGCGTGTCGCTTCCTGCCGGGGGTGCCACATCGATCGTATCTCCACCCTCTTCGCCTCCGCTGCATTCTCCCGTCAGGGTGTCGCGGCAGACACCGATCTCCCGGCAGACTGCTTCGAACATCGCCTTTTCAGGGGGGAGCATCAACTTCATCTCCTCCTTGTCGTAGTACCTCTCCTCGATCTGGGCCTCGGCGAGTTTGAGGATCTTCTTGAGACGGAGTTTGATGATCGTGTTGAGCGTCTCGCTCGTACTGTGGTACTGGTCGAGGAGTTCGGCCGCCTCCTCGGCGAGCGGATTTGGACATCCCCTGATGTGCGCACGGATCTCTCCGAGGTTCTCCTTTCCGTTCCTGAAGAGGTCGGCCGGTATATCGGAGAGTTTGCCGCTCTCTTTCTCGTTCCAGACGATCAGGCGGATGTCGTTGAGGAAGTCTGTCATGCCCCACCTCCTATCTCGGCGATCCCGCGGCAGCAGAGGAAGACCGCGAGGGCTTCGGGAACAATGTTCGTACCTTTTTTCAGTTCCCAGGTGTTCCCGAGGATCGGCATCGTAAGGGGGAAGGCGAGGTCTATCTTCACCTCACGCTCCCCGAAGACGACGGCGTCGATGAGGGGATCGAAGTCCGCGAGGTCGCCGGGCGGCATCTCGACGACCCGGAAACCGCTCCCACCATGGAGGGAGGTCGGCATTCTGATCAGGCGTTTCGTGTCGGTCGTCACTGGTTCATCGACCAGGGCCGCCTGCTCTCTCAGGAGAGGGAGCATTTCGCCTCCTTCCGATGACAGGATTGTCTGCATCACCGGCGATGTGAGGATCGTGTCTGCGGGGCGCACCCCCTCACCGCCAAAGCCCTGCAAAAACCCGAGAAAACGTCCCGCATAGGTGTCGCCGACCCCTTTCATCCCCTTGAGATGCTTCAGGGCGGCCTTCTCGCCGCCGGCGAGAAGTGTGTCGGCATACCTCTTCAGTGCGATGGCGAAACGCCTCTGCCACCCCGACGAACAGTCCCCCGAGGCGAAGAGCACCTGCGGTTCGATCCCGGTCCCGCAGAGGTAGTCCACGACCTCGCGCCTTTCGCGGCTCTCCCAGGTTCTCACCCGCGGGTCACGCACGTGGACATGGTAGCCCCGCCCTCCGGAGAAGACAAGAGAGAGAGTATGCGCCGAGAATCCGAGTTCCCCGGTGAGCATATCAAGGAGTTTCTCCGTCTCTTCCTTTACGCGGGAGAGCATCGCATCATAGGGCACGCCGCGGACGAGGTGGTCGGCGTCGATATCGAAGATGAGGTCGGCCCCTGTCCACCCCTTCTCCCCCATCGTCCCTGCGGCCGGGTTCGTGTAATATGCCGTCGAGTAATAGGCATGGGCCGGGACCATCGACCTGATGTACTCCAGGCATTCGTCCGGCGACCCGAAACCGAGGTGCCGGCGCATCCGTACCTCGGGTTTTGCGTCGAAGAAGATGAACCCCCATTCCCGCTGTTCGAGCGCAGGCGGTACACTGAGGTGGCCCTGCCTGTAATAGGACATAAAGCGTTGCCGGACGAATTCGAGGGTCGCGGGTTTCATTAGAGCCTCTTTACCATATATGGACCTTCGCGTTCATAGTCCTGACTCCGGTAGTACGGGCGGACCCCGATGCCGCTGTTGATGGCGATTTTTTCGTATCCCTCTTCCTCCGCCATCTCCTCTGCTCTTGCGAGGAGTTCTTTCCCGAAACTCCGGTGCTGGAACTCTCCCTCATCGCCGTCCGCCCCGATCGGGACCATCATGCCGTACACGTGGAGTTCGCGCAGGAGGGCGGCGCCTTCCAGTTCAGGCCTGAAGGCCTCGCCCGGGTACCTCAGGCGTGCAAACCCGATGAGGGCGTCCCCTGATTCGATCTGGATGAAGTGCTCCTCGCCGCTGCAACAGCGGTACGGGAGGTCACGGAAGGACGGTTCAGCACCGGCCGGGTGCCGTCCCGCCTCCCGGCACCTGATGCACCGGCATGTCTTCCCCTCTGCATGAAGACGTTCCTGCGCGAGTTGCCTGAAGTTCGAGTGGTGCGACCCTGCCACGATCAGTTTTGCCGGGATGTCGCGCTGGACCCGCTGGAGGCGGACGTACTCCGGGAGGAGGGACTTGGCATAGGCGACGAGACCGACCAGGTCGTCCTCGGGGTACGGCGCGTACTCGCCACGTCTCCAGAGCGCCTCGATCTCCGACCCCGGTGTCACAAGAGTCGGGTAGATCTTCAGGAAGTCAGGCCTGAACCTTTCGTCGTCGAAGAGGGTTCTGAACATCTCCCTGTCCCTGTCGAGGTCGCTCCCCGGCAGGTTCGGCATGATATGGAAACCGACCTTGATCCCGGCGTTGCGGAGCATCGTGTTCGCGGCCACGGCGTCTGCCACCGTGCAGCCGCGCCTGTTGAAAGTGAGGATACTGTCGTCGGTGTGCTGGACTCCGAGTTCCACCTTTGTCACGCCGAGGTCGAGCATGCCCATGATGTGCTCTCTCCGGCACCAGTCCGGCCGCGTCTCGAAGGTGGCGGCGATGCACCGCACCGCCGCCCGCTCGTTCCCGGCGAAGACCTCGTCCCTCGGCGGGAGAGAGCGCCGTGCCCCTGTGCCGTACTCGTTCATTGCATGGATGCAGGAGGTGACGAACTCTTCCTGGTACTCCCGCGGCCGCGCCGTGATCGTCCCGCCCATCACGATCAGTTCGGCCTTGTCCACGTGGTGGCCGAGGGCTTCGAGTTGCGAGAGGCGTGCCTGTACCTGCTCGTAGGGGTCGTAGCCGTTCTGGGCGCCGCGCAGGGCCGCGGGTTCCTGCCCGGTATAACTCTGGGGCGAGTGGAAGGGGTGGTCGGGCCCGCCCGGACAGGGGAGGCATTTCCCGTGCGGACAGGGCGCCGGCGAGGTCATCACCGCCACCGGTGCGACGCCCGAGATCGTCCGCGTCGGCTTGACCATGAGGAGGCGGCGGAGACGCTTTGCCTCGTCGGGGGTTGCGGTGGCAAGAATGGCAGAGTTCTTCGGGACCACCGCACAACTGTGCTCCCGGCAGACCTCGATCTTGATCCGCTGGAGGTCTGCAGGGCCGCAGGGGAAAGAAGAGATCCGGGAGATTATCTCCCGGCAGATTTCGACATCGTCCATACCGGTTAATGTTCTTGCACTACGACCTCATTAGTGGTCGCTTTGTGCATGGTCTCCACCTGGTGGACATGTGGGGCTGTCCGCAGCTGGTGGACGATGTCTTCGCCGAGGGCGAGGATCGCTTTCTTGTGAGTGATCTTGTTCTTGTGGATGTGGGCCGGGGAGACGTGAAGCACATCATAGTCGGGGGTGTAGACCTCCTCACCTGTGGTGGTCTCGTAGTACTTCTTGATGTGCATCAACAACATGTGTAAGTGTAGTAACTCTTCCTTCTGCACGCAATCACCTAACTTCAAAAAATACATTTTTTCGGCGGTTGATATATCTTATTGGTGATCTTTATATTCCTCTACCAGAACGCAGCAGGGACACTTCTAGGACTGGCAGTGGGGGACGCGTTGGGTGCGCCCCTCGAAGGCCTCCCGCCGCCGGAAAAAACCGTGACAAATATGCTCGGCGGAGGTATTCATGACATGACACCGGGCGAATTCACCGACGACACACTGCAGGCCGTGGGCCTGGCCCGGTCCCTCGTCTTTTGCAGGGGCTTTTCACCGGAGGACTTCGTAGACCGCCTTATTGCAGGTTTTGATCGGGCGCCGCAGTACTACGGCCCGACCTCGCGGATGGTCTTCTCCCTGATAAAAGAGGGTTTTAGCCCTGAAGACGCTTCCCGGATTGCGCATATCCATAATGGAGGGAGCAGGACGAACGGGAGCGTGATGCGTGGCCCTCCGCTCGGCATCTACTATGCTCCCACCTCCGTGCGGGAGATGAGCCTTGCCTGCTCGGCCCTCACCCACCACGACCCGGTCGCCGGGGAGTGCTCGGCCTTCGTGAACCTGATGATCTCGGAGATGTGCCGGGGGACGCCGAAGGTCCGCGCCTTCTGCCATGCTCTCGACCACTGCGAGGACCCGGAAGTGCTTGAACGGGTGGGAAACTTCCACGCCTGGCCCCTCAAACCCTCTCTCGACGCCGTCCAGACCACCCACTGCGCCGTCGCCGTTTTCATGAGTGCCGACGGTTTTGAAAAAACAATGTTGCGGGCGGTCAACCTGGGAGGCGACGCCGATACGGTGGGGGCGATCGCTGGCGCCCTTGCCGGTGCCTGTTATGGTTTTGCCGCCATACCGCACCGCTGGCTCGTCGGCTTCAGGCACACCGGGCACCTCCTCGGCCTGGCACAGCGGCTCTGGGCGGTGGCGGAGCACGCCTGATCAGGCGGGTCTGAGTTCGACAAGTTTCAGGTTCCGTCCCTTCTCGCAGACGTCGGGGGCGGTGCCGAGTACCTTGGCAACAAGGTACTTATCCCCCTCGATGATGCCGTCGGGGTGGCAGAGGGCGTAACTCCGGCAATCGGTCTTCGTGCAGGGGGGTTCGTATCTTACAGTCGAGTTGAGGATCGCCCGGTCTGCCGGTATGGGGGTGACGACCGGCGCCTCGACCACTTCGACGGCGCAGATGCCGTCGCGGTGGACAGGGCAGTCCTGGTCTGTGTTCTTCCGTATCTCAACGATCTGGTATTTTTTTCCCGGCTGAAGGTTGTGGCAGACTTTCAGGAGTTTGCAGGTCTGGCATGTCGCCACCTGCCCTTCGTACACGAATTCAAGCCCTTTCTCTGCCAGGCATCTCCCTATCAGGGTCACTTTCGGTTTTGTATCTGCCATATCATATCACTCCTCGTATAGCATCCTGACAATCCTTTCGGCACTCTCTTTTGAGAGGCCCATGTCCAGTATGGTGAAGCGCTCCGGTCTGATGGTGCGTGCCTCAAGGATCGCCCTGACTGCGGTTGCGTCGTCGATCCCGAGTCCGGCGGGCGTTGTCGGCGCCCCGATCCTCTTCAAAGAGTCTCGTATCCACCGCCAGTCACCGCCGTGGAGGTACATCGTGATGATCGCCCCGACGCCGCACTGTTCGCCGTGAAGCGCTTTTCCCGGTGCGATCCGGTCAAGGGCGTGGGAGAACTTGTGCTCGCCGCCGCTTGCGGGCCTGGACGACCCGGCGATGCTCATCGCAACACCCGATGAAACCAGGGCCTTCATGACGATCCAGGCGCTCTCCTCGGTCTGGGCGCTGATCACGTCGGCGTTTCTCACGACGATCTCGGCCGTCATCTTCGAGAGGGCCATCGCGTACTCGGAGAGGGGTTCGCCCCGGATCCGGTGGGCGAGTTCCCAGTCCAGGATCGCGGTGTAGTTCGAGATGATGTCGGCGCACCCGGCGGCGAGGAGGCGGGGGGGTGCGGCGGCGATGATGCCGGTGTCTGCCACGACGGCGATGGGCGGGTGGGCGCTCAGGGAGACGCTCCCCTCGGGGGTCGGGATGCTCGCCCGCGAGGAGGCGATGCCATCGTGGGCGGCGGCAGTCGGGACGGAGATGAACTGGCGGTCGAGGTTGTACGAGACGATCTTCGCCGTGTCGATCACCCGTCCGCCGCCGACGCCGATGATGAAGTCGGCGCCGGCGCCTTCCTTCTCGATCCGGGCGATGTCGGCGGCGGTGTTCGACCCGACGATGACGGTCTTCACCTCACAGGTGTCCGAAAGGATGGAGACGATCTCGTCTCCTGCAATCCCCATCGTGTGTTCTCCAGCGAGGAGGAGGGCACGGGAACCGAAGCAGAGGTCCCTGCAGACCGAGGGTATTTCCCTGAGGACATTATGCCCGATGAGGATGTCTCTGGGGAGCTGCATCCATCTGGACTTGTCAAAGACCTTCTCCCTGAGTACTTTAATATCCTCTCCGTCCATTGAGATCACAGATGATTAGGGAGTTCCTCTACAAATACTACATCGATCCGATCAGGTACGGGCAACCGTACACGGTCGTCGATACGCTCACCTACGCCATCATTCTCATCATTTCGGTCTGGCTTGTGTACCGCGGCCTCCGCCGTTTCAAGATTGAGGTCGACAGGCGTTTCGTCCTCGCGACGATCCCCTATGTCGTGCTCGGCGGTCTCCTGCGGGTCGTCGAGGACACAGGCATGATCACCTCCGATGCCCACTATCTCCTGATCACGCCTATCATCTTCTTCGTGGTCTTCTTCATCACGGTCGCCGCCCTCTTCCTCTCCCGTATCCTTGAGGTGAAGGGCCTCGTCGCCGACTCGATAAAGGTCTACGGGTGGACCGGCATCGTCCTGTCGGCGGCGACGGCGGTCCTCCTCCTTGCATGGGGTGCGGTGAACACCAGGGTCGACCTCTTCGTCCTCGTCGCGATCCCGGCGATGGCGGCGGTAGCGACGGCGGCGGTCTGGGGATTCCTGAGGTACGTCCTCCACTGGGAGTATGTCGCCGACCCGCTGTACACTCTCCTCATCGCTGGTCACATGCTCGACGCGAGTGCCACCAGTTTCGGGATCGACCTCCACCCCATGGCCTATGTGGAGCAGCATGTCGTCGGTTCCCACCTGATCGAGTGGACGGGGACGGCATTCTCGATGTTCCCCCTGAAACTTGCCGTGATCATACCGGCGATCTATGTCCTCGAGATGTACAGGAAGGAGGGAAACCCGGCCTTCTGGCACCTTGTGGTCCTGGCGATGATCGTCGTCGGAATGGCGCCGGGGATCAGGGACATGATGAGGATGGTGATCTATGTCTAGACGGGAGTTCCTCCCCTATCTTGTCGGGGCAGTCGTCATCTTCGCTGTCGGCATTGTTGCAGGCTACGGCGTCTCCGCCTCCGGGGACCCGGCGGCAGACCAGATACTGGATGCGATCATGGGTGGCGTCTTCTCCCAGATACTCGGCGACAATCCCCTTATGCTCGCCGTGAAGATCTTCCTGAACAACCTGCAGGCCTGCGTCCTCCTCTTCCTCGGCGGTGCGACCTTCGGTCTCCTGACGTTCTTCATCCTCTTCTCGAACGGTCTCGTGATCGGTCTTTTTGCCGACCAGATCGCGGAGAAGGTCGGGCCCCTCGGCCTCATTGCAGGTCTTGTCCCCCACGGGGTCTTCGAACTCCCGGCCATCTTCATCGCCGCGGCCCTCGGTCTTGCCCTCGCCCGTTCCGTCCTCGCCGATGCCAGGGGGCAGGGTGACGCCGCGGCCGACGCCGCCCGCCTGGGGGGTCTTTTTCTCCGCGTTGTCGTCCCGCTTCTTGCTGTGGCGGCCGTTATAGAGGCATTTATAACGCCCGCACTCCTACAAATAGTAGTTTGAGGTTACTTCATGGAAGAAGAAGAGAGCGGGTCACTCCCCCAGAAATCCGACTTTTCCGCCTGGTATAATGACGTGATCTGGCGTGCCGAGATCATGGACGTCAGGTACCCGGTCAAGGGCCTGTACGTCTGGTACCCCTTCGGTTTTGGTCTGCGGCGCCACACGTATGCGATCCTCCGCGACCTTCTGGACAGGTCCGGCCATGAAGAGGCCCTCTTCCCTCTCCTCATCCCCAAAACCGAGTTCATGAAGGAGGCCGAGCACATCAAGGGCTTCGAGGACGAGGTCTACTGGGTCACCCACGGTGGTCTCTCCGAACTCGACGTCCCCCTCGCCCTGCGGCCGACGAGCGAGACGGCGATCTACCCGATGTTCTCCCTCTGGGTGAGGTCACACGCCGACCTGCCCCTCAAGGTGTACCAGATCGTGAACACCTTCAGGTACGAGACGAAGCACACCCGGCCTCTCATCCGTCTCCGCGAGATCACCTCCTTCAAGGAGGCGCACACGGCCCATGCGACCTGGGAGGAGGCCGCGGCTCAGGTTGAGACCGCTCTCTCCCTGTACACGCAGTTCTACGACGACCTCGCCATTCCGGTGATCATCTCGAAGCGGCCCGAATGGGACAAGTTCCCCGGCGCCGACTACACGATGGCCGTGGACGCCCTGATGCCGGACGGCCGGACTCGCCAGGTCGGGACCGCCCATCACCTCGGCGACCACTTCTCGAAGACCTACGAGATCACCTACGAAGACGCAAACGGTGAGAAGCAGTACGTCTCCCAGACCTGCTACGGCATCTCGGAGCGGTGCATCGCGGCGACGATCGGTGTCCACGGCGATGACAGGGGCCTTGTCCTCCCGCCGAAGGTGGCGCCGGTGCAGGCCGTGATCATTCCGATCATCATGAAGAAGCGGGCCGATGAGGTCAGGGCGGCGGCAACGGCCCTGAAGGACGAACTCGAAGCCTCGGGCCTCAGGGTGAAGGTGGACGACCGCGACCTCAGGCCCGGTGCGAAATACTACCACTGGGAGATGCGGGGTGTGCCCCTGCGCATTGAGGTCGGTCCCCGCGACCTTGACGCCGGTACGGTTGTCGTCGCCACGCGGGACGGCGAGAAGATGACGGTGAAGCGCGACGAGATCGTCGTGCGTGTCCCGGAGATCTGTGCGGCGTTCTCCCTGCGCCTGCGGGAGAAGGCGGAGGCCTTCCTCTCCTCCCACATCGTCCCTGCGGAGAGCGTCGAGGAAGCGGTCGAGGCGGTCAGGACCGGCATCGCCGTCGTGCACTGGTGCGGCGACGAGGCGTGTGCGGAAAAAATCGAAAAAGAGACGAATGCGAGTGTCCTTGGCACCGAGGTCCGGAGCCCGCATGTCGCAAAGACCGAGGGACGCTGTATTGTCTGCGGTCGTCCCGGCACGTCAACGGTAATAGCCCGGACTTACTGAGACTGAGCACAGTGGGGGCAGCGGTAGGCGACGGCGAAACCGGGCTTGCCTGAATCCCCTGCAATCACTTTTTTTCCGCCCCGGACAAAGAGTTTGCCGCAGGCGGTGCAGCGCTTGGGCATATAGCGTTCCAGGCGGTGGAACGGGACTTCGACTTCAAATGATTTTGTTGCTGTGGCACTTTCCTCAAATAGATCCTCCTCGTCGAATTTCTGGATCACCTGCATGATCTGGAGGGGGTTCGCGCCGAGTTCGTCCAGTTTCTTAAAGAGGAAGTAGTGGCAGATGAGCCACGAAAGGTCGGAACGCTCGATGCCGTCGTCCTCGACCTCGATCTCATCCTCCGGGTCTTCGAGGGTGCCACCGCAGAGGGGACACTTCCCCCCGACCAGCTCCTCGATGTAGACTTCTTCGTTGCAGTACGGGCAGATGGTGTGGTGGGCACGTGTGCGTGATGTCATATCTACTCCATGAGAAAGACGGCAGCGGCGATAGTCGTTGTCCAGGTGCCGTCTTCGTCCACAACTGCACTTTCAGTGATATTTAGAGTTTTTTCGGGAATTTTGTCGGTGATGCTCTGGTACATATTGTATGCTAAGTGTTCAGCGTACTGCCCTGCTTTTTCCTTCCCGTCACCGAAGGCGTGGTGTTCAGCGAAGTATCCCCATTGTTTCTCCATATTCTCGGGGATCGCAACCCCGACCGATGCTGAGATCCGACGATGAGGTTCGTTGGATGCGATCCTGGACATCACGGTGAAGACGACGCTCCCCGGTTCGAGGTCGGCAAGTCCCTCTTCACGTTTGATGATCCGGCACTTTGGAGGGAGGATGGAACTGACTGTCACGAGGTTGTAACACTCGATCTTCGCTGCCCTGAGGGCCATTTCAAAGGACCCGAGGTACTCGGAATCCCGTCCTACGCCGCAGGTAAAAAACACTCTTTTCGGCACAAATGTTCTGGTCAACCCCTATATCACCCTTGGAATGAATTACTTCTCTATTTGTGTCCCCCTCTACTTAAAAGTATATTTGTTTGCAGAATATTTTCGAGATTTAGCGATATGAACCAATTTTGTTCGTTAAATCCGACCTGTGGGTTGTTTTTATTTTTATTCTATCTTTTTATTCATCCACGGGGGGTGATATCACGCGGTTTTGTGCCTCTGGAGGGTCAGATCATCTGAAATTTTCCCCGTGTCAGCTATGCCTGCATCTCTTCGAGAGGCTGGGAATGTCCATATGCCCCGTGAAAATGGACGGTAGCCCTCTGCGCTCTCTCAGGGAGGGGATACCCTGAAAACTATTGATTTTTCTGGAGGTGGAAGTGTTCGTCTCCGCCCTCTGCCTTCGCTTTCGATCGGGACTTTTTCGTGTGCACCAGAGATTTTTACCTTTTTCATCGCCGACGAGGTGGAGGTTTTTGAGTACTGACCTTTCTTGCTGGCGATATCTGTCCATGATCACTTTCCAGGACTTCTTTTTTGTAATGGAGTGACAGATAGATGATTATGCCATAACTAATATATTCCGTGCCGACTTATTCTCTGCCGGGGACACGGACGGGTCTCTGGAGGTTACTCTGATGAAGAGAATTATTCCCTCATTTTTTCTGGTCATGCTTCTCATCGCCTGCTCGGGGTGCACCTCGACCAACCCACCCGCTGAGGCCCCGGTGATCGAGACGCCGACGCTTCCTGTACTCCACCACAACGACGTTGCGGTCGACCTCGCCGGGATCGAGGTCAGAGACCCCGAACTCTTCACGGCAAACCTGACCTCGACGATCACGACCGTCCTCCCCGACTCCCGCGCAGGTCTCCTCCTCGATCACGGCTGGAATATCACCTCGGTCAGGCAGGAATTCGACGAAGAAGTCCTCGACCGACCCTATGTCAGGGTTGAGTTCATGAAAAACAATCTCTCTTTCTATTTCCTTGTCGATGAGGAAAAAGATCAGATCATCAGAGGATATTGCGGTGCAAAGGTCTGGGTCGCAGGCCCTATCTCGGGTCCCCTCCCGAAAGATTACTCGCAGTCTTTTGATAAGCACACGAGGCGGTTGTATGTCTATGACTATCGGAATGGAACGTGGAGTGATAATGACGAGGTGACAGTCTACACAAAAAATGGTATATCAGTTTTTGTCGAGGATAAAGAAGTCATGATTTATGATAAAAATGATATCTACTATCTTGATCATGATTTTTGACGAGCAGAGGGATATTGATGGCACATCAAATCACACCTTGTTTCTTGGCCTCCCTGACTCTCATCGTACTCCTTGTTTGCTCGGGGTGCACCTCGACCAACCCACCCGCTGAGGTACCGGTGATCGAGACGCCGACGCTTCCTGTACTCCACCACAACGACGTTGCGGTCGACCTCGCCGGGATCGAGGTCAGAGACCCCGAACTCTTCACGGCAAACCTGACCTCGACGATCACGACCGTCCTCCCCGACTCCCGCGCAGGTCTCCTCCTCGATCACGGCTGGAATATCACCTCGGTCAGGCAGGAATTCGACGAAGAAGTCCTCGACCGACCCTATGTCAGGGTTGAGTTCATGAAAAACAATCTCTCTTTCTATTTCCTTGTCGATGAGGAAAAAGATCAGATCATCGGAGGATATTGCGGTGCAAAAGTCTGGGTCGCGGGCCCTATCTCCGGCCCACTCCCGAAAGATTACTCCCAGGCCCTTGACAAGCATACAAGGCAGTGGTGGGTCTTCGATCACCGGGATGAGTCTGTAGGGATGGTCATGGCCTATGATAAAAATGGGATCTACAGATTCAATCCTGATTTCTGAGGATAGGATTTTATCTCGACTCTGTTAATGAACCCTCCGCTCTTCCCTCAATCAAAACAGCAGTCTTCATCGAAAGGAAATAAGAGTTCGGGGATGCCCTCGTAATCATGCGGATAGAGGATGAGAGCGTCCTCCTCTCCCGCCATCACCCTTCCAGATATTTCTCTGGCTCTGCCTCGAACGCCTTCTTGCACCCCGGTGCACAGAAGTAATACTTCTTCCCCTTGTAGTCGCTCGTGTGCCGGGCGGTCTTCGGGTCGACCTTCATCTTGCAGACCGGATCGATCTCCATACTTTTTTCCTCCGCTCCCCCTCTTTTCGCCTCCGGGATATAACCTTTGAGGAGGAGGGAGAGGGTCACGACGGTGACCGAACTTGCGGCCATGGCGAGGCCGGCGAGTTCGGGCCTGAAGGTGATGCCGAAGGCGGGGTACAGGACTCCGGCCGCCACCGGGATGAGGGCGGCATTGTAGGCGAAGGCCCAGAAGAGGTTCATCTTCACCCGTCCGATCGTCTTCCGGGATAACTGGACCGCTGCCGGGACGTCTGTCAGGTCGTCTTTGACGAGCACCACGTCGCCGCTCTCGATGGCAACGTCTGTCCCCCCGCCGATGGCAATGCCGAGGTCTGCCTGGGCGAGGGCCGGGGCGTCGTTGATGCCGTCGCCGACGAAGGCGACCCTGTCGCCCCGCTCCTGGAGCGCCCTCACCTCGGCGGCCTTCTCGTCCGGGAGCACCTCCGCGAGGACGCGGTCGATCCCGATCATGCCGGCGATGGCCTGCGCCGTCCTCTTGTTGTCCCCGGTGACCATCACGACAGAGAGGCCCATCTTTTTCAGGTCGTCGACCGCCTGCATGGCCCTGGGCTTCAGGGTGTCGGCGACGGCGAGGACGCCGAGCACCCTATCGTCGGCGGCAAGGAAAGAGACAGTCTTCGCTTCTTCTTCGAGGTGTTCCGCCGCATCAACCGCGGCTGCGGAAGGCGCGATCCCCCTCTCCGCGAGGAGCGCCCTGTTGCCGAGGGCGACCTCTCTGCCTCCGACGACGGCGACAACACCCTTCCCCCGCACGGTGCTGAAGTCCGTACTCTCCGGGACGGCAACGTCCCGCTCTCCTGCATACCTGACGATGGCCGTGGCGACCGGGTGCTGCGAGTTCCTCTCCACGCCCGCGGCAAGGCTGATCACTTCGTCCCTCTCCGCCGCAAGGGCAACGATGTCGGTGACCTCGGGTCTCCCCTTTGTCAGGGTGCCGGTCTTGTCGAAGGCGACGGTGGTGAGGTTCTCGGCCGACTCAAGGGCCTCGCCGCTCTTGATCAGGATGCCGAGTTCGGCCCCCCGGCCGACGCCGACGGTGATCGCGGTCGGGGTCGCAAGGCCGAGGGCACAGGGACAGGCGATGACGAGGACCGAGATGAGGGTGGTGAGGGCGAAGAGGAGAGTGGAGTCGAGGACGACGTACCAGGTGAGGAACGCGACGGCAGCGATGGCGAGGACCGCCGGGATGAAGTAGGTGACGGCCGTGTCTGCGATCCTCTGGACAGGGGGCCGGGTGCCCTGCGCCTCCTCGACGAGTCTGATGATCTGGGCGAGGACGGTGTCCCTGCCCACCCGCGTCGCCTCGACTTCGAGGACGCCGTCCTGGTTTATGGTCCCGCCGACGACGTTTGTTCCGGGCTCCTTCCCGACAGGGAGGGGTTCGCCGCTGATCATGGACTCGTCCACATAACTCTCGCCCTTCCTGACCGTGCCGTCGACGGGCACCTGCCCGCCCGGCCTGACCAGGACGACGTCGCCGGGTTTAACGTCCTCGATCGGCCTCTCCTCCTCCTTCCCGTCGGCAAGGACGGTGGCGGTCTTCGGCCGCAGGTTGACGAGGGCGGCGATCGCCTCGCCTGTCCGCCCCTTCGCCCGTGCCTCCAGGTATCGGCCAAGGGTGAGGAAGGTGGCGAGCATGACGGCGGTCTCGTAGAAGAGGAAGTCGGTGGTGAGGACGATCCCGAAGGTGCCGAGGACGGAGGCGGCGAAGGCGACGCCGATGCCCATCGAGTACATGACGTCCATGTTCAGGGTCCGGTTCTTCAGGGCCCGCCAGGCACCGAGGAAGATCGGCCAGGAGAGGTAGACGAAGGGCGGCGTGGCGATGACGAAGAGGAGGTAGGGCATTGCCACAGGCACGGGGGGCATCACAAACATCAACCCCATCAGCACCGCGGAGGCGACGGCGCCGACGATGATGCGCCGGCGCTTGTCCTTGAGGTCGGTCTCACGGGCCTTCCTTTCGATCTCCCCGGTCTCTTCCCCCTCCCTGCCGAGGTACTGGTATCCGGCGTCCTCGATTGCCGCCTTCATCTCAGGGATGCCGACGGTGTCGGGGTTGTAGATCACATAGGCCCGCTCGGAGCCGAGGTTGACGGTGGCAGAGACGACGCCGGGCAGGGCCTGCAGGGCCGCCTCGATCGTCTTCACGCAGGTGGCGCACATCATGCCGCCGACCTTGAGGGTCGTCCTGCCGGTGACGACGGCATAGCCCGCGTCCGTGACGGCCTTCTCGATCGCGGTGGCGCTCACCTTCGCCGGGTCGTACTCCACAGAGGCCTGCTCTGTGCCGAGGTTCACCGAGGCCTCCCTGACGCCGTCCACGTTTTTCAGGGCCTTCTCGATGGTGATGGCGCAGGTGGCACAGTGCATGCCTGAGACCTTGAGGGTCTCTTTTCGAGTTCTGGCGCCCTCTTTCTCCTCCTCCGTCTCCATACGCCCCTGTGTGGCCTCTTACGATATGAACCCTTTCTCAGCGGGAGGCGGCAGTGTTCCGGGCGAGGACAGCGAGGCGGTGGGCGGCCCGCAGGGGGTCGGGAGTGCGGAAGCGGGGTGAGGTCTGGAGGACGACCCTGACGGCCCCGGCAAGGTCGATGAGGTGGCCGGGGGAGACATAGACCGGCCTGGCGCCTGCCCTCGTGCGCACCGCGCACCCGATCACCTCGCCTTTCTCCGTCACCGGGGCCGCCGACCCCCGTGATGCACCTGTCTCTCCGGCCTCGCCGCAGAGGAGGGTGTCGGCCACGCCGACCGAGGGGATGCCGGTGACGACGCCGAGGTGCGAGGCGACCCCGCACCGCCGCGGGTGGGCGATGCCGTGGCCGTGGACCATCAGGAGGTCGGGCCGGCAGGTCAGGCGGTCGAGGGCGGCGAGGAGGGCCGGCCCTTCCCTGAAGGCGAAGAGGCCGGGGATGTAGGGGAACGTCGCCGGCACCGCGGCGGTCGCCCCTTCCACGAACCCGAGCGACGGAGAGACGAGGACCGCCGCCGCCCCGAAGACCGTCCCGCCGTCGGTCGAGTACGCCGCGTCGAGGCCTGCGACATGGGCAGGTTCCGGCGACCCCGCGGCGACCACCAGCCGGCGCAGTCCCTCCTGGAGGGCGAGGGCGTCGGCAGGGTCGGTCGGCCAGGGGACAAGGTCGCGGCGTGGTGCCATGGGGAGGGATGGGAGTGGGGTGACTTAAGGGTGAGGTGATCGTCGGGGGAAGACAGAACAGAGATCCTGAGGAGGGAGATAACCATCCCCTTGGCGGGACCCCACGCCCCCCTCCTCCAAACCTTTATCCCCCTCCCTCTCCACCCCGGCACATGGCTGGCGAGAATC
>NZ_CALFSA010000147.1 GCF_937919355.1 uncultured Methanofollis sp. | reverse complement strand
GGAAGAGGTGACAGGAGCAGTTCCCGACGTCATAGAGATGCTCTGTGCAGCCACCGGTCACGACGTGATCCTGGACGGCGAGGTGATCGCCGTGAAAGAGGGGAAGCCCCGCCCGTTCCAGTTTGTCCTGCACCGGTTCCGCCGGAAGCATGAGGTGGAGGAGGCGATCGAGAGGGTGGAACTCGTTCCGAATGTCTTCGATATCATGTACCTCGACGGCGAGACTCTCATCGACCGGTCCTTTACCGAGCGCCGCGCCATCCTGGAAAAAATCCTTTCCAGATTCGTTGCCCCGCAGTGGGTGAGTGCTGATGTCCCTGCCCTGGAGAAGGTCTATCAGGAGGCACTTGACGCCGGTCACGAGGGCGTGATGGTGAAGGCCCGCGGTGCCGCCTATACCCCGGGGGTGCGCGGCAGAAACTGGATCAAGGTCAAACCTGCGGTGGACACGATCGACCTTGCTGTCGTCGGCGCAGAGTGGGGGGAGGGACGTCGGGCCCACCTCTTCGGCTCTTTCCTCCTCGCCTGCCAGGAAGAAGGGGTGCTCCTGCCCGTCGGCAAGGTGGCGACGGGCCTCTCCGATGACCAACTCGCCGCGCTCTATGCGACACTCAAGGATCTTGTCATCGCAGAAAAAGGGAAAGAAGTTGTCTTCGAACCCGAGGTTGTCTTTGAGGACGGGTACGCCGAGGTCCAGAAGAGCCCGAACTATACAAGCGGCTATGCTCTCCGTTTCCCCCGTTTCGTGCGTTTGCGGGAGGACAAGGGGGTGGACGAGGTGGAGACGGTGGAAGGTCTTGCCGCCAGGTATGAAAAGCAGCTCAAATCCTTATGACCCTGTACACCGTCCTGTTTTCATCCCCTTCCACGTAGGCATAGTACTCCGATCCATAGCCTTCCACATTGGTGAAGGTGACCTCGCCGTTGAAGTCGGTGAACTTCGTGTGGAAGCGCATCCCCTCACGCTGCCTGAGCATCACCTTCACATCTGGCGCCGGCTCCTGTGTGCGGCGGTGTTCCACCCTGAAGGAGAGAACAGGGTTGAGGGGCTCTTCAGGCCTGTCAGGTTCGTTCTGAACGATTGACCCGCTCGCTGTTGGCATGGCGACTTTGGCGAAAGTCGCATCTCCTGCGTTCCGGACGAGGAGAATGGACCCGAGGAGGAATGCGATAAAGCCTGCGGCCGCGGCTGCGAGGAGGCCCGTGGTCATCGAGAGGGCGGGTATTCCGGTATAGAGAGGGGCCATGTCCGAGAGGAAGTAGGCGAAAAAGTCCCCTGTCCATGAGAAAAGGGTTACGCCGCCGATTTCGGCGAGGAGAACCATCGCGGTGAATACAACAAGGACGCTCCCGATGGCGACGGCAGTGATGCCGAGGAGGACGGCCGCACCTCGCACGATGGGGGGACGGTTTGTGACATGTCCTCCCCTCTTGAGGATATGAGCGAGGAAGACAGCGAAGAGGTTCAGGTAGATGATCCCGCCGATGAAGAGGGCGGAGTCGCC
>NZ_CALFSA010000146.1 GCF_937919355.1 uncultured Methanofollis sp. | reverse complement strand
CGGCAAAGAACGTCGAAACTGCGGTGAAGGAACTCGGGATCGCGGCCGAGGTCGTGAAGGTCGAGGAGATCGACGCCATCACCGACCGGGGCGTCATGCTCACCCCGGCGCTTGCGGTGGACGGCGAGGTCGTGGTCGAGGGCCGCGTCCCGACGGTCGACGAGGTCAAAGAGATCCTCACGGAGGCGGCCTGATGGCAGGGTGCGGGTGCGGCTGTGATTGCGGCGAGGGCGAGGGCGACGGGAAGAAGAGGATCATCTTCGCCTGCGCCGGCGCCTCCAATGTCGGGCAGATCACGAACATCGCCGCGATCCAGCTGTCTGTCGAGGGGTTCGGCAGTCCGGCCTGCACGGCCCAACTAGCCACGGGCGCGGGTCCGGTGAAGAAGGCGTGCGCGGAGGCCGACGAGGTCGTCGTCCTGGACGGGTGCCCTGTCGCCTGCGCCTCGAAGATTGCGGCGGCACAGGGGATCACGCCCGACCAGGCGATCGTCGCCACGGAAGTTGGGATCGCAAAGTCCCATGACCTCGAGATCTCTGAAGAGGAGATCGAGAAGGTCGTCTCCGCCGCCTGGGAAGGGAAGGGAAAAGGAAAGACGGGCCGGAAAAACTGCGGCTGCGGCTGCGGTTGCGGCGGAGAGTGAGCCCGGCGGCAGGAGGAGTGCAGATGACCTGGCCAGGCACCAGAAGACAGGTGGCGGAGGCGGTCTGAGATGACAGTCGCCGCCCGTCTCTCTTTTCTCGACAGGTACCTCACCCTCTGGATCGCCCTCGCAATGGCGGCGGGGATCGCCCTCGGTACCTTCGTGCCTGCCGTGCCGGCATGGATCACGGGTTTCTCCATCGGCACAACCTCGGTCCCGATCGCGATCGGCCTCATCCTGATGATGTACCCGCCCCTCGCGAAGGTGCGGTACGAGGAACTCGGAAAGGTCTTCGCCGACAGAAAAGTCCTCGGCCTCTCTCTCCTCCTGAACTGGGTCATCGGGCCGCTCCTGATGTTCCTCCTTGCGGCCGCCTTCCTCGCCGACAGGCCGGACCTGATGTACGGCCTCATCCTCATCGGCATCGCCCGGTGCATCGCGATGGTGATCGTCTGGAACGACCTGGCCCACGGCGACTGCGAGTACTGCGCCGCGATCGTCGGCGTGAACTCGGTCTTCCAGGTGCTCTTCTACGCCCTGTACGCCTGGATCTTCATCACCGTCCTGCCGCCCCTCCTCGGCATCGGGAGCGGGGCGACGGTCGAGGTGACCATCGCCGAGATCGCCGTCTCGGTCTTCATCTACCTCGGCATCCCCTTCATCGCCGGTTTTGCGACGCGGAGCGTGCTTGTCCGGCGGAAGTCGCGGGAGTGGTACGACAGGGAGTTCGTCCCCAGGATCTCGCCCCTCACCCTCGTCGCCCTGCTCTTCACCATCGTCGTGATGTTCTCCCTGAAGGGCGGGTATATCGTCGCCCTGCCCCTCGACGTGGTGCGGGTGGCGGTGCCCCTGTTGCTCTACTTCCTCCTCATGTTCTCGGTCTCCTTCTGGATGTCGCACCGCATCGGCGTGGACTACAGGAAGTCTGCGTCCCTCTCCTTCACCGCGGCGAGCAACAACTTCGAACTCGCGATCGCCGTCGCGGTCGCGGTCTTCGGCATCGACTCGGGCGTCGCTTTTGCGGCGGTGATCGGGCCCCTGATCGAGGTGCCGGTGCTGGTCTCCCTGGTGAACGTCGCCCTGAAGATCCGCGACCGCTGGTACGGCGGCGAGGCCGGGGCCTGCGGGAGGTGCACGTGAACATGAACCGCACAATCGTCGTCGAGTGGCGGCACATCGCCTCGGAGTCTGGGGAGACCTGCGACCGCTGCACCGCCACGGGGGAGGCGTTGCACGCCGCCGTCGCCGCCATCGGCCCCTTCCTGGAGGCGAAAGGGGTCGGGGTGGAGGTGCGGGAGACCCTGCTCCCCCACAGCGGACTCTCTGAATCGAACACCGTCCTCATCGACGGTCTTCCCCTGGAGAGGTGGCTTGGCGGCGCCCGTGTCGTCGAGACGGAGTGCCCGTCGTGCGCCGCTCTCACGGGAAAGCCGCAGGCATGCTGTCGGGCTCTCGTGACCAATACCGGGGTCCACGAGGCGCTCACGCCTGCCGCAATCGCGGCCGCACTCTTAATGGCATCAGGCGTCGAAGGGGCGGACCGACCATGAAAGAGAAGGTGCTCTTCATCTGCACGCACAATGCCGCCCGCTCCCAGATGGCCGAGGGCTACATGCGGGCGCACTACGGCGACCGCTACGAGGTCCACTCGGCCGGCATGCACCCCGAAGCCCTCGACCCGCGGGCCGTCAGGGTGATGACCGAGATCGGTGTCGACATCTCGGCCCAGAGGGCGAAACCTCTCGCCGAATATCTGGGGCGGCAGATGGACTATGTCGTGACCGTCTGCGAGGGCGGCGTCTGCCCGATGTTCCCCTGGGCGACGACGACCATCCACGAGGTCTTCGACGACCCCCGCTCCCTCGACGGGTCGGAGGACGAGATCCTCGACGGCTTCCGCAGGGTCAGGGACGAGATCTGCCGGTGGATAGATATGAGGTTCGGGACGGAGAGCGCGTAGCGGGGCGGCGGGACCCCTGGGTCAGAATGTTAGACTCTGGAGAGACCCTCATACTTTGGCCGATGTAGCCCTGATCCTATGAAGAGGCACACTGATCCACTGCCTTCCTCACAATCTAGCCGGGGGACTACGCCCCCGGACCCCCGCTCAGGATTGGCCCGGGAAGGCTGAACAGATATCCTGAGGAGAGAGATTGTCATCCCGCCCCTATCCTATACCGGGGGCTCGGGGGCGGTAGTCCCC
>NZ_CALFSA010000145.1 GCF_937919355.1 uncultured Methanofollis sp. | reverse complement strand
CTGGCCGGGGGACTACGCCGAAAATCAAAGATTTTCTTGAACTCGCTGACGCTCGTTCCCCGCTCAGGATTGGACTTCAAAGGGGCAAACGTGTATTTTGAAGGGGGACTGCCCTCCACCCCCTATCCTCATGACAGGGTGCGAACGAAGTGAGCATGAGAAAATCTCTGATTTTTGATACAGTATGAGGGTTTCTACAGAGCCAGATTTCCTCACTTCTCCATCCCGGCCCGCAACTCCTTTGCCCGGTCGCGCAACAGGATCGCCCTCTCGAAGTCGAGGTCCTCCGCGGCCCTGTACATCTGTGCCTCCAGTTCGATGACGAGGTTCGGGATCTCCGATTTCGGGAGGTGCTTCGTGTCGGTGAGGTCGATCTCCTTCGCCGGGACCGGTTTTATGATCGTCTGCGGGACGATGTTGTGTGCCTCGTTGTAGGCGACCTGCATCCGCCGCCGCCGGTCGGTCTCGGCAAGGGCGGTGCGGATCGAGTCGGTGCTATGGTCGGCATACAGCACCACGCGGGCGTTCACGTTCCTCGCCGCCCTGCCTATGGTCTGGATGAGGCTCCTTGCGTCCCTGAGGAACCCCTCCTTGTCCGCGTCCAGGATGCCGACAAAACCGACCTCAGGGATGTCGAGGCCCTCGCGGAGGAGGTTGATCCCGACGAGGACGTCAAAAGTTCCGAGGCGGAGTTGCCTGATGATCTCGGTCCTCTCCAGGGCGTTGATCTCCGAGTGGAGGTAGCGCGTCCTGATCCCCTGCTCAGCAAGGAAGTCTGTCAGTTCCTCGGCAAGGCGCTTCGTGAGGGTGGTGACGAGCACCCTGTCGCCCCTCCCGATCGTCCGCCTGATCTCCGCCATCACGTCCTCCACCTGCCCTTCGAGCGGGCGCACCTCCACGGCCGGGTCCACGAGGCCTGTCGGCCTGATGATCTGCTCGACGACCCCTGCCGAGTGCGTCAGTTCGTACTCGCCCGGCGTCGCCGAGACGAAGATGACGTTCTTCATATAGCCCTCGAACTCCCTGAACCGCAGGGGGCGGTTGTCGAAGGCAGAGGGGAGGCGGAAGCCGTACTTCACCAGTGTCTCCTTCCGCGAGCGGTCGCCGCGGTACATCCCCCGCACCTGCGGCACCGTCTGGTGGGACTCGTCGATGACCATCAGGAAGTCGTCGGGGAAGTAGTCGAGGAGGCAGTACGGCTTCTCCCCCGCCTTCCTCCCGTCGAAGTGGCGGGAGTAGTTCTCTATCCCCTTGCAACTCCCCGTCTCCCTGATCATCTCGATGTCGAAGAGGGTCCGCTGCTTCAGGCGGTGGGCCTCGATCATGCCGAGGGAGGGGAGAGTCTCGTCGAGTTCCTCCGCAATGGAGACGATTGCCCTCTCCCTCTCCTCTTCGGTGGCGACGAAGTGGCGGGCCGGATAGACATAGAAATACTCCATCGTCTCCTTCCGCCGTCCCGTCACCCTGTCGATCTCAGAGATCCGGTCGACCTCGTCGCCGAAGAGTTCGACCCTGACGATGTCGTTGAAGTAACCGGGGACGATATCGATCACGTCGCCCTTCGCCCTGAACCGTCCGGGGGCGAGGTCGAGGTCGTTCCTCTCGTACTGGATATCGACAAGTCTCTCCAGCAGGTCGGCCCGCCGCATCCTCTCCCCCTTTCTCAGTTCGAACCCGAGGCCCCGGAAGTTTGCCGGGTTGCCGAGGCCGTAGATGCAGGAAACAGAGGCGACGATGATGGTGTCTGGCCGCGAGAGCACGGAGGCCGTGGCGGCAAGGCGCATCTGCTCGATCTTCGGGTTGATCGAGGCGTCTTTCTCGATATACTGGTCCTTTGCCGGGAGGTACGACTCGGGCTGGTAGTAGTCATAGTACGAGACAAAGTACTCCACCCTGTTCTCCGGGAAAAATCCCGAGAACTCGTGGTAGAGTTGCGCCGCCAGGGTCTTGTTGTGGGCGATGACCAGGGTCGGTCTCTGTGCCGCCTCGATCACGTTCGCGACCGTGAAGGTCTTCCCCGACCCTGTCACGCCGAGGAGGGTCTGGAAGCGTTCGCCCTCCGCAATGCCGTCTGTCAGTCCCCGGATCGCATCGGGCTGCGACCCTGCCGGGACAAAGTCCGCGTTCAGCCTGAATTCAGTCATCCTCTCATCTCCTTCCTCCGCAACAGGCGGTTGTAGGTGATCGCGAAGCGGTGGGCCTCGTCCCTGATCTCCTGCACGAAGAGGGAGGCCTTCTCGTCCTTCCTGACCGGCAGGGGATGGGGGAAACCGGGCACATAGATCTCCTCCTCCCTCTTGGCGATCGCGATCACCGGAAGACGTGTGCCGAGGCGTTTCAGCACGTCGAGGGCGGCGTCGAGTTGCCCCTTCCCGCCGTCGACGATCACCAGGTCGGGGAACTCCCCGCCCTCTTCGCGGATGCGGGTGTACCGGCGGCCGACCACCTCCGCGATGGAGGCGAAGTCGTCTATCCCCTCGACCGTCCTGATCCTGAAGCGCCGGTAGTTCCGTTTGTCCGGTCTCCCGCCCCGAAACTGCACCATCGACCCGACCATCGCCGTGCCTGCAAGGTGGGAGATGTCGAAACACTCAATGACATTCGGCGGGTCGGGGAGGTGCAGGGCCTTCTGGAGGGCCTCGACCTTCAGGGCGTCGCCGAAGAAGGCGATCTCAAGGTTCTTCTCCGCAAGGTCAAGGAGTTTTTTCTTGTCCCCCTTCTGCGGCACCGTGACCTCGACCTTCGAACCCCGGCGGTCTGCCAGGTAATCGGCGAGAGGTTCGCCGACGCCCGCGGGGAGGACAACCTCCTTCGGGGGGGCGTGCTCGCCGTAGTACTGGACCAGGAACTCCTCGACGGCGTCGTCCGAGGCCTCGAAGACGTACTCCTGCTTCCCGGTGAGGGTACCCATCTCAACATGGAAGAGGAGGAGATAGAGGTTCCCGTCCTTCTTCTGGTAGGTGATGATGTCCTCGTCGTGGTCTCTCCGGCGCTCCACCCTCTGCCGCCCGGCAAGGTGCCTGATTGCCGCGATCTCGTCCCGCAGTTCGAGGGCACGCTCGAACTCGAGGGCCTTCGACCTCTCTGCCATCTCGGCCTCCATAGCGGCGACGAGGTCCTTCCCCTGTCCGCGGAGCACCGCCCGCGCCCTCTCGATTCGTGCGGCGTACTCCTCCTCCGTCACCGTCCCGGCGCAGGGGGCCGAGCAGGTACCGATGTGGTGGCGGAGACAGGGCCTCTTCGGGATGCGCCGGCACGACCGGAGGCCGAAGGCCTTCTTCACGACGGAGAGCACGTAGTCCCTCTCCCGCGCCGAGACGAAGGGCCCGAAGTACTCGCCGTCCCTCCCTGCCCGGCGGGCGATCCCGATCCGCGGGAAGGCCCCGCCGGAGAGGTGGATGTAGGCATAGTTCTTCGCGTCCTTCAGGTCGATGTTGTACTTCGGCTGGTGCCTCTTGATCAGGGTGTTCTCCAGGATCAGGGCCTCGACCTCGTTCTCGGTGACGATAAAGTCGGCCGAGGCGATCTGCTCGACGAGTTTCTGCGTCTTGGCGTCGTGGCCCCTCTTCTGGAAGTAACTGGAGCCCCGCCTCTTCAGGTTCTTCGCCTTGCCGACATAGATCACAGTCCCCGCGGCGTCGCTGTACAGGTAGCACCCCGGTTCCTCGGGGACGGCAGATAGGTCGATCATTTCAGCATCCCGGCCAGGAACTGCCCGGTATAACTCTCCTTCACCCCTGCCACCTCCTCGGGTGTGCCTGTGGCGATCACCCTGCCGCCCGCGTCCCCGCCCTCGGGGCCGAGGTCGATGAGGTAGTCGGCGCATTTGATCACGTCGAGGTTGTGCTCGATCACCACGACCGTGTTCCCCTTCTCGACGAGATCGTCCAGGACGCCGATGAGCTTTTTCACGTCGTGGAAGTGGAGGCCGGTCGTCGGTTCGTCCAGGAGGTAGACGGTCCTCCCTGTCGCCCTCTTCGAGAGTTCGCGCGTCAGTTTGATCCTCTGCGCCTCGCCGCCCGAGAGGGTCGTCGAACTCTGCCCGAGTTTGATGTAGCCGAGGCCGACCTGGCAGAGGGTCTCAAGCCTGTTCCTGATCGCCGGGATGTTCTCAAAGATCCCTGTCGCCTCCTCGACCGTCATGTCAAGGACGTCGGCGATGGACTTACCCCGGTATTTCACCTCCAGGGTCTCGGCATTGAAGCGCTTCCCCTTGCACTCGTCGCACTCCACGTACACGTCCGGGAGGAAGTTCATCTCGATCTTGATGACGCCGTCGCCCTGGCAGGCCTCACACCGCCCGCCCTTCACGTTGAAGGAGAAGCGGCCGGGTTTGTAGCCCCGCACCTTCGCCTCCTTCGTCTCCGCAAAGACCTTCCTGATCTCATCGAAGACCTTCGTGTACGTCGCCGGGTTCGACCGCGGCGTCCTGCCTATGGGGCTCTGGTCGATGACGATCACCTTGTCCACGGGAATGTCTGATGTGAGGGTGGCGAAGGCGCCGGGCGTGGCCCGCGAGCCCGAGACCTGCCGTGCGAGGGCGGGGTACAGGGTGTCGTAGACGAGGGTGGACTTGCCCGATCCCGAGACGCCGGTGACGACGGTGAGGGTGCCGAGGGGGATGGCCGCGTCGATGTTCTTCAGGTTGTTCTCCCGGCACCCCGTGATCCGCAGATATGCGTCGCTCTGTCGCCTGTGGTCGGGCACAGGGATGGTGAGGGCCCCCGACAGGTACTGCCCGGTGAGGGAGGCCGGAGATGCCGCTACCTCGTCGGGCGTCCCCGCGGCGACGACCTCGCCGCCGTGCACCCCGGCGCCGGGGCCGATATCCACGACATAGTCAGCCGCCCTGATCGTCTCCTCGTCGTGTTCGACGACGATGAGGGTGTTTCCGAGGTCGCGGAGTTTTTTGAGGGTCTCGATGAGCCTGCGGTTGTCGCGCTGGTGGAGGCCGATGGAGGGTTCGTCCAGCACGTAGAGCACGCCCGTCAGGTTGGAGCCGATCTGGGTGGCGAGGCGGATACGCTGGGCCTCGCCGCCGGAGAGGGTGCCGGCGTTCCGGGAGAGGGTGAGGTAGCCGAGGCCGACCTCTTCGAGGAAGGTGAGGCGGGCCCTGATCTCCTTGAGGACCTGGCGGGCGATCTCGGCCTCCCTGCCGGTGAGGTCGAGGCCGTCGAAGAAGCGGACCGCCGCCGTGACAGGGAGGTCTGTCACCTCGACGATGTTCTTCCCGCCGATCTCCACGGCGAGCACCTTCTCCTTCAGCCGTTTGCCCCCGCACTTCGGGCAGGGCGAGACACGCATGAACTTCTCCAGTTCCTCGCGGCGGTACTCGGACTGGGTCTGGTGGTACAGGCGTTCAGCCTGCGGGAGGAGGCCCTCCCAGGCGCCTGTGTGCGACCAGCTGGTGTCGCCCCCCTTCCCCTGCACGGAGAACCTGATCTGGTCGGGCGAGCCGTACATCAGGGCCCTGTACTGTCCCGGCGTCAGGTCCCTGACCGGCGTCAAAACGGAGAACCCGAAGTGGCGTGCGACCGCAGCCAGGTACTGCGTCCTGTAGCCGTCGACATAGTTCTTGTACAGGGCAACGGCACCGTCCGCGATGCTCAGCGATGGGTCGGGGATGATGAGGGCCGGGTCGAAGTCCATCTTGATGCCGAGGCCGTTGCACTCCTCGCAGGCGCCGAAGGGGGAGTTGAAGGAGAACATCCGCGGCTGGAGTTCCTCGAAGGAGAGGCCGCAGACCGGGCAGGCCATCTTTGCAGAATAGGTCTCCTCCCGTCCGTCTTCCCCGACGGCGATGACGAGGCCGTCGGACTTTGCGAGCGCACCCTCGACGGCCTCGACGAGGCGGGAACGCTCAGAGGGGTCGAGGCGGTCGACGACGATGTCGATGTCGTGCATGACGTACCTCTCCAGGGGGTGCTCCTCGTCTGTCCGCACGATCGCACCATCGAGACGGACGCGGCTGAAGCCTTCGGCGTCGAGGTCCTTGAGGAGTTGCCCGTACGTCCCCTTCTTCCGGCGGACGATGGGAGCGAGGACTGTCACCTGCCCGCTGAATGTGGCCGCGATGGCGTCGGCTATCGCCTCGGGCGAGCGCGATTCGATGCGCGTGCCGTGCTCCGGACAGTACGGCACGCCGATGCGGGCATAGAGGAGGCGGAGGTAGTCATAGATCTCGGTGACCGTGCCGACGGTGCTGCGCGGGTTCTTCGAGGTCGTCTTCTGCTCGATGGAGATGGCGGGGGAGAGGCCCTCGATGGCGTCGACGTCGGGTTTCTTCATCAGACCGAGGAACTGGCGGGCGTAAGCGGAGAGGGACTCCACGTACCGCCTCTGCCCCTCGGCATAGATTGTGTCGAAGGCGAGGGTGGACTTGCCCGACCCGGAGACGCCGGTGAGGACGACGAGGCGGTCGCGGGGGAGGGTGACGGTGATATCCCTGAGGTTGTGCTCCCTCGCGCCCCTGACGACGAGGTGTTTCATCACGCGGATATTCTGTCCTCCCCCTTCATAGAGGTGCAGGCGCGGGCAGTGAAAGTGAACGTGTCGCGGTGTTCCTTTATCCGGAGAGGACCCAGAGAGTTCAGAAGTATGGGGACTGAAGTGGCCGGGGAGCGCTCATGCCGGATCGTCACCGGCATTGCGACTGCCCTCGGGATCAGGAGGGAGCAGGTGGAAGGGACCGCGGCCCTTCTTGCGGGCGGGGCGACTGTCCCTTTCATTGCGAGGTACAGGAAGGAGGCGACCGGGTGCCTGGACGAGGTGGCCGTCGCCGCGATCAGGGACCGCCTTGCCGCGATGCAGAGGCTCGAGGAGAGGAAGGAGACGGTCCTGGCATCGCTGCGGGAGCAGGGCGTGCTCACCCCTGCCCTCATGGCCGGCGTGATGGGGGCGGAGACTCCCGCGGCCCTCGAAGACCTCTATCTCCCCTTCAGACCAGCACGCCGGACCCGCGCTTCGGCGGCGCGGGAGCAGGGGCTTGCACCCCTGGCAGAGGCGCTGCTGAGAGGCGAGTGTGCCGATCCAGAGGTTGAGGCGCGGAGATATGTGCGCCCCGGCGGGCCTGCGGATTGTGCAGAGGCGCTTGCCGGTGCGAAGGACATCATCGCCGCCACTGTCTCCGAGGACGCCGACGTCCGGGCGGCGATGCGCCGCCTTTTTGCAGAGGCCGGGGTGCTCACGGTCAGGGCGGCCCGCGGGAAAGACCTTGCGTCCACCCCGTATGCCGACTATGCAGGCTATACCGGGACTGTCAGGACCATGCCGGGCCACCGCGTCCATGCGGTGCTGCGGGGAGCGCGGGCGGGTCTGCTCTCTCTCACCGTCGCCCCGCCTGAGAGACGGGTGCTCGCCCTGCTGGGAGAGAGGGGCCGGGGGCCGTTGGCGGAGGTGGTGGCAGCGGCGGTGCAGGACGGGTACCGCCGCCTCCTTGCCCCGGCAATGGAGCGCGAGACTCTTGCGGCCGCAAAGGAGCGGGCCGACCACGAAGCAACGCGGGTCTTTGCCGCAAACCTCAGGCGTCTCCTCCTGGCGCCCCCTCTGGGGAGAATGGTCGTGCTCGCCGTCGACCCCGGTTTTGCGGCCGGTTGCAAGGTCGCCTGCCTGGACAGGCAGGGGAAACTCCTCGACGCCACGGTCGTCTGTCCCCTCCCGCCGCACCGGCAGGAAGCGAAGGCCGGTGCGGTGCTCGCCGACCTCTGCCGGCGGCACGGCGTCGAGGTGATCGCGGTCGGGAACGGGCATGGCGGCAGGGAGGCACGGACCTTTCTCCAGGGCCTCGACCTGGGCCCGGTGATCTCGGTGAGCGAGTGCGGGGCCTCGGTCTACTCGGCCGCGGCAGAGGCCCGCCGGGAGTTCCCCGACCTCGACCTCACCCTCAGGAGTGCGGTCTCCATCGGCAGGCGCCTCCAGGACCCGCTTGCCGAACTGGTGAAGATCGACCCGCAGGCACTCGGCGTCGGGCAGTACCAGCACGACGTGGACGGGAGACTCCTGGCCGCGGCCCTCGACGACACGGTCGTCAGCGCGGTCAATGCCGTCGGTGTGGAGGTGAACACGGCGAGCGCCTCTCTCCTCGCAAGAGTCTCCGGGATCGGGCCCGCACAGGCCGAACGGATCGTCGCTTTCAGGGAGGAGCACGGCCCATTCAGATCGCGCCTGGCCCTCCTGGACGTGCCCGGGATCGGGCCGAAGACCTTCGAGCAGGCGGCCGGTTTTCTGCGGGTCGTCGGCGGGGCAGATCCCCTGGACGCCACCGCTGTCCACCCGATGCACGCGTCGGTCGTCAGGGCGATGGCCGACGACCTCGGCGTCGGGGTCGGCGACCTTGTTGGCAACCTCTCCCTCCTCGGGCAGGTCGAACCAGAACGCTATGTGCACGGCGCGGTCGGCCTCCCGACAGTGCAGGACATCTGCGCCGAACTCACCGCCCCCGGACGGGACCCGCGTCCGCCCTTCGACCTGAGCGTCTCCGAAGGCGCACCCGCCTCGATCGACGACCTCGCTCCCGGGATGACCCTCACCGGGACGGTGACCAATGTGACGGCCTTCGGGGCCTTTGTGGACATCGGGGTCGGGACTGCCGGCCTGGTCCACGTGAGCGAACTGGCCGACACCTATGTCGCCCGCCCTCTCGACGTCGTGGGGGTGCATGACCGGGTCGCCGTCACCGTCCTCTCGGTGGACCTGAAGAGGCAGAGGATCGCCCTCTCGATGCGGGAGAGTCAGCGGGGATGACCGGCCTTCCCCCTGCTGCGGGGCCCGCACCCCGTATCCTGATCCTCGGCAGTTTCCCGAGCGTCGCTTCGCTCCGTGCAGGCGAGTACTACGCGAACCCGCGGAACGCCTTCTGGCAGGTGATGGAAGGTGTCTTCGGGGTTCCGGCCGACCTCCCCTACCCGGAACGACTGGAAGGACTGAAGGCGGCGGGTGTCGCCCTCTGGGACGTCCTTGCCGGGTGCACGCGGGAGGGGAGCAGTGACGCCTCTATCAGGGACGCGAAGGCCAACGCCATCCCTGGCTTTCTCCGTGACCACCCGACGGTGAGGACGGTCGCCATCAACGGCAGGGCGGCAGAGCAGTGGCTCAGGCGCGTCCACCCCGGCGTGTGGGAGACGCCCGGAGTCAGAGTCCTCTCCCTCCCCTCGACGAGTCCGGCGAACGCCCGCCTCACGGTGGAGGAGAAGGTCGCCCTCTGGCGGTCGGCCGCCGGCAAACCCTGATATAGCACCCAGGCGAGGGAGGGGCATGGAGAGGCAGGGCGCGGTGCTGGCCGGGGGAATCGCGGCACTCTTTTGTATCGTCAGCGCCTCGGCCCTTCTCACGGGCGGCGAACCCCTCTCTCTTCTCGTCCGCCTCCTCGCCCTCAACGGTTACCTTGCCCTCGCCCTCGCCGCCTCGATGTCTCCCTTCCTCCGCGAGATCAGGGTGGCATTCGGGAGGCCGTTCCTCACCGTCCACCACGCCCTCGCCGCCTTCGGCCTTGCCGTCATCCTCCTCCATCCCCTCTCCTATGCCCTCATGGCCGGGAGCCTTGCGGTCCTGCTGCCCTCGACCTGGATATGGAAGGAGTTCTGGACCTATGCAGGGCGGCCTGCTCTCGTCCTTATCTTCATCGCCCTGATCGCCGTCAGCCTCCGGCGCCGCATCCCCGCATACTGGCGTCCCTTCCATATGCTCATGTATGCCGCCCTGGTGATGGGCCTCGTCCATGCCCTCCTCCGCGGCACCGACACCACGGACCCGGTCGTCAGGGTGGTGCTCGGCGGCGCCTTCGCCGTCGCGATGGGGGCATTCGTGGTGAAGAGGTGGCAGAGGAAAAAAAGAGTTATATTAGTATAACAATCACTATCACAAGAGCAACACATACTCCGATAGTAATTCCTAGCCAAATAGATTCCATTCTTGCTTCACCTCCGTCTAATTTCCCAGTTAAGATGGTGAAGATGGAGTGATCAACAGGATTATATCTGGGGCGGGGGACTATACTATGTCACTAATTTAGTCCGAAGTTTGTTGCTCCAGTGGGAATAGTAGGCTATTTTTTGAAATCACTGACTGTTTCAACTGGTATGTCGTGATATATGTGTCCAGAACGTATAAATCCGTCATGACCTCGAAACTATATTTAATTTTAGATAAATTGTTGCGGATTTATTGCTCAGACATTGAGGTTATCCCAAAACTGATCCGAACCCTCATTCAAACCGATGAAATTACTCGCGTTAGGTTCTGAAAAATCCTATTCTGGCATCTGTTACGAGGGATTTCATCCGAAAATCAGAGATTTTCTCAAGGTCGCTATCGCTCCCTCCCCCTGACCCCCCATCATTGCGATAGGGAGTGGATGGCAATCTCCTTCATCAGGATCTCTGTTATCTCTTCCCCGACTCTATCCTGTTTCGGGGGGACGAGCGTCAGCGAGTTCGAGAAACCGAAGGTTTCGAGTTCCGGGGGCGTCAGTCCCCAGCCGAGAGTTGGGGGAAGGAGGTGGTTTCGCACTATTCTTCATGGAATTCAGGAAGATATCGACCAGATCATAAAATTTTCTCCCGATGCCCTGCATGCAGAGATTTGGGGAATGGACGAGAATTTTGGGATGACCTCATGGTAAAATCTCATGTTTGGGTCAATGAATCTCCAGATCCCATGATGAGCGGTGCAGATCCACTGCCTTCCCTGCAATCTAAACCGGGGGACTTCCTCGAAGACTTCGTCTTCTCGTTGCCCCCAGACCCCCGATCTTTAGGATAGGAGTGGAGAAGGATAATCCCTGCATATCAAAGGAGATTGCCAACCCCGCCCTATCGTAATGGTGGGGAGACCGGGGTGGTTCACCCCTCCAAACAAACACGAGATCAGGATTTTTTCAGAACCCGATACCGAGCATTCCATCGACAGGACAGAGGCTAGGATCGGTTCGGGGATGACCTCATACTGTTATCCTCTCCCCCGGCAGGGCCCAGACCTCGACGGCGCCCTCGTCGCCGGCATTCGCCTCCCTGACCGTGCCGTCCCTGATGACGAGGTACCGGCGGTCTGTCGGCGGAGTGTCAGGATCGACCTCTCTCTCCTCGATCGCATGGGCATAGGCGAGGGTGCAGAACCGCCGCGGCGCCATCTCGAAAAGAGTGAGGGCGACGTACCGCCTGAGGTACCACCTCAACTCCGCGGCAAGGGATAGGGCCGCACCAAGAGAGATGACCCTGATGGAGATGCCATATGACCGTTTTTCCGGGCGATAAAATCGGAGGATCTCGCGGCTCGTCTCGGATGCAAAAAGAGTGGTGTTGAGGTCGACCCCCTCACGCGCGATGAGGAGCAGGTGCATGGCGGTTCAGATATACATCCGGAGATCGCCTGCGGCCTCCTTGTGGCTGACCTTCTTGATCGCCTCAAGGAAGTCGTTGTGCTCGATGGCCGTGGCATTCCGGCGGACCGCCCGCATGCCCGCCTCGCGGCAGACCGCCTGGATCTCGGCGCCCGTCATCCCCTCGGTGAGGGGGACGAGGGCTTCGAGGTCGACACCGTTGAGGTTCATCTTCCTGCTGTGGATCTTGAAGATCTCCCTGCGCGAGTCTGCGTCAGGGACAGGCACCTCGATGATCCTGTCGAAACGACCGGGCCGGAGAATCGCCGGGTCGAGCATGTCGACGCGGTTTGTGGCCGCCATGATCCTGATATTGCCGCGGTTGTCGAAACCGTCCATCTCGGCGAGGAGTTGCATCAGGGTCCGCTGGACCTCGGCGCTCCCCGACGTACCGTCGTTTGTGCGCTGGCTTGCGATGGCGTCGATCTCGTCGATGAAGACGATTGCCGGGGTGTGTTCACGCGCGAATTCGAAGAGTTCCCGCACAAGCTGCGCCCCTTCACCGATGAACTTGTGGACAAGTTCTGAGCCCGACATCCTGATGAACTCGGCATGGGCATTGTGCGCCACAGCCTTTGCAATGAGGGTCTTACCGGTGCCGGGCGGCCCGTAGAGCAGGATACCCTTCGGCGGTTCGACACCGACTTTCTCGAAGATCTCCGGCCTCGTGAGCGGGTACTCCACAGCCTCGCGCACCTCCTCGATCTCCTCTCTCAGCCCGCCAATCTCTTCAAAGGTGATCTCCGGCGCTTCTTCAAGTTCCATCACCCTGACACGGGAGTCATAGGTCGTGCCGATGGGCTTCACGATGGAGAGGGCATTGTTCACCGCGACCTTCATGCCCACCGTCAGACCGTCATAGAGTTCGGGGTTGACCCGCGTGATATATTCCTGGTTGTTTCCCTGCTGTCTGAGATAGACCTCGCCGTCACCGAGTTTGTCAACAACGGCTGCAACAAAGAGCGGGACCCGCTTGAGCTGGTTGTTCTCCCGCCGCAGCTGGTTGACCTCTTTCTGGAGCAACTCGTTCTGCATCTTCAGGTCGAGGACTTTCGCCTTCATCTCCTGGACCTGGAGTTTATACAGATCATTGTCATTGTTGACGCCAATCACAGAGTCTTCCATGTCTCTAATATAGTGGATCCTTTATACATTTATTAGGTGTGTCTGTGATAATCAATGGAAGAGGCATTGCTCGGGGAACAGCGACCGGGAGGTTGCTCGTTTCCCCGGCACCACTGTCATTCCTCTCAGGGGTAGACCCTGAGAGCGGCGTGATCATCGAAGAAGGCCATCCCCTCAAGGGCGAATCGATTGCAGGGACTGTTCTTGCTTTCCCCTTCGGGAAGGGCTCGACAGTCGGGTCCTATGTGATGTACGCCCTTGCACGGAATGGAAAGGCGCCGGCCGCCATCATCAACGAGGAGGCTGAACCGATCATCGTCACCGGTGCGATCATGGCGCGGATCCCGATGGTTGACCACCTTGAGGACGGTCTTTCCGGCATCCCGGCAGGGGCGACCGTGACCGTGGACGGGGACGCCGGGACGGTCTCATGGGAGGCATGAGAGGGCAGACAGGATGCAGGTGAACTGGCGGGAGATCACCGCGGCCAGGAACACCTTTGCCGCCCTCTATGCGGCATGCGAGACCGAAGGGTTCGTCCTGCGTCAGGTGAGCGGGCCAGAAGACGACGTGACCTGCTACAGTCTCAACTCCATCAACGCCCCGCACTTCGAGGACGAGATCGCGTCGGCGCACTGCGTCACCGTCGTCGGCGGCCCCCATGCGGCGGCATGCCCTGCGGAAGTTGCGGCGTACGCCGACTACGTCGTCACCGGCGAGGGTGAGCACACACTCCCGCGGCTCCTCCGGGCAATCGAAGCCGGGGAGACCAGGCCGATACCCGGCGTCGCCACACAGGACGGTATCTGCCCGCCGGACCATACGGTCTTCCTCCCCGCGTACCCCCCATTCTCGCAGTTCAAGGGCTACATCGAGATCTCCCGCGGCTGTCCCTTCGGGTGCGCGTACTGCCAGACCCCCTGCATCTTCGGGAGGAGGATGCGCCACCGGCCCGTCGATGAGATCGCCCGGTATGCAGCACGGTTCAGGGACGCCCGTTTCGTCACCCCCAATGCCCTTGCCTACGGTTCCGACGACGGCATCCACCCCCGCCTCGATAGGGTCGAATGCCTGCTCCGGGCGCTCGACAAGAACCAGATCTACTTCGGGACCTTCCCCTCGGAGGTGCGGCCTGAGTTCGTCACCGACGAGTCTCTCGATCTCATCTCCACCTACTGCGCAAACCGTCGCCTCCACTTCGGGGCCCAGTCGGGAAGCGACCGTGTGCTCGGCCTCCTGCGCCGTGGCCATACCGTCGCCGACGTTGAGAATGCCCTCGACCTCTGCCGGGACCACGGTTTCACCCCTGTGGTCGACTTCATCGTCGGCCTCCCGTGCGAGGAGGACGAGGACGAACTGGCGACCCTTGCCCTGATCCGCGAGGTCACGCGCCGGGGCAGGGCCCATGTCCACCTCTTCATCCCGCTGCCGGGCACTCCGATGGCAAACCTGAGGCCAAAAGCGCTTCTTTCGGAGATGCAGCGTGACCTCGGCCGCCTTGCACTGAACGGGAAAATATCCGGCTCCTGGGGCGATCCTGAGAGAAGATTTTATAGGAACCGCTAGAGAAGTTCCTACCATGATGGATGTGCTTTTGCTGGCAGACCTTCATGGCCAGTTGGGCAAGCTGGAGTCCTTCATGACTCTCCAGCCCGACTTCGTCATCATTGCCGGCGATCTCACACAGTTCGGGCCATGTGACATGGTCAACAAGGTGACCTCGCTCATCGACGTACCGTGTTTTGCGGTACCGGGGAACTGTGATCCATGTGATATCTGTGATGCTCTTGAACACTCCGACTGCGTCAATCTCCACGGCGCCGCCTTCTCGCTTGGGAATATCTCGATGGCGGGCGTCGGCGGGTCCAACCCGACGCCCTTCGGGACGCCCTTCGAGTTGAAAGAAGAGGAGATCGATCGTCTGATCAAGGAGGCTACGGCTCACATGGACAGGAACGTCCATAACGTGCTCATCAGCCATGTCCCGCCCCACGGCGTCTTCGACCTTGCGGGCGAGAACCACGTGGGCAGCACGAGCGTCAGGAACCACATCAAGGAGTTCGACCTCGTCTGCTGCGCACACATGCACGAGAACAAGGGGGTCACCGAGGTGGACGGTGTCAAGATCGTCAATCCCGGCCCGGCCTCTGAGGGCAACTGTGCCCTCATCCACTTCGGCGACGAACCGAAGCAGATCGAGATCGAACTGCTCACTCTCTGAGCAGTTCGAGATAGGACTGTGGGATGTGAGGACCCTCTATTCCCAATTCTCCTTTAATCTGTTCGATCTCTTTTTCCGCTTCCTCGTCGGCGTCGTGCGCCATCACCTCGATCTCGACGAAACTCCCGAGGCCGTCCACCTCGTCGAGGGCAACGGAGGCGGTGCCGATGGCGAACTCCTCCCTGTGCTTCCTGACCTCCGCACTCCTGACAAAGCCGAGGCGGGTGAGGATCTCCTCCAGGTTCTCCCCTGACTCGACGGCGAGGTTGAACTCTTCCCTGGTCTTTGTCCCCTTCGTGGCGAGTTTTGGGCCCTTATAGGTGAGGGTGCAGCGGTCGCCCTCGTACCTGACCCTGAGGGCCTCGTCAGTCCTGCCGAAGTCCCGCACCGGGTGGTTGTAGTAGACGTCCTGCTGGTCTGAGACGATGGATGATCGAGCCCCGACCCTGATGAGACGGGACCGGATCTCCGGGAGATCAGGGACACGTATTTTTGTTTCCACTTCAAACATCTATGCCACCAATTTAAGTATTTTCGTCGAGACTTAATATAGACAAGGTGTATATCATGGCAATTCAGGAAGGAGACATCGTTAGACTCAACTATACCGGCCGCGTGGAAGGCGAGATCTTCGACACCACCGTCGCCGCCGATGCAGAAGAAGCAGGCATCAAGAGCAAGAAGGACTATGCCCCGATCGTCGTCCGCGTCGGGAGCAACCATGTCATCCCCGGCCTTGACGAGGCACTCGTCGGCAAGGAGATCGGCCAGCAGTATGAGGTCGAGGTGCCGGCGGAGAAGGGCTTTGGCCCCCACGACATGAAACTCGTCGAGTCCGTGAACACCAACCAGTTCAGAGAGAAGCCCAAGTTCGGCATGCGTATCCAGGCGGGCGACCGTGAAGGTGTCGTCGTCAACGTCGTCGGGAAGCGGGCCGTCGTCGACTTCAACCACCCGCTCGCGGGCAAGGACCTCGCCTACACCTTCACCATCGAGGGCATGGTCGAGACCGTCGAGGAGAAGGCAAAGGGCTTCATCAAACTCTTCTCGGGCCGCGACATGGACCTCACCTTCGCCGAGGGCACCCTCACCCTGACCCTCCCGGCAGGGATCAACTACGACCGCCGCTGGGTCATGGCCCGCGGGATCGTCGTCCACCAGATCTTCGAGTTCATCCCCGAGGTGCAGGACATCGTCTTTGTCGAGTCCTTCAAGCGCCCGGAGAAGACTGCCGAAGAACCGGCAGCTGCCGAACCCGAAGCGAAGGAAGAATAAATACAACCCTTTTTTCCCCTTTCAGTCGTTTTCGCCGCCCATAATGTGCAGGGCGCGGATCAGCGTGTGCTCGCTCTCTCCTGCTATGGCAAATGATGCGGCACGCCCATCCATGCTCTTCTCGACGATCCCGACCTTCTGGAGTCTGTCCATATGGCGGGAGACGGCAGGGCCCGATATGCCGAGACGTCCTGCAATCTCCTGTCGCGAGAGGCCCGGGGTCTGGAGGAGGTTTTCCAGGATCTCTCTCCTCGTGGTGTTCCCGAGGGCGGAAAGGGTCGCCCGTTCACGGCCTGAATATTTTCCGTTGTTTTCATAATAGCGGCAGCAACCTGCCGCCTGTTCGACCGCGATCTTCCCGGCCTCCCTGAGGGCCGCGAGATGATAGCGGAGCGTGCCCCGGTTTGTCCGGGTGATACGGGCGATATCCTTCCTCCTGATGCCGGGGTCCTCCCGGATGATCTGGTAGATACGGCACCGCGTGTCGTTTTCGAGGATGTTTTTCTGGGTGATGCGCCGGTAACCGAGACTCACCCACATGTGCAGGGCGACGTAGGACTCGACGGGGAGGATGACCATCTGCGCAAGGAGAAAGGCGAGGTTCATGAGAAAGTCGGAGGTCACGGGAGGGATACGCTCCCACACTCCTCTCGGTTTTTCGAAGGCAAAAGTGTCTCCCGGGAGGCCGGCGTTCACCCTGAGGTCATGGTACTCCGCCGACCGCACGAGCGCCCCGGTGCTGTCGTAGCCGTCGATACGTAGAGGAAGCATCGTCTTCCCGTCGATCCAGATGGAGAGACGACCGGTGTCGGGGGGGAAGGGGTCGATGGTGCCGAGGGGTATGACGTCCACGACAGGAACGACCCTGCCGTCCATGACGGCCTCGTGCATGCCCGTGACCTTCCCGGTCGAGAGGGCGGCGATCCCGGCGGTCATATAGTCGCCGTCAAGGGGCTTTTCCACACCTGTCGATCCCCCCGTGCACCGGGGAGGCGCATACCACCAGATGGATCCTTCCGACAGGACTGCAAGGGCGGAGCCGTGATGGAGAGACGGGTCGCCGTATTCGGCCCTGAACCTGCCGGGCGGCATGGCCGCCACCCTGACAACTTCGTCCACGCCCGGACCGTGAACAGCGACGTCTGCCGTATAGTCGGAGACCTGATGGTACGCAGAGACGACCGCGGCGGCGACTTCCTCGGCAGGTGCCGCCGCAGACACCCCTGCGAGGGAGCACACGAGGACCAGGACGAGCCACAGGGAAATCGATCTCATTGTCGACAGTGGTAGGTCGGGACCGGTCTATTTATTCATTCTGTACCTTCCGGTTACAGGTCGGGCCTTCGGGAAGAGGATGTGTAACCGATCTTGAGATAAAGACTTTATCTATCCGGGCAGGATCTTTCCCCTATGCCTGCGGCTGCAACAGATCTCGGCGTCTCCGAGGTCGAGGTCACCTCTGTCTCTCTCCGGTCGTGTGTCCTGATGGCGGCGGCGATCTCCCTGGTGGTCGGCGTCGTGTGGGGGGTCATGGTGCTCCCGACGGCGGTCAACGAGAATATCCCCGTGACAACGGCAGAGGGGGAGATGGTCCGGGCCCTTGGCTACCATGTGCTCTACCTCGTGCCCCTTCTCCACGTCGTATCGGCGATCGTATTTGCAGCGCTTGCGGCGACCCTGTACAACCTCGCCGCCGGCAGGTTCGGCGGGGTCGTCGTGAGGGTGCGGCCGGGGACCGTGACGGAAGGGGCGTGGGCTATCCATGAGATCGGTGTTTTTCCGGCGATGAAGGTCGGCATATGCCTCTCTCTCGTCATCATGGCCCTCCAGACCCTCCTCTACGAGTGTTTCGGCTGGATTGGATCTCTTATGTGGCCCCTCTCCTGGACACCCATCCTGTACGGGTCTGAGCCCGGCGTCATCCTCTTCATGGTCACTGTCTGGACTCTCGTCGCCGTGCTCGGCGGCATCCTCATCGGCGGCGTGGGCGCCGTCCTGTACGACCTCGCCGCTGTCATCATCGGCGGGGTGAGGGTGACGGCCCGCACCCCCGGAAACGGAGATCAGGAGAGGGAGATCCTCCTCGAAAATAGTGTGGAGATGGCGGCGGTCGTGCCCCGGTCAGCCGCCCGTACGATGAGTATTGTGGGCTTCGGGGCGGGTTTCATGGCCGGAGTCTCCACCCTCCTGCAGGCAAGCGGGATCTTTCCTCTCCTCGGCGAGGGGCCGGGCGGGACCGCGGGGACCACGCCCGCAGTCGTCGCCGGTGCTCTCCTGTTCGGCATCGTCCTCTACGGCATTGCCGGCGGTGTCGGCGGCTACGTCATCGCCGTGCTGTATAATCCCGTCGCCCGCTTTCTGGGGGGAGCGACCTTCGTACTGAAAAAAGTGGAGAGTGACGCCCCTCACCCGAGGGGGTAGCGGAGGAGTGCGGCGATGCCGCCGAGGGCGTTCAGTTGTTCACCCGGGTCGAACTCGGAACTGAAGACGACGACCCGCGCGTTGATCCTCTCGGCGTCTTCGAGGAGACGGGCGATGCCGGCATCCCTGATCAGGGCGTCGGAGACGAGCACCTCCTCGGCGGCGCCGTAGTCGACTGCCTTCCTCACCTCGGCCTTCCCGTACGCCACCGCCCCTCCGGTGCCGATTCTCTTGAGCACCTCGTCCATCCTCGTCACCTCGCGTGCGAGCTGGAGGTCGCCGGCGAGTTTTTCAAGGACGCCCTGGCCGATGACGTCCTGCACGGCGCCTCGGCCGATCCGCCGCGTCTCGACGGTGACGACTCTCTCCCCGAGGTCGGGGTCCTTCGCCTTCAGGAACCTGACAAAGTCGTCCTTGACAAAGCCCGGCCCCGCCACGACGACCGGGCCGGTGACGTCCTTCAGGGATGTGAGGGCGTCGGCGAAGAAGGCGGTCCTGCCGTCGACCTCCGCACCCTTCCCGCTCCCTGCGGTGATGGTTACAACTCTTTCCGGACCGTACTGCCTGATCCTGAAGAGTTCGGCCTCCCCTTCCTCGATGGTGAGCACATGGACGACATTGTGGAGGGAGGCGCCGACCGCCCGCTCGACCCTTTCGAGGTCTATGCCGCGCCACCGCCTGATCACCGAGATCTCGTAGCCAGGTTCGACATTGAGGGTGTGGTACGAGGCGATGTCCACGCCTGACTCGATGACACCGCCGACCCTGAGACGGTTGGAATACGGGTGAAACTCCACCTTCTCCACCCTGATGCCGAGGCGGACCGGCCTCTTCTCGGCCTTCTCGGGCCGGAGTTTGTCCGTCGCCGAGTCGACCGTCCGCAGGGTCGTCGCAAAGACGAGGTCGCGGGGCTCGATAAGGTGTTCAAGGTGCCAGAGGTCGTCGAGGGACTCGGGGAAGAGCCTGATCTCACCGTACGACCCCTTGAGTTCTCCGTACTCAGCCTTCATGCCCACCCACGATGTCGGACCCGCCCGGCGGGACAAAGGCGGCGATCGCCTCGGTGTTCAGGACAGTCCTCAACCGTTTCCAGTTCTCCTCGCCGACCTTCTCTTTCAGGGCCCGCTGGACCTTCTTCGCCACGTCGTTCGGTTCGAAGGTGCCGGGAGAGAGTTCGACGACATACCCTGTCCGTGCCCGCACCGCCGCCACAGGCCCGCCGATGATCGCGACGCTCGGCTCTTTCTGCACCCCTATTGCGACGCCGAGCTGGACGTCCTTCGCGTAGCGCCTCTCGCCCCGCACGATGAAACCGCCGCGGGCGACGAACTCGCCCGACTCCGCGGTCTTGCTCACCTGGTCGGGGCGCGCGAAGTAGACGTCGGCCGAGAAGTGCCCGGCCTTCCAGGCATTCGAGTATGAGGCGGCGAACTGGGCGACCTCGTCGTCCATGTGCTCCGTCTCCCCCTTGACGATGACGACAGAACCGCCGTGCACGTCGGCGTGGACGAAGGTGTCCTTCCCCTCCATGTACTTCTTGACAAGTTCCTCGTTCTGGGAAGCGTCCCGTCCGCCGAGGACAAGGGTGCCGTCGGTCGTGTAGAACCACCTGAACCTGTGGAACCACTTCTTCTTCATGAAGTGGAGGACCTCTTTCGGTTTCTCCTTCGGTTGTGCGGCGCCGCGCTCCATCGCCGCCATGGCCCCCTCGGTCTTCTTCTTGAACTTCTTGATCTGGTCGTAGTAGTGTTCGAGGTTCGCCTCCACGTTCTCGCGGACGAAGACCTTCACCCGCACGCCTCCCAGGTCAAGGTCGACAGCCGCGTCGGCAGGGTGGACGGCGACGACCTTCTTTGCCGCGGGGAGGTCGCTCTTCTTGAGGACCTCCTCGATCTCCTGCCAGGAGAGGTTCTGGCTCACCCTGTCAAGTGTGGCGATGATGTCCTGCACGAGAGGATAGTTGGTGTAGACCGCCTCGACCGCCTTCTCGGCCCTTTTGATCTTCTTCCCGAACTTCTTCAGCGCCTCTTCCTGCTGGCGGCGGATCACTTCTTCTTTCGAGAGTTTCGGCCGTTTCTCCTCGGCCTTAATCTCTGTGGCGGTCTGGAGAGGGTAATATTCCTCCAGGGCCTGGTTGTACGTCGAGAACGCCTGTTTTTCCACTCCCATGCCCTGGATCGGCCAGCACCCGCTCTCCGTGATCACCGCTTTCCTCTGCCCCTCGACCATGGCGACGACCTGGTGGAGGGCCGCATACACCGCCCCGGCATCGGCTTCGGCGGCAGGAATACTCTTGTCGACCCCGGCAAGGCTGCAGACGAGTTCGGCATAGGCGCCGCCGAGGAGGCAGTTCACGGCAAGGGTCCTGACCAGGTCGCGGTCGGAGGCCCGGAGCATCGCGGCGAAGGACTCGCTGTCAAAACCACTGCAGTCCGTCCCCTCGGGGAAGGCGTAGACCTCGCCCGGCACGACCGCCCGGTCCTTGAAGCGGTGGTGCCACAGAGGTTTGGTGATCACGCCGGCCTCGTCGAGGAGGATGGCATTCCCTTCGTCGAAGAGTTCGACAACAAGTCTCAGTATCCCGACCTTCTTCGCCACGTCGATGTAAAAGATACGCTGGAGACCGTACTGCCCTATAGCGGTCACCCGTCCCCCTTCGAGGTGCTTGCGGAGGAACATCGCATACCCGAGGGGATTTTTCGGGGACTCAGGGAGTGCTCTGACCAGATGGGCGCGCCTCCCTGTCTCAACGAGGAACTGATACTTCGCCCCCTCGTTGCCGTTGAGACGGATCCCCAGAGTCTTCGCATCGTACTGATAGATCTTGCCGATCCAGAGCGGGAGCAGGGCAGACAGTTCTGCTGTCAGCGCCCTGACGTCCATCCCGCTCATCCCCTGTTCATTTGCCATTGATTATTCCACGCTCTTTGTACGTATGGGTCCAGAACTCTCATTAATATACTCTCGCCGGTTTCATCACCCGCGCAGGCGGATCCGGGTCGACCGGTCGCCGGGGTTTTTGCCAGAGGGATGGTATCTCCCGGCACCCCTGCCCGGGCAATACTAAGTTAAATATGGCTACAACGCAAAAAATAGACCACTGATGCATCATGAGCGAGGAGGAAAAACCGTCGCAGGCACCCGAAGTACCGAAAAAAAAGGGTCCGAAGACGAAAGAAGAGAAACAGAGAGAGCATAAAAAGCGCATCCGCCGGACCCTTGTTGCGTGTTTCCTCGGTATTGTGACTGGTGTGCTCTCATACTATGTCTGCGGGACTCCCGACCCTGCGACAGGTCTGCAAAAGAACCAGATCGTCGGTATCCTCCTCCTCATGGCCGGTGTGGTCTTCCAGAAACACATCTTCATGCTGATGAAGATCGACTACACCGAACTGGGGGGGAAGGACTGGTTCTATCAGGCGTTCATGACTTTCGCCTTCTGGTTCATCTCCTGGTCTACAATGCTCACTACCTCGATGTGATCATCCATGCGAATCGCCGTCGTCCACAAAGATAACTGTCATTCTAAGAAGTGCGGTCAGGAGTGCATTCTCTACTGTCCACGAGTCCGAAGCGGGGACGAGACTGTTGTCCTCGACGATGAGGGTAAGGCGGTCATCTCCGAAGAACTCTGTGCCGGGTGCGGCATCTGTGTCAAAAAGTGTCCCTTCGATGCGATCGATATCGTGAACCTCCCGGAGGAACTGGAGCAACCTACCCATCGCTACGGGCCGAATGCCTTCGTGCTCTATGGTCTCCCGATCCCTGTCGAGGGGAAGGTGACCGGCATACTGGGGCCGAATGGTATCGGGAAGTCCACGTCCATCCAGATCCTCTCAGGTCAGATGCAACCGAACCTCGGGATCTTCGATACCTCTGTCTCGTGGGACGAGGTGATGAAACGCTTCACCGGCACCGAACTCTTCGACTACCTGAAGCACATCTCCGGGAAGGAGATCAAGGTGGCGGTGAAGCCTCAGTACATCACCCTGATACCGAAGGCCTTCAAGGGAACGGCGCACGACCTCCTTGCAACGACCGACGAGAGAGGGGTGCTCGACCACCTCGTCGCCGACCTTACCCTCACCTCCATCATGGACCGCGAGATCCAGAGTCTATCCGGCGGTGAACTCCAGAGGGTGGCGATTGCCGCCTGCCTTGCGCGGGACGCCGACTTCTACTTCCTCGACGAGATCACCCCGTACCTCGACATCTACCAGAGGATGGCGGCGGCGAACCTCATCAGGGAGGTCGCGGAGAAGAGACCTGTCGTGATCGTCGAGCACGACCTCGCGATCCTGGACATGCTCGCCGACACGGTTCATGTCGCCTATGGCAAACCGGCGGTCTTCGGCGTGATCACCGGACCGAAGGGCGTGCGGGTCGGGATCAACGAGTACCTCGAGGGATACCTCCCCGAGGAGAATGTCCGCTTCAGGGACTCGGCCGTCGTCTTCGAGAAGAGGGCCCATGCCGACAAGACGAAGCGCGAACTCCTCTACACCTTCCCGCAGATGTCAAAGAGTTACGACCGTTTCCACCTCGACGTGAAGGGCGGCGAGATCAGGAAGGGCGAGGTGCTCGGTCTTGTCGGCCCGAACGGTATCGGGAAGTCGACCTTTGCAAAACTCCTTGCAGGCGTGGAAGAACCCGATGGCGGGTCTCTTGACGAGAAGATCTCCATCTCGTACAAGCCCCAGTACGTGAAGGCCGAGTCCACAGACACGGTGGAGTTCACTCTCCGCCAGATCACCCGGCGTTTCGACACCTCGTACTACCAGCACGAGATCCTCGAACCCCTCGCTCTCATCCCGGTCCTCCAGTCGCCTCTCGACACGCTCTCCGGCGGCGAACTCCAGAGGGTGGCGATCGCCGCCTGTCTTTCACGGGACGCCGACCTCTACATCCTCGACGAACCGAGTGCCCACCTCGACGTGGAGCAGAGGATGGGCCTGACCAGGGTGCTCAAGCACCATGCCGAGGGGAAGGAGTGCGGGGTCATCGTCATCGACCACGACATCTACCTCATCGACATGATCTCCGAGCGCCTCGTCGTCTTCGACGGCGAACCGGGCGTCTCCGGCGAGGCGAAGGGGCCGTTCTCGATGCGCGATGGCATGAACCTCTTCCTCTCCCACCTCGGCGTCACCTTCAGGCGCGACAAGAGCGGGCGGCCACGGATCAACAAGCCCGAGTCGTACCTCGACCGCGAGCAGAGGGCGAAGGGCGAGTATTACTACGCTCAGGTAGACGAGGAATAAATATCCGGGAGTTTGGCTCCCTTTTTTTTCAAGCGTCAATCATTGCTCATCTCTCTTGGAGCATCAGGATTTTTCTGCCTGCTCAAGAGATTTCAGGAGCCATGCCATGGTCTTTCCCGCATCACGGGCACGCCTGATACCTTCCTCATCTTTATCTACGTCGCCTTTCTCTTTCCCGATGCCAAGGACCGGGAAGCCCGGGACGATCATACCGGAGAAGAGCAGGAAGTTGATCATCGAATCGAGGGTGTGGATGCCTCCGGATCGTCGCACCGCTGTAATGGCCACTCCGACTTTGCGGCGGTAAAAATCGCCATTTGCCATGGCCACCAGGCCCGCCCGGTCGATCAGGGCCTTCATCTCGGCTGTGACATCGGTGAAGTAGACAGGTGAACCGAGAATAATGCCGTCCGCTTCAACCATCTTATCGATGCAGTCGTTGATGCAATCATCATCATAGACGCAATGCCCGTCCTTCTTCTCAAAGCATTTCATACAGGCAGTGCATCCCCGTGCAACTCGTCCGCCGAGGTGCACCTCCTCGGTCTCGATCCCCTCTTTCTCAAGTTCTTCGAGCATATGCCTGATAAGGATGGATGTGTTCCCCTTCTCCCGGGGGCTACCGTTAAATGCAACGACTTTTGTCATCGCTTACCACCTTTTGGTTCGAGTGTTGGTTCTGATATGGTGAGGCCAATAAAAATTTACTATGGCAATTGTCTGGAGATTACCTCTGCTATTTCATCCTGGTGCAGGCGTAGCATAATCTTTCCAGAACCGTTTTTTGGTCATGTGTGCGTCCCATGAATTGATCCGGGTGGCCGGTGGCAGTGAAAATCGGGGGATGAGGACGAAGGCCGCACCGGGGAGGATCGCACGACCGATCTCGGCAAGAGGGGGATCGACGGTTTTTCCTTCTGGTTTCGTAGGTCCGGGATCGACCCCGTTGAGGAGGCCGTCGCCACCACTGTCGGGATTGAAGGGATCAGTTCCCCACCCACGTTCTGCCTTGTCGTCCAGCCCGTCGCCGTCCGTGTCGGTGAGATCCGGGTCACTGGTGTGGCGGTTGCCGAAGCCGTCGATATAGCCGTGCTCCTCGTAGTAGTCCGGCAAACCGTCCCCTTCCAGATCGTCGTTGTTCAGGGTCGCGGTGAGGGAGGTCGTCCGGTCCTTCTCGATCGTCACGGTGGCGGTGAAGGGGACGTAGCCCGGAGATCCGCGGCAGAACGCCGATGCTCTTCAGTCTTTGCTGAAAACCTGGAGAAGAGCACCGATCTCTGAGAAGTGAAGAAGAAAGATAAAAAAGAGGGGCCTCAGAGCCCCTCAGTCCCGGCCTCGTGCCAGGCGATGAACTCCCTGATCAGTTTTGCCGCCACCGCCGCGGTCTGGCCCGCGTCGATCGGGCAGACCTCGACATAGTCGAAGCCCGACGCCCGCGCCGCAAAGGCCCGCACCACGCTCCTGAGGTCGCGGGGCGTGATCCCGAAAGGTTCGGGCGTCCCGAGACCTGGAGTGAGACAGCAGTCGACCGCATCCGCGTCGATGGAGAGGTACAGGCTCCGGTCGCCGATGATCTCCTTGATCTCGGCGATCACTGCCGCAATGCCCCGCTCCGCGACATCGTCGGCCGTATACATATGGAGCCTCTCTGACTCCCCGACGAGCTCGAACTCTTCCGCAGGCCCGCTCCGTGCCCCGATGATGAAGATGTCCTCCACACCGAGGTCCATCACCCGCCGCGTTGCGCAGGCATGGTTCCACTTCGTCCCGCCGAACTCGTCCCTGAGGTCGAGGTGGGCGTCGCAGACGACATAGCATGCGGGCTTCACAGCCTCGACCGCACCCGGCGTCACCGTGTGCTCGCCGCCGATCAGTATCGGCACCTTGCCGTCCTGCACGATCATGGCGGCCGTCTCCCTCACCTGATCCACGACGAGGTCAGGGAGAGAGAGCACCTCAAGGTCGCCGAGGTCGCAGACAGGGACGTCCACAAGGTCGACGCCCGGCACAGGGATATAGGTCTCGAAGTTGTACGAGATGGCCCTTATTGCGCCGGGTGCGTCGCGGGACCCTGCCCGGTATGAGGATGTACCGTCATACGGCGCCCCGAATATCACATAACCGGCGTCGGTATACTCCGCTTCGGCGTCGGCAAAAAGAGTATTGAGGAAGACTTCCATGCATGCTCCTCCTGAGCACCACTCCGGCCCGACGGCCGAGGTGCTCAGAGGTCCAGCTTCTTCTTCCCGAGTGCCTCGATGTACGGGACTTCCTTCCCGGCTTCCATCCCGGCGACCTTGTCCTCGGGGACCTCGATCTCGAACATGGAGAAGTCCTTCACGTCCATCAACTGGACAGTGGTGCCCGTGACGGAGATCACCTGTCCGACCTTCCGCTCGACAACAGGCACATACACCTTTGCCGAGACCGGCTGGACGATCGAGCGCTTCTGGCCGTCAAAGATACCGACGACATCGATACGGGCCTTGGCCGCGCCGTGCTTGCCGGGCTTTGAGGTGGCAATCCCGAGGATCTTGCAGGGCTCATCATCGACCACAACATAGCGGCCTTCCTTTAACTTACCAGTTTCAGTCTGTTCCTTCATCGAGTTCACGCTCGCAGTAGTAATTTATCATGACGGCCATAGATAAATACAACGCACGTGAGTTTGCATGGACTTCATTAGGTGGTGCGAAAATCTGGCCGGGATAGTCGAGGATGCCACCCGCGATCTGGCCGGCAGGCCCGAGGGCGGAAGGTATATCCAGATGGGCGCAGACGGCACCCCGACTGAACTGATAGATCAGGCTGCGGAGGAGTGCGTTATCGCCGCTCTCAAGGACAATCCCTTCTGCCGCCGCCTCATCTCCGAGGAGGCCGGGTGCGTCGACGTCGGCGGGGAGAAGGGTACGGTCTACCTCGACCCCATCGACGGCACCTACAATGCAGTCCACGGCATCCCTTTCTACACCATCTCCATTGCCTACGGCGAGGACGGTGTCCTGAAAGAGGGATTTATCAGGGACCTCTGCACTCGCGAGACTTTCACGGCGGAGAGGGGGAAAGGGGCCTTCCTCGACGGGACACCCATCCATGTCTCGAAGACGTCCCTGCTGGAGGACAGCGCCCTCTCGGTCTACGGGCGGAAGTTCGACCCCTCCTCGGTGCTCAGGCTCGGGCAGAAGGTGCGGCGGTGGCGGTTGCTCGGCGCCTCGTCCCTCGAACTCGCCTATGTCGCCGCCGGCAGGCTCGACGGTTTCGTGGACGTCAGGAACACCCTCCGTATCACCGACGCCGCCGCGGGGATCGTCCTCTGTGAGGAGGCCGGGGGAACGGTGACCGGGCTTGAAGGCGACTCTGCCGCTTTCCCCGACGAGGTGAGTATGGGCAGGTGCCTTGTGGCCACGAACGGCGTCCTCCACAACAAGATCATCGAATACCTGAGGTAACAGACGTGAAGGCCATCCTTATATCCCGTATCGACATACCCGAAGTGCTTGCCTATACCACGGAGATGGAGAGGCTCCTCCTCTCGTACGGCTACCATGTGGCCCTGGAAGGGAGCACGGCCATCGCCCTCGGTCGGGCCGGAGAAGGGGAGTGGCTCGACGAGACCGACGCCGACATCGTCGTCGCCATCGGCGGAGACGGCACTGTCCTCCTTGCCGTCAGGAGGATGAAGAGGCAGATCCCGATCATCGGGATCAATAAAGGGCATGTGGGGTTCCTCGCCGACCTCGAAGCCGCCGAGGCGCCTGCATTCTTCAGGGACCTGCAGAGGAAGATGAGACTTGAGATGCGCATGCGCATCTCTCTCAACGCCGGGGGCGAACACCTCGGCGAGGCCCTCAACGAGGCGGTGATCGTCACCGAACGCCCTGCAAAGATGCTGCGGTTCACCATCATCATCGACGGCATCGAGGTCGAGGAGTTCAGGGCCGACGGCCTGGTCATTGCCACGCCGACCGGTTCGACGGCCTACGCAATGAGCGGCGGCGGGCCCATCGTCGACCCGAAGTTCGACGGCTTCCTCCTCGTCCCTCTCGCCCCCTACATGCTCTCCTCACGGCCCCACTTCATCGAGAGCAGCAGGGATCTGAAGATCAGGCTTGAGAGCGACAAACCGGCCCAGCTCGTCTTCGACGGCAGGGGGAGCACGACCCTCCTGGACGGCGTCGACATTGCGGTGAAGAGGGCCGATGCGTCGGCAATCTTCATCGATGCCGGGAAGAACTTCTTCCTGAAGGTGCGCGAGAAACTCCGCAATTTATAATCGTCGTCACATATATGCTGAAATGCACATTTTTATCGTGCATGGGGGAGAGGAGTAGACTACAGGAGGAACAAAAATGAGTGACATACGGACGAAGATTGATTATGCGGCTGCTGCCGAGGCCCTGAAGAAATATCTCAACCTCTCGGGTTCGCCGGTGGCCGTCGGCTTCGTGCAGTCGAAGGAACAGGTCCCCGTCGGGATGGAGGCACTCCCTGAGTCCACCCGCCACTGCCAGATGGTCAGCATGGCCAGGGCTGATGGGAGGGCCTTCTACGCCACCGCGGAGAAGCACGCCTGCCAGGGCGGGGCCTGGGCCCTCGGCCTGAAGGCGATCACGCCGAGTCTGAAGTCGGGTGAGTTTTACTTCAAACTCGGCAAGTTCGACACCTGGGCGGCATGCAAGCGGACGATCGACCGCATCCCGCACGTGGAGTCCGGACAGACCTACGCGACGATGTACGCACCGCTCGAAAAGACGCCCTTCACGCCGACGGTCGTGCTCATCGTTGCAGAGCCGCGGGCGATGCTCAAACTGGCGCAGAGCGTCCTCTACAAACTCGGCGGCAGGGTCGATGCCAACTTCGCCGGCATCCAGTCGGTCTGCGCCGACACGACCGCCCAGACCTATCTCAACGGGAAGGTGAACTTCTCCCTGGGCTGCGACGGGTCGCGGAAGTTCTCCGGCATTGCCGACGGTGAGATGGTCATGGGCATTCCGGTCGAGGTGCTCCCCGAGATCGTCGCGGCGCTCCCGGTCGTCACCGGCGCACCGGGATCGATCTGAAAACTTTTTTTCTCTATTTCTGGTTCTCAAGGGATGACTCGAGGTATAGGAGCGGTGCTGGCCCGGGGTGAAGGACTCATTGAATCCCGACCGCCGCCACCGCCACTGCAAGACAGGATAGGGTGTGGATCGGTGCCGGGGAATCCTATCCGGGATACGATTCACTCTCCGCCCATATCCCCTTCCCGCACCGCCCGTATCACCGCGTCGCAGGCGGCCGGGACCGCGGCCTGCACCTCCGGGGTCATCTCGTCGGAGAAGGCCTCGATCTCGCCGCCCTCGACTCCGACGATGACGACTTCGGCCGTGACCCCCACTTCACGGGCGAGGGCGAGCGTCTCGGCGATCCCGAAGTCGTGGAGGGACATCGGGAAGACCGTGGACGGCGGGACCTCGTGGAAGACCCGCACCTCGCCGGGCGTGCCCATGCCGGTCATCGCGTCGACGATGACAACGCGGTCGCAGTCTTCCATAAGAGGGATGAGCCCGAAGCCGCCGAGTCCCCCGTCGACGATGTCGAGTCCCGGATATTGTGCGGAGAGCGCTTCCATCACGGCGTGGCCGACGCCGTCATTGCCCATATAGGGGTTGCCGCAGGCGATGACCCTGACCTTCATCAGAAAAAAGAGGGGCTCTGGAGTATTATGCCTTCCCGAGCCATGCATTGACCTGGTCGGGGTGGGCGTCGATCCATTTTGCCGCCGCATCTTCAGGGTCCATGCCGTCTTCGATGTCAAGCATCACGCTGTTCATATCCTCAGACGTCCAGTGAAAACGTTTCAGGATCCCATAGGCCCCGGGATCGTCTTCAGCCAGGCCCTGACGCGCATACGTGGCGATATATTCATTCTTCCCGAAGACGTCCAGGGGTTCGTCCAGGAACTTCAGGTCCCAGCGTGCGAACTTCCAGTGCGGAGTCCACCCGACGACCACGACCCACTCGTTGCGGTCTATCCCTCTCTTCAGGACACTGACCATCCCGGCATTGGAACTGGGAACCAGTTCATAGTCCAGACCATATTCTTCGATCAGTTTCTCGGCCGTATGCATGGTCCCCGAACCGGGATCGATCCCGTAGATCTTCCCGCCGAACTTTTCTTTGACAACCGGGTCATTGAGATCGTCCACCGCGTCGATGGTCACATACGCCGGGACGACAAGGCCGATGAGAGCCCCGCCCTCAAGGTTTTTACCGACCAGGTCGATCCGGTCCTGATACTTCTCCCAGTACACCTTCTGCGTCACCGGGAGCCAACCCGAGACCGAGCAGTCGACACTTCCCTGTGCCAGTCCTTCAAAGAGAGGGGCGGTGTCGACGGCGGTGATGGCGACGTCATACCCCGCTTTCTCGAAGACCTGCTTGATCACGTTGGTGCTTGCGATCTCCGAGTCCCAGAGGACATAGCCGATGGAGATCGACTTCTGTTCAGGTGACTGTGTGCCTCCGTCCCCGGTGCACCCGGCAACGAGGACGGATGCAACGACAAGGAAACCAATACAGAGATATACAAGATTTTTGATGTTTTCCATTCTAATCACACACAACTGCAGGATCTCTCTCGTGCAGTAATGTCCAGGCTAAAGTCCCGGGTCTGACCGGGAGTGCGGAACGGTGGCCGCACTCTTGATCCGGTTACCCTCTGGCGTTTCAACAAGAAAGATGCTGGATGCTGGCTATTGTGTCCGATGTCGTTCTTTCAGACAAAGGTTGACAGAGTACGGCGATGACCCGGACTTTTACCCAAAAAATAGAATGGATGTATCTCTTATTATGCCTTGCTGCCGAGCCAGGCATTGACCTGGTCGGGATGGGCGTCGATCCACTTCTTTGCGGCGTCCTCGTGGGACGTGCCGTCCTCGATGTCGAGCATCACCGATGCCATGTCGTCAGGCGTCCAGTGGAAACGCTTCAGGATTGCGTACGCTTCGGGGTCGTCCTGTGCAAGTCCTGTCCGGGCAAGCGTGCCGATATACTCGTCACCGCCATAGACACCCTTCGGGTCTTCGAGGTACTTCAGGTCCCAGCGTGCGAACTTCCAGTGGGGGGTCCAGCCGGTGACAACGATCCATTCCTCCCTGCCGACGGCCTTTTTCAGGGCTGCAGTCATGCCGGCGCCTGAACTGGAGATGAGATCGTACTCGAGACCATATGCCTCGATCGCCTCGTCTGTCGTCTTCATGACCCCGGCACCCGCGTCGATGCCGACGATCTCCCCTTCGAACTTCTCCTTCACGCCGTTCATCTCCTCGATGGAGTCGATGGTCACGTAGGTCGGGACGACGAGGCCTATCCTGGCACCTTCGAGGTTCTTGCCGACAAGGTCAAGGCTGTCGCCGAACTCGTCCATGTAGGCCTTCTGTGTCCTGGGGAGCCAGGCCGAGACGGTGCAGTCCACGTCGCCGCTGGCGACCGCCTGATAGAGGGGTGCGGCGTCGACGGCGGTTATGGTGACGTCATAGCCTGCTTTCTCGAAGACCTGCTTGAGCACATTGGTGCTTGCGATCTCTGAGTCCCAGAGGACGTAACCGATGGAGATCGACTTCTGTTCAGGCGACTGTGCTCCTCCGTCCCCGGTGCACCCGGCGCAGAGGACGAATGCGACGGCCAGGAGGGTGAGGCCGGCGAGGATGAATCCAAACTTTTTATTCTGTTTCATGTCTCATCAAGAATTTTTTTATTCGTCATTCGTTGTGTCCGGGCGCCAGGCTCTGGGTCACCCGGTCGAGGATGATCGCGATGATCACGATTGCAAGGCCGCCCTCAAAGCCAAGGCCGATATCCAGGCGCTGGATGCCCTCCAGCACGGTGTACCCGAGGCCCTGCGCCCCGATCATGGCGGCGATCACCACCATCGAGAGGGCCATCATGATACACTGGTTGATGCCGGCCATGATCGTCGGCATGGCGACAGGCAACTGGACCTTGACCAGTTTCTGTCTCTCGGTGGTGCCGAAGGCGTCGGCGAGTTCTGTCAGTTCGACGGGCACCTGCCTGATGCCAAGGACGGTGAGCCTGACCACCGGCGGCATCGCAAAGACGACAGTGGCGATCATGCCCGGCACGTTGCCGAGACCGAAGAAGACCACCGCCGGGATGAGGTAGACGAAGGCCGGCATTGTCTGCATGAAGTCGAGGACAGGCCTGACCAGTTTGTGTGCCGTCCCTGAACGCGCCGCGAGAATACCTGTCGGTATCCCGATGATGAGCGCAAAGAGAGTGGCGGTCAGGACCAGTGCAAGGGTCTCCATTGCCAGAGACCAGAGGTGCAGGTCCCAGATGAGGAAGAGGCCGATCGCCGAGCAGGCGGCGAGTCTGGTGTCGCGTTTCGTGACGACCCAGATGAGCACCGACGCCAGGACGATGAAGACCGGTGTCGGCAGGACAAGGAGGAGGGTTCTCATCCCGTCGATGAACCAGTCCAGACCTTCGCTGATCCCGTCCAGGGCGACGGCAAAGGTGACCTCGAACCACTCGACGAAGGCCTCGACCAGATCGCCGAGGGGGATCTTCGGGAGTTCAAAGGAGTTCATGCACACTCCTCGTCGTTATTCCCGTTGATGGCCAGAGCGCCGAGGAGCGAACCTCTGACAATGACCCCCCTGAGGCGGTGGCACCCGTCGACGACCGCGACGGGGTATTGAGTCGTGGCCACGAGGCCCATCAGGTCACGGACCGGCGTGTCGGGACTCGTGACAGGTGTGTCGGTGATCAGGATATCCTCGATGTTTGTCATCTTCGCCCGTGCCGCAGCGACGGCGTCCTCGGCGGTCACCAGACCTCTCAGGACTTTCCCCTTCCCGACCGCAAAGATGGTCGAGATGCCGTGCTCGTTCATCAGTTTCAGGGCCACGCGGGGACCGGAAAATATCGGGAGCACCGGGTCGGGGGACTTCATGACGCCCTCAGCCGTGAGCACCTTCGTCATGTCGACGCCGGCAACAAAACTGGCCACATACTCGTCGGCCGGCGCCGTGAGGATCTCCTCGGGCGTGCCGACCTGTACGACGGCGCCGTCCTTCATGAGGGCGATCCTGTTCCCCAGTTTGAGGGCCTCGTCGAGGTCGTGGGTGACGAAGACGATCGTCTTTGCGAGGTCGTTCTGGAGGTCGAGGAGTTCGTCCTGCATCTCTGTCCGTATGATGGGGTCGAGGGCGCTGAAGGCCTCGTCCATCAGGAGGACGTCGGGGTCGCTTGCAAGGGCGCGGGCGAGGCCGACACGCTGCTTCATGCCGCCGGAGAGGGCGTCAGGCATGCTCCCCTCGTAACCGGCAAGCCCGACCATTCTGATGGTCTGCCGCGCCTTTTCAAGCCGTTCGTCCTCGGGCATCCCCTGGACTTCCAGTCCGAAGGCGACGTTCTCGATGACGTTCCGGTGGGGGAGGAGGGCGAAGTTCTGGAAGACCATGCCCAGTTTCTTCCGCCTCACCTCCCTGAGACCGTCTTCGTCGAGAGAGGCGAGGTCGGTCCCGTCGATGAGGACCTCTCCGTGTGTCGGTTCGATCAAACGGTTGATACACCGGAGAAGAGTAGATTTGCCTGAACCCGAGAGGCCCATGATCACGAAGATCTCTCCTTCCTCTATAGAGAAAGAGACATCACGGAGACCGACAGTCTGTCCTGTCCTTTCCTGGACCTCCTTTTTTGACACGCCCTCGCGAATGAGGGGGACTGCCTCCCCGGGATGTTTTCCAAAAATCTTGTATAACGATCGTATGATTATTTTGGGTTTTATCATCTCCTTATTCATGAAAGCCTCCGCTATGCGGTCTTCAAAACCCTGTATGGGCAGGGACATATCTGATTATCCGACACGCCCGGCAGTCCTGCCAAACCCCGCTAGAGTCAATGTTGAACGCGAGAATACGCCCAAAACAAGACGGAACTTGCACTCTTGCGGTAAGCAGGGGCTGATTGTGCTGGCCGGTCATACTTTTGCGGTCATATCATAAATATATTTTTCCATTTGTTATGTCACGGGTGAAGGAAAGGGCAGGTTTTGTCCCTGGCGATCGGAATAAAAGGCTTATCTTTCCGGCGCGAGAATATTACTCCGGTGGTTTGGTGCAGGTATCCATGAAAATCGAAGTGAAGGATGCTCCCGGCCAGCTGGTTGCCGCCCTCAAGCCGATCTCCGATGTCGGCGGTAATATCATGGCAGTGATCCACGAGTGGGACCCGACACTGCGGCCGAAGACCAGGATTGTCCAGGTCGTCCTTGACATCCCCGAAGAACGGCTTGACGGCCTGATCGCCGCTCTCAAGGCGGCGGGGGTGACCATCCTCAGGCTCGGAGAGGAGCGTCTCCTCCTGAAGAGGAGCGTCATCATGATCGGACACCTGATGCACACCGACCTCTCCGACACGGTCAGTCAGATCGACCGGACAGGCTACGCCGAGGTCGTCGAGATGCATCTGACGATGCCGGGGATCGCCCAGAGGTCGTCGGCCCTTTTCACCATCTCTGCGACAAACCGGGCGCATATGGACGAGGCGATGAAGGTCCTCCGTGCGGTGGCGAAGAAGAAAGACCTTCTCCTTGTCGAACCTCTGGAGGAGGTGGCATGATGCGGGTCGCCATCCTCGGCCTGGGGTCTGTCGGGCGGGGCGTCGCCTCGATGCTCGCAAAGAAGGGCCTCGGCATCACCATCACCGGCATCGCCGACTCGAAGAGCGGGGCCTGCGACCCTGCGGGCCTCGACGTCGCCGCGGTGCTTGAGAAGAAGGCAAAGACCGGTCTCTGCGGCGATCCCGCCGTGACTGCACGGGCGGTCGTGGAGGGGGGCGAGTACGACGTCCTCGTCGAGGTGACACCGACAGACGTGAAGACCGCCGAGCCTGCTCTCACCCATATCAGGACGGCCCTCTCGATGGGCAAACACGTGGTCACCTCGAACAAGGGGCCGATGGCCCTCCACTTCAGGGACCTGACGGCCCTTGCAGAGGAGCACGGCGTGCAGTTGAGGTACGAGGCGACGGTCTGCGGGGCGATCCCGATCATCCAGACACTCCAGCACGGTCTTGCCGGCAACACCGTTCATGCCATCTATGGCGTCATGAACGGGACCTGCAACTATATCCTCACCAGAATGGCTGACGAGGGCCTCACCTACGAGCAGGCGCTTGCAGAGGCGCGGGAACTTGGCTATGCCGAGGCCGACCCCACCTTCGACGTGAAGGGGATAGATGCCGCCCTCAAACTGGTCATACTCGCCAATACGGTCTGGAACAACGGCGTCACCCTGAAGGACGTCGAGTGCACGGGCATCGACCTCCTGACCGCGGAGGCGCTGACCCTTGCCGGGCGCCAGAACTGCACCATCAGGCTCATCGGCGAGGTGGTGCCGGAGAAGGGACTGTTGCGGGTCTCGCCCCGTATCCTCCCGAAGAAACACCCCCTTGTCGTCCGCGACACCCTGAACGCCGTGACGGTCGTCACCGACATGGCCGGGGCGATCACAGAGGTCGGGAAAGGGGCGGGGTCGGTGGAGACGGCGAGCGCCGTCATCGGCGACCTGCTCTTCATCAAGAACTGTCATGTCACGGGTCATTGAGAAGAGGCGGGACATTCTCGCCGTTATGAGGAGTTCGACTCTCGAAAAAGGGCATTTCACGGTGCAGGAGATCGCGGTGGGGAGCGCACTGCCGCGGAGCACGGTGCAGGACTGGGTGAACCGTCTCCTGGACGAGGGGTGCATCGTCCAGAAGGAGGAGAGACGGGGGCGGCACCCTGCCACCTATGCCGTTGCCTCGGCCCTGCCTGCGAGTGCGTGCCGGCGGATCTTTACAACCGTCGATGGCGACCGTGTGGAGTGCTACCATGAGTGCCTGAGCAGCGGGTGCGCCGCCTTCTGCGAGTATCACCATGGTCTGGCAGGCGGGGCGCTCGTCCACGTGCAGAGGGACGGCACTCTCCTCCGGGAGTGTGGTACTCTCACCGAGCGCGAGGTGGAGATCGGTCTCCCGCCGCGGCCTGCCGTTGGCGTGGTCGGGATCAGGCGGGAGGGTGATGAGATCGTGCAGAAGATCCGGTGCACAGGGGGTCCGGCCTACTCCCTCACCGACCAGATGGCCGAGGCCGAGGGGGTCTGTTCGGTCGAGACCAGAAAGGTCAGCGGCGGGATCGTCGAGGGCGAGGTGCGGACGCGGGCCCTTGTCATGGTCGGGATCGGCGTCGACGACACCGACACTGCCGAGGGCGGGGCGACCTTTGCCCTGGCTCTCGCTCTCCTCCAGCACCTCAGCACCTTGGACGGCGTGATCCCGATCGGCCACAGTGTGGCCATGCTCAAGCCCGACCTGCCCGAGAGGACGGCGGGCAACTCGTGCAGTTATATCGAACTTGCGGCTGACCCGGCCGCATGCCCCGGGATAGCGGAGAGGGCCCGCCGCTTCGTCGCCGCCGAGGCCCTCTCCCCCGAGTGGGGGATCGCCCTGCGGCACGGGTTCTGCCCCCTCCCCGGCTTGCGGGCCTTCGGCGCCCGTGCGAGGACAGAGGTGGTCACCGTCGAGGAGGCGCGGGAGGTCGCCGCCCGGAACGGCGTTCAGGTCTGCGGAGGCCGCGGCGTGATCGGGGCCCTCGCTGCGGTGGCCCTGCGGGGCCTCCCGAACAGGGTGCTCCTCGACCCGTTTGCGCCTGTCAACCCGATACCTTGAGAGATATCCTGTATTATTGTTGGGAGACCAGACAGATACATCCACGATTTTTCTTGCAACAGAATATCCTGGAAGCGTGGAGAGAAAGAAAAAAAGTGGTCTTCAGGCGAACATCTCGCCGACCGTATTCTTCAGGGGCTGGCGTTCGAAGTCGGCCATGACCTTCTGGAGCGCCTGCCCGAAGTCATCGTTGGTGACGACGGTCCGTTCATCCCTGATCGCAAACATCCCGGCCTCCATGCAGATGGCACGGAGGTCGGCGCCGTTCCTTCCCTCGGTCTGGCAGGCGATCCTGGTGAGGTCGACATCCTTCGCCAGGTTCATGCCCTTTGTGTGGATCTTCATGATCGAGAGGCGCCCCTCGATGTCGGGGAGCGGGATCTCGATGATCCGGTCGAAACGGCCCGGCCTGAGGAGGGCAGGATCCAGGATGTCGATCCTGTTCGTCGCCCCGATGATCTTCACGTCGCCCCGTGCTTCAAAGCCGTCCATCCCTGCCAATAACTGCATCAGGGTCCGCTGGACCTCGCGGTCCCCCGATGTGACAGACTCGGTGCGGTGCGTCCCGACGGCGTCGATCTCGTCGATGAAGAGGATTGTCGGCGCCTTCTCGCGCGCGAGGTCAAAGAGTTCCCGCACAAGACGTGCTCCCTCGCCGATGTACTTCTGTACAAGTTCTGAACCGACGACATGAAGGAAGTGGGCGTTTGTCTCGTGGGCGACGGCACGAGCGAGTAATGTCTTGCCTGTTCCCGGCGGCCCATAGAGCAGGACACCCTTCGGTGGGGTGATACCCACCTTCTCGAAGAGCTGGGGCTTCGTGAGCGGAAGTTCGACCGCTTCCTTCACTTCCTGTATCTGTGGCTCCAGCCCGCCGATATCGGAGTAGCACTCGTCGGGCCGGTCTTCCAGTTCCATTCCATAGACCTGCGGGTCATAGGTGTTCGGGAGCACCTCGATCAGGGCAAGGGACTGCTGGTTGAGTGTGCACCTGCTCCCTGACTTGAGATCCTTCGGGTCAATGAACTGGGATACCCGGACAAGAAACCTCGGACCTGCACTGCTCCTCACCACGACACGGTTGTTGTCGATGATGTCGAGGATCTCCCCGACGACAAGAGGCGGACTTCTGAGTTGTTCGATCTCGCTCCGTAATTTCCGCATTTCCCGCTCGTAGCGGATCTTCTGCGTCTCCACGTACCTCTTTTCGGACTCCATCTGGCGCATCCGCTCCCTGAGTTCCAGGTTGCGGTTCTCCAGGTTAGAGATCCGTTCGAGCAGGTACTTGCAGAGTTCTTCGCTGTTCTGCGGGTCCGGTGAATCACAGCCGCTGTCCCCCATTGTCCTCCTCGAATAGGTATATAGTATAAAGTGACTTAAATGTGTTTGCGAGTAGTATGCAGTGCGAATTATGTGGGACTATAATTAAGGGCGCCCCGAAAAGAGTGCGTATCGAAGGTGCGGTACTGCAGGTGTGCCCGAAGTGTGCGACTCTCGGGGTGGAGGTGGCACAGCCACGGTCTGCCGAACCGAAAAGGAAAGCCGCCGCTGCTGCACCTGCCGCTCCCCAGCGCCGGGGACGTGATGTCTTCGACCTGATGGTCGGCGAGGTCGTCGAGGACTTTGGCGAACGGATCAAAAGTGCCCGTCTGGCGAAGAACTGGACCCTGAAGGACCTCGCCAATGAGATCAAGGAGCGTGAGATCCTGATCCGGAAGATCGAGAAGGGCGACCTCATCCCCGAGGACGATGTGCGGGTCAAACTCGAGAAGGTGCTCGGCATCTCTCTCCTCGATGTCTCGGACGAGGAGGTGAAGAGACAGAAGGGAGACAGGCTTGCGACGACTGTCGGCGACATCATCAAGATCAAGAGGGAATAAATGACGACACCCTTGATCCTGGTCAACCTGAAGGCATACGCGGAGGGCATGGGCGAGCGTGCCGTTGCAATAGCAGACACCGCCGAGACGGTCAGCGAGGAGAGTGGCGTCGTGATCGGCGTCGCTCCCGCCTTCACCGATCTTGCGGCGATTGCGTCCAGGTTCAGCGTCCCCGTCTATGCCCAGCATGTCGATGGCGTCGCTCCCGGTGCGTATACGGGCCACGTGACTGCCGGGCAGGTGAAGGCGGCCGGGGCGACGGGTACACTCATCAACCACTCGGAGAGGCGCCTCACTCTTGCAGATATCGATGCCAGTCTCTCTGCCGCACGGAGTGCCGGGCTTAAATCCGTGATCTGCACGAACAACGAGGCGACGACCGCCGCAGCAGCGGCCCTTGCCCCCGATTATGTGGCAATCGAACCGCCGGAACTGATCGGGACGGGTGTCTCTGTCTCAAGGGCTGATCCGGGCATCATCGAGCGTTCTGTGGCAGCGGTACAGGAGGTCAACCCGAAGGTGAAAGTGCTCACCGGCGCCGGGATCAGCACGGGTGAGTGCGTGAAAATTGCGCTTGAACTCGGCACCGACGGTGTCCTCCTTGCTTCCTCGGTCGTGAAGGCGAAGGATCCCGCGGCAGTCCTCCGAAATCTTGTCTCCCTGATCTAACCAATAAGTGTGATCAGGTCGTGCTTTGTGATCACGCCCTGAACCTTTCCCCCACCGAGGACAAGGACGGCGTGGTGCTGCTGGAGAAGGTGGACCACTGTCTCGACATCAGCGTCGGGGGGTACGGTCGGGAAACCCGACTCCATAAAATCCTTCACTTTTCGTGTATGTGCCCGCGCGATCCCGATCTGCTCGATCGTATTGACGATCGCGGATTCGGAGACGCACCCGATGGGTACGCCGCTCTCGATCACCGGCAACTGGGAGACGTCTTCCTTCTCCATGATCGCAACGGCGGTCGTGATTGCATCGTCCGGGGTGACGGCATGCACGGGGGCGTGCATCACTGACCCTGCCGTGATTGATGGGTTTTCTGCCACCTTCAGCACCTGGATGATCTTTTTCAGAGTGCTCACGCGTGGGTCGACGGTGCCCGACTCAATCCTTGCCACCATGGACTGGGAGATCCCGGCTCTTTTCGCGACATCGGCCTGACGGAGGCCGAGCATGATCCTCTTGGCCCTCAGTTCCGCGGGGGTGGGAATATACATGGTATTACTCATGGTTATTTCATCCGATAAAAATATGCATTGCTCGACCTGGTCTGATCGGCGGTGCGGATGTTCTCTCCTGTGGCCGGAGAGTTAATAATACACTCAAAAAAGGGAAGTTACGGGTTTCGTCTCCACACCAGAAACCCGAGGGCGAGGACTGCAAGGACGGCACCGAAACCCGGGAGGGGAAAGGCGGGCAGTTCGCTCTTTGCATAGATTGTTGTCGTGAAGACGTCGGACCCGGTGAGATGCCACTCGGCGGTCTTCTCCTTGACCGTATTGGCATTGGAGTCGACGATCTTCCCGGGCATCTTCAGGTAATAGTGAAGGGAACAACTGCCGAGCATCGCATCGGTGATCTTGCTTGACTCGCTCATCTCCTCAGCACCTGCGAATCTCCCGTCCTTGTAGACGAGGAAACCGTCGTCTTTTGTAAGGGTCCAGTCTGACCTGTCGGGTACGACTCTTTCTGTGGCAGCGATATTCATCGTCACCGTATCTCCGTCCCAGACTTCGTCATAGGACAGGGTTCCGGCATCTGACCTGGACAGGACATAGTCCCTGACACTTGTGTATCCTTCGTCTCTGGCGTTCTGTTTCAGGATGTTGTAGGCGAACGATGTTGTCGTGAGTTCGACGCGGTAGTCACTGATCGATCCGTCTGAGTTTGCCGTCGCGTGGGTACTCATCGTGAAGCAACCTGTGACCATTACAAGGCTCAGTAATGCTAATATAGCCATAAAGCCGGTTATTTTCTTTGATAACGCCATATGAATTGCCAGATAATAAAATACACGGGTAAATAAAATATTTTCGATTTCAGTTTCCTGCTCAGGATAGTTTCACAGTTAAAATACGGGCGCAGTCAGATTTCGTCGATTGCTCGCGCTGGAGGTGTTGAAGATACAAAAGGTGGAGTCGGAGGAGTAAGCCCCCTTATGTTCTGTGCGGCATTCAACTCCGCGCCAAACCCGGGCAGGCCCAGGCGCCTGTATGCCCTGTTCTGGCTTGCACCCGCAGGGATTCACCGTTTCATCGTTTCCCGCCGCTACGTTC
>NZ_CALFSA010000144.1 GCF_937919355.1 uncultured Methanofollis sp. | reverse complement strand
TGGACCTCACCTACTTCATCCAGTATCATATCAGGTGCATCGAGGAGGCCCGAAAAGACCTGCTCGCCTATATCGAGAAAAAACAGAGCGAGCAGAACGCAACAAAAGCGATCATCAAAACGATTCAAAACATCAATCAAAGGCAGGCAGACATCCTGCGACAGATGATGGAACACAGCGACGAGTATTTCACCATCAGAGAGGTCTCGGAGACCCACGGCGTCGTCTACCAGACGGCCCGGACCGACCTCCTCGGCCTCGCCGACCAGGGCTACATCAGAAAAGAAAAACGCGGCCGGGAGTTCATCTTCATCTTTAACGAAGAATGCGACCTCTGGAACGAGAAAAAGAAATAGGCAGACAGATGGGACACCACACCTTCACCGAGGACGAGGTCGAGACGGCCGTCATCATCGAGCAGTTGATCGAGACCGCACGCCAGATCCGTGAGGAGGCAGAGCGGGGCGAGACGTTGGGGCTCTCAGAGGCCGACGCCCTTACAAACAACCAGAGCGCCCGCAAGGTGATGGCCGACGAGGACCTCGATCGTCTCACCACTTCCCCTTCCTGCGGGGGAAAAAGATCGGGCCCCTCTGGAACCTCTCCCGGTCAGGCTGCGGCAGGAGGGATATGAGGACAGGCCTCTGCCCGATCAGGGAAGCGTGCGAGATGGGCGCATACTGTGTGGGGGGGAGGGTGGAGATCGAGGGGCAGAGGGTGGTGGTGGAGACGGGAACAATTGACAGAGAAAAAAGGTAGGGGGCTCTCTTCGGACGTCCCCCTCGACAAAACACAAATATCCGGGATCAGGCAGAGGACTGACCGCACCAATCGCTCCTCTTATTTCACCTGATCACTCAACTTCCAGACTGCCGTCTCCGCAGCTCTCCGTACCTGCGGGTTATTGTCGAGATATAGTCTTACCACCTCAGGCCGAGCCCGTATATCTCCAAGACCACCAAGGACCTGGACAGCCCGTACCCTCACTCTCGGGGCGGGGTTCTTAAGACACTGTATCAGGGGTTTCACCGCCCTTCTGTCCCCAATCTGTCCGAGTATACCGATCACACGTTCAAGGAGATCGGGATCAGGATCATGCAGCACATTGATCAATGGCTCGACTGCTCGTGCCCCTTCAAGGACAAGTAATGTCCCTGTTCTGTCACGTTCGCCTCGCTTCCGTGAATCCCTCAGTGCAGCGATAAGAAGTGCGACATTGTCCTGTCTATCACAAGAGATATGTCTTTCCAGGGGTTGATTGCGACCCCCCTGCAGAACATTAACCCTTTCACCTTCAACC
>NZ_CALFSA010000143.1 GCF_937919355.1 uncultured Methanofollis sp. | reverse complement strand
GAGGACTATCAGTCCATTGCCGTCGCTCTCCACTCTAAATGCGGATATCACGCCGACCTCTCGCAGAAGTTCACGGATTACCTCCGGTGGCTGAAACTCGCCGACGCTCTGGCAGGTCTGGAAAGGCCTCGGGTCACCGATTCGATGCGCAAGGCCCTCGGCTTTATCGATCCGTCGCTTTCTTTCTACTATCACCGGTTCCAAGAGTCGACTGGCATCCTCTCGAATGTTGTGCACACCGGTGTTGCTGAATGGGCAAAGAAAAAGGGTCTGTATCCTTTCCTCATCTTCGAGACCGGCGTTATCTACGTCGGATCGAAAGGGATCGACCTCGAAGACCCGGGCCGCAAGACCCTGATCGAGATCTACCGGGAGTTCGAGCATGTTCTCAACTCCTGCCATGCGGCGATCTCAAGTCCCGTTGAGTTCTCCGAGAGTATCACTGTTCAGGGGAGCAAGGGGCTCTATTCAGTCGATAACGCCTCCTTCTTCTACTCGGGCATCCCGACCGTGATGAAGGGGTTCATGGCGGCGGCGGTCCTCAGGGAAGAATCAGAGAACACCGGCCAGATCGAGATCGACCTCGCACAGCACAAACTCCTGGCCAGAAAAGCGGTACCTGAGATGCAGCAACCGCCCCTGAGGGTCATCGACATCCCGGCGCCAGCCATATCTGAGATCACAGTCGACGGGAGTGCGGTGGAACCTGCAGACGTGGAGATCCTCTGCCGTCCTCCCTCTCAGACCCGGTCGAAATCTCCCCTCGTCCCGGAGTCTGTCAGGCTTGACGGACGGACGGTCGAAGGGACAGAGATCACCATCGCCGGGCCAAGCCTCTTTGCAAGTCAGGTCGGGTACCGACATCATATCAGGGAAGACTTTGGCATCGACATCGGCTGGGACGCCCGGATCATTTCTTATGCGCGGGCGATCGCAGGACTGAGAAAAGCGGTCATCGATCCCCTCACAGAGGCCCACGCCCTGCCCACCGACGACTCCATCCTTGAGACCTGCCGGCTCTTTCAGGTCGACGAGGGTCTTGCATACCTCATGGCGGGCTATGCCCAAAATCACCGCGGGAAGGATCATCATGCGGTCGGGGGGTTCTGGAACTATTCCTATGTGATTGCCCGGGTTCTGCTCGACTCCTCTCTCGACGGTGTCCGCTTCGCTGACCTTACGACTGACAGGAAGATCGCGTACCTCACATCCCTGGTCGATTCGTTCCTCTCCAGCATCCCGACTGAGACGATGGAAGCCTTCAAAGAAAGCCTCCTCTATCCCTATCAGGACAAACTCCTGGTCTGGTTTGCAGAGAACCTCGACCTGAACGGGTCGATGGCCTTTGGTGCATTTGAGAACAAAGTCTCGAAGTTTGACGCTTACTGTCGGGGGAAGGGCGTCTGCCACCTCACCGCAGATACGCCGTTTGACACGGAGGAAATGATCCCCTCAAAGGACGTCAGTATGCTCGGGTATTCGTTTTCGAACCATGCCGTCCTTGGGGGAACAGAACCGAAACTCTCGGTCTCGGTGCCGGTCGAAGTCGAACTCGGGCTCAGGAAGATCGGCCACCAGATCAAGAAGGGCGAGGATAAACTCTACTTCCGGCTGATCCCTGACTACTTCCACACGCCTCTCGTCGCACGGATCTTCTCTGATCTCCTGAGCCGGTTCAACGAAGAGGCGATGACGAATATCAGGGCCCTGGCGGTGGAAGCCCTGAACGGGTCTACCCTCGACCTCACAGCACTGGTGCGGGAACTCTTCGCCGAGGCAGGGGGCCGTGGACTCTTCCGGTATACGGGTGGGGGTTTCACAGCCTTTGATCCGACCCTGTACACCACCTATGACGTTGTCTTCAACAAAATGAAGGACAATGAGACCGAGTACTGGTTCTTCGGGGCGTATCTCGGGATGTTGCTTGCCACGACGACCGGGTGCCGGGTGGTGGTCGGTGAAAACCCGATCTGTATGACAGGCGGAGACGAGTTCAACGAGATGGTCCTGCTGGAAGCACCGCATGCGGCGGTAAAACGCATCTTTCATGACACGATCCCCCTGTCGAGACTCCCCTCAGACCTCCGTGTTGCGTCCCTGGTCGTCGCCCTGGGGTACGAGTACGCCCTGGAGGACAAGTGGTTCCCGAAACATCTGCAGACACTCAGGAACCACCGGTGTCCGGGGAGCACTCTCCTCAAGGTGCTCTGGAGAAAGAACAGTGAGAGCGAGGGCCAGACCGGGGCTTTCATCAACCGCGTCCGGGGTTACTCGGTGCAGTCTGATAAGAAGGTCTACAACCAGTCTGTCAGGCTTCTCGAATGGGCGATCGAACTGGACCAGATTGCAGGTGATCCTATGACTATACAGACACTCCATGAACTTGCCCAAATCGGGATGGATGTTGTGATCCCGAAGGGGTTTGAACCGCATAAGATCGAGAGACTCTTCAGGGAGTCGGTCCGGGCCGTCCTCGCACGGGGGACGCAGAAGTTCCAGCGCGAAGATTACGTTGACGCCGTTATGGGCCGGTTGCTCAAGATGATGGAGCGCGCCGGTGATGACCAGTTCTTCCGGGTCAATTGGCGTAACCACGATCATACCGAGCAGACAAAGGCATTTGCCGAAGCGTTCGTTGATTATGTCTTTTATGGACTTTTCGACGGCAACGCCGGGAAGATGAAGCGTGCGGAGAACGACCTCGCGGACGGGTTCTACGCGGCGACGCTCCAGCTGCGTGAAGAGTATTACCAGAGAAAAAACGCCGCACAGAGTACAGCCGTTGAAGAGAAGAAAACTGTAGAAGGAGGAAATTAAAATGAGCGAAGATGCGATCCAGAAATTTGGTGCAACGATCAAGGACTACATTCTTGAAAAACCCGAGAAGAGGCCGAAGAACCGGTACGTGAACCTCCTGGTCCTCCGTGAACTGCTCTCGGCGGTCATCCGCATCGGGGAAACCGAGGAGACGGTCGGGAAACTCTTCGGTCGTAAGCAGGTGGCGAGCGACCGCCGCACTGCAAAGGCGGTTCAGCGGGCCCTGATCACCGACGAGATGAAGAAGAAAAAGGCCGACTGGGACGGTTGCTCGATGGAGGTGACAAAGATGTGCCAGAAGTGCCCGGAGTGCGCTCTCTTTGGCAGCGCCGCATCTGAAGGCGCTGTCAGCATGACCTCCCGCGTCATGTACGACGAGGCCTACACGATCCGGTCCCTGAGTACGGTCGTCGAGGAGTTCTTCCAGAACGCACCCGGCGACGCCTACGTGAAGAACGCAACATCTGGAATCCGTGAACCCGACTTCTTCAAGGAAGGCGTGCTCTTCCCCTGCGTGGTGACCCTCAAAGACGTCACTCTTGAGGAAGTGCTCTTCTTCATGAACATCACGGACCGGAACTCCCGGTACGGCGCCACGGGGACGCGCTTCGGGAAGGTCAGGAACCACATCCTCGGTGTCTACGCAGGCGGTCGGGAAGGGCCGTCGAGTCTTGAGGTGACGCGCGAGATCATCCTTGCCCTCGCGGGGGGGTCTGATCAGGAGGCGATCCAGCAGGTGATGTCCGCTGATACTCTGGACCTTGAAAAAGTAAAGGCGGCGGCGGTCACGGGCTATGAAGACCTTGCATCCCGCCACCGGATCGCCTGCACGAAGGTCGACGAGGCGGCGACCGCGGAGGTTCTCGACGCAATCAAGGAGGACTCGGAGGTCGCGTCCCTGCTCACGACCCAGCTTGGAAAACTGGACGACTATCTTGACGTGCCCAAGAAGTGAAGGCTATGTCTGCAACTGTCGCACCCACACCTCTGGCGGCGAAGCAGGACGTGCAGGTCTACGAGGGTGTGCTGGAACTCATGGGTGAGCTCTTTTTTGCCACCCTTGAACCCGGCAACCGGTACGTGACAAAGCCCCTGATCCTGAACACGGCGCTCTACTACGCTCTGGGGTATGCCCGTGGTTCCTATGTGAACCGGGCAACGGGTCGGAGGTCGAAGAGGCAACAGCCGACCTATGTCGAGGACACGGCGGCGTTTGCCGACGAGATCTATGTCTCGGTCGCCCGGCCGATCACCCCTCTCAGGTTCACTACCGAGAATGCCAATGCTCGGGGCGATGATTACGTCCAGCCCAACCAGCCGGAAAAGCAGATGAACTCGCCGACGGGGAAGATCGGGACGCGGAAGCAGATCCAGCCCGGTGCAAAATTCCGCTTCTTTGTCCTGGCATTCGACGGGGCGGTCCCTGACCTGCCGGCCTACGTGCGGGTCGGGAAAAAACGGACCAAGGCCCTGATCGAGTGGAACCGTCTGCCGGTCAGGCGGCTTTCTGGGTCGTTCATGATGAACCACCCGGTCCTTGTCGACGACCTGGTCAGTATGCCGATCGGAGACATCCGTTTCTCCCGGATGATCCCGTTCGACGTGATCGAGCAGGGGCGGTTTGAGGGACCGTACTGTGCGTTCACCTGCACCGATGGTGAGGAGGTCTGTCTCCCGGCCGGCCTGCAGTTCCTCAGGCGGTGGCGGGCATGATCGTCGAGGGGCTTTCCCTGCCGCGATATGATGCAGAACCGCTGGTCGGGGATATGCCTCCCTTCGGTCATCAGGTGATTGCCCGGGAGACCATCGAGACGCAGGACGAATATTATCTTGCGCTTACGGCCCCGACAGGATCAGGAAAGACTAATGCATGGGCCGTGCCCGCCCTTACCGGCGACCGCCTCGGTGTGGTCCTTGCCCTGTACCCGACCAACGCCCTGGCCCGGGACCAGTACAGGTCTCTCTGCCGTCTCCGGGACCGCCTGAACCCGTCGAAGGCCGTGGAATACCTTGACGCCGAACAACTTGGCTTGAGAAGGGACGAGTATGACTACCGGATCACGAAGGGCGATGTGCTGGAGCAGATCGTCAGGACTATGAAGCGGTCGGGCGGGGTCATCGTCACCAACCCTGACATCTTTATCTACGGGTTGAAGGGCTACTTTTCCAACTGTTATCTCGCTTCGTTCTTGAGGAACACAGTTTCGACGGTGGCCTTAGATGAGTTCCATCTCTTCGACCTCAAACAGACCGACATGATCCTCTTTCTCCTCCATGAGATCTCGTTCTACGATTCGGCACGGATGAAGCGTTTTCTCTTCCTCTCGGCGACTCCGAACGAGCGTGCTCTTGCCAAAATCCAGGATGTCATGCATGGCAACCTTGTGGTCGCCGGGCCGCGGTGCACCCTGCCTGTCGCTGACGAGGTGCCGGTGATGCCCGAGGTGGACCTCCGCTTTGTCCGGGGAACGAGGTTTGGCGTGGGGGAGGCGATCCTTGCAGATATCGATCGTTTCCTGGAGTTCTGCGAGGGGTGCAGGACAGCGGTCATCCTGGACAGTCCTGCGGAAGTCTGGATGGTGGCCGACTTCCTGCGGGAGCATACTGATCTTCGCGTCTGCGAGATGAGCGGATACCACCGGGGTTCGATGGACGAACCTTTCGATGTGCTTGTCGGGAACAAGGCGGTCGAGGTCGGGATCGACTTCAAGGGGGAGACGGCGATCCAGCGCCTGATCTTCTCGGCGCACAACCTCAGCGAGTTCCTGCAGAGGTTTGGCCGCCTCAGGAACCCTGAGTCCGGGGTCGCCTACCGGGCGGTCTGCTATGCGCCGCGCGAGACCGTCGACCACTTCTCGTCGGTTGAGCGGGTGTCGAGGTCTGACCTTGAGGCCGGTCTCCGTATGACAATGCGAGACCCCAGGGTGGCGCAGAGTTTCAGCTGGCGTTACGGTTACCTGGAGGCTTGGGAGTATCTCTGTAGACATGTATCCGGCATCGGGGCCCGGGAGGCCAGAGCAAAGATCAAAGGCGCGTATCCTCCTCTCACCGGCGGCGTGCCAACAGATCAGCAAGACGAAGTGAAGCATCGGGGACTTGGTCTCCTCTACTATCATTATTTCGTCGGTTCCGGGATCTCTCCAGAGGAGATGCTCCAGCTTCCCGGCCTTGTACCGCTTGAGAACTACACGCAGGACGACCTCCCCCTCCTCGACCTGATCGATGAACTGGTCAGTTTCCGGGGGAAAGGGATGGACCTTGCCTATCTCAACACGACTGACGGGAGTTCCGGGACCTACGACCTCTTCTTCCTGCTCCGCTGGACCGATCTGGAGGTCGTGACTCGCGAGGAGTTCCTGCGGGCTCTTCCAGAGGATCGCCGCTCATGGGGTCGCGAGATCTCGGAGCGGGT
>NZ_CALFSA010000142.1 GCF_937919355.1 uncultured Methanofollis sp. | reverse complement strand
CCGTCGTTCAGGCCAAGGAGACCTCCAAGAGCCTTCACCTCACCGAGATACCCTGAGGGCGAGGTGGAGGTGACCCGCACAACCGGGATCCCGGCTTCGGAAATGGCTTTGGCGGCACTGTCCCCACCTGCCCCGGCCTCGACGAAGACAGCATCGGGACCGAGGGAGAGGACCGCAGCAGTATCGGCGTGCCAGGGGCTCCCGACCACCGGACGACCGACAACCTCCGGGAAGAAGGTCCGGGCCTTTGCCGTGTTAGAGTCGATCCCGACAACATTCTCCATCGGGTAACCGATCGAGCGGAGTGTCTCCAGCACAGAGGGGTGCATGGCGACTGCCCGCCGTACAGGGCGATCAAAGGTGGGGGGAGTGCTCTCTGCCGCACCAGTCCATGTCCAGGGCCTGCCTTCCCAGTAATACGAGACAAAGGCGGCGTCGGCAAGGTCGGACGACGACGGCGCCGGACCCGTGCCATTCCGGTACTCAGCGTCCAGGTAGGCAAAGGCCGCCGATACGAACTCCCCCTCGGTGAGGACATTGTCACCGTTGCTGTCACAGGGCACTGCAGCCAGCGAGGGAGGGATCAGGAGGAGGAGGAGGAACGCAACAACAAGGACGCACCTCATAGATATCGCCTCCTGAAGAACGCCACGGCAGTCAGGGCGCAGAGAGCGGACAGGGCTGTCCAGCCGGGGAGGCGGCGAGTCGCGGCAGGGGTCCCGGCATCCACTCCTGGTCCGGCACCGAGGACTACAGGTGTTTCGGCAATGACGCCGCGTTCCTGGTTGAGGAAGTCCTCCCAGACACCGGTAAAGGTGCCGCCCCCGGAATCGGGGGCACGGACCAGATACCTGATAGCAGTGTCGTTCAGGACGACAAAGGAAACCTGTTGCCCCTTGATCGAGACCCTGCCTGGCGGATGGGTGGTGGAGACGAAGGTGAAGCCCGGGGGGATGGTCTCGACGATGCCGCCGACTGTGATCCCGTCCGGGTCCAGTGTCACCACGAACTCCTCGCCAGGGAGAGGGGCGGTCGTGACCTGCCGTTCCGGAACCGCCTGTACGGGAACCACCACAACGGCCACGACCACACAGAGGAGGAGCATGAGGAGGAGGGACTTCATTACAGAAATTCTGAGGAAGAGACTCCAGATATAGTTACCCCCCCATGTGCACCGGCGCGGCGGCAAGGGCCGCGGCAAGGGCGTCGCAGTCATGGGCGTCGACCGCGACCATCCGGGTAAAGAGGGGAAGGGGAAGGAGCGTACCATATTTCCAGTCCGACGGGTCGGGCAGGGGAAGGGTAGAGGCAATGGTTGCGGCAGGCCAGGTCCGCACTGCACAGAGGGCTTCGTATACCTCACCTCGCGGGTCAGGGCCGGTCACCCCTTCGACAAGGAGACAGAGATCTGACGCCCTGACCTTCGGGCCATCGCCAAGGGCATGCAGGAGGAGAGAGGCGAGCATCCTGTTGAAGTGCCCGCCAAGACATGAGAGGACAAAGATCCCTTCGGAACACTCGGTGACGAAAAAACCGCCGGCAAGGATGCCAGACCCGATGCTGGCGGCGATACCCCGGATCGCCGCCTGCTCTTTCCTGGCGAGGGGGAGGGACGACCTGCCGCGAGCGAGGATGCCCTGCACGGAACGGGCGATGACCGGGCTTATCGGTGCACCGCTCCCCGACCAGAAGGGGCGGCGGTCTGAGGCGCGTGGTCCGCCGGCCGCACCGACAACGGTAGCGATGTGGTGACCGGGGTCGAGGGCGATGATCCGCCACCGCCGACCGCCCAGGGTGCAGACCGTCCCCACGCCGCCGGCGACGAACCGTGCGTCGAGGTCGCCCACCTCTTCTCCCTCAGGAGTGAGGGCCCTGAAGGCGGTGTCCGTCGCAAAGATGGAGAGAAGGGCCGACCAGTGGTACCGGGAGAAGTCCCTCTCTGCCGCGGGGCCGGGCATCAGGAAGGGGCCGTCTGTGGCAAGGTAGCCGGTGGCGACGAGGTGGTCGATGATGACCCCGGCATCGTCGGGCGGTATCCCGGCGAAGACCGGAGACGATAGAAGGGACGAAACCAGGGAACGGCGCGGGAGACGTCCGGCACCGGCAAGAGCGAGGAGGAGTTGCTGCACAAAAACGGTGTACGGTAGAGACGGGGGTCTCAGGGGCTCGACCTCCCGGCGCACCGCCGCCTCGATCGCCCCGACTGCAAGGAGGAGGTCAAGGTCAGACCCGAGGACGAAGGCCATCCGCGCCGCACCGCCCCGCCTGCCTGTGCGGCCGAGGCGCTGGAGGAACGAGGAGACGGAGGTGGGCGGGCCGACCTGCACTACGAGGTCGAGGCCGCCGATGTCGATCCCGAGTTCGAGGGTGCTCGTGCAGATGACGCAGGAGGACGGCGCCGAGAGCGAGTCTTCGGCCTCCCGCCGCATCGCGGCGGAGAGGGATGAGTGGTGGACGGAGAGACGGTCGACCTTCCCTTCCAGGGCTGTAGCAAGTCCTTCGGCCTCGCTCCGGCTCCGTACGAAGACAAGTGCCCGGGTCCCGGCGACGAGACCGGCGACGGCGGCGGCCTGTTCGTCCCTCCCGGGGGCAAGAGTGAATGAGAACTGTTTTTTTCCGGGCCTGTGAGGGGAAGTGACGAGTCCGGCCTCGCGGCCCGGCCCGGAGAGCCAGGCAAGGATCTCGTCAGGGTTGCCGACTGTGGCCGAGAGGCCGATCCTCTGGAGAGGGCGACCGGCGAGGCGGTCGAGACGGTCGAGGAGGCACCTCATCTGGACACCACGCAGATCGGCGGCAAAGGCGTGGACCTCGTCGACGACGACGAACCTGAGGCGGGCGAGATCGGACCTGAGAGAGGGGTCGAGGAGGATCACCTCCAGGGACTCAGGTGTCGTGATGAGGATGTGAGGGGGGTCGCCACCCGACCAGGAGCGTTCTCCCTTCCCGACATCGCCGTGCCACTTCCCGACCGAGAGGCCGGCAGGGGTGCAGATCTCCAGCATCCTCTCCTCCTGGTCGTTGATCAGGGCCTTCAGGGGGGAGAGGCAGAGACAGGCAACGCCGGAGAGACCGCCCTTCAGGACGGTGTCGATCACCGGGATGAGTGCGGCCTCGGTCTTGCCCCCGGCCGTGCCGGCGACGACGAGGAGGTCCCGGCCGTCGGCCGCGGCCGTGCAGGCCGCCTCCTGCACGGGGCGCAGGTCGTCCCATCCGAGGCGACCGGCGATAATGCCCTGGAGGGTGGGGTGGAGGGAGGAGAAGACGGCTGACATGAAGAAAAGTGTGGGTTTCACCCATAACAACATTCCACTGCGCACGGGCAAAATATCATATACGCGGAACAGGAAGGCACTACCATGCCTCTCAGCAGGGAGTCGGCAGAGCCCATCGTGCCCGGTGCAGCGCCTCTCACCAGACGGGAGATCCTGGGCCTCCTTCCCGGCGTACCGGGATGGTGCCTGGAGGACGGGAGGCTGAGACGCAGGTTCGTCTTCACATCAGCCGGCGAGGCATGCACTTTCATCAACGAGGTCATCGCCCTCGGTTCGGAGAGAGCAAGCCACTACCCGGACATCTGTCTCAGGAAATACCGCGAGGTGGAAGTCTCGTGGTACACCTATTCCTCGGGCGGGTTGACGCGGACCGACTTCGTCCTTGCCGCACAACTGGGGGAGAGGGTACGGCCGAAGGGGTTATTCAGGTGAACCGGTGCCACGAAATGAGAGGGCCACACCTGCCGGCCAGGATATCGGCGACGGGGAGAGACGGGATCATACAATTTTTTGTGGCGACAACCCGCGCAGGGGTTTATCCGCACTTTTTTGCGTGGCAGCTTCGATTTTACCACGTACAGGGTGGGAAAAAGAGGTTACATATCAACCTATCCACCCCGCCAGAGGGAAACTATATAACGTGGGAAAACCCAGTTAATATACCGGAGCGAGGTAGGGTAGTCAGGAAATCCCGACGGGCTCATAACCCGTAGACCGATGGTTCAAATCCATCCCTCGCTACTATTCTGATATTTTTTCAAGCGCATGACTTTTTTCTCACCGTGATGCACTGCAACCCAGATTCCATTCTCCTGACAGGGTCATGAAAGGGTGCTCCGGTCACAGGACGACATCGACGCGGATACGTCGGTGCCGAACATCAATCAATACAGAGACGAGAAAGGAAAAAGAGAGTTCAGTCCACATCCAGGCGGGTCTGGATGCTTCCTTTCGTAAACTCGACGCACCTGCTATCGCAGCACTC
>NZ_CALFSA010000141.1 GCF_937919355.1 uncultured Methanofollis sp. | reverse complement strand
CCCTGTACTGCTCCGGGTCTTTCGAGACGGCGAGGACGGCGTCGCGGATCTCCCCCACGTCCGCCTCCACGAGCACCCCTGTCTCCGGGGTCACGGTCTCCCGGAATCCCCCTTCGTCCACGGCGACGACAGGTTTCCCGCTCGCCATCGCCTCGATAGGGGTGAGGCCGAAGTCCTCGTCCATCGCGGTGCAGACGAGGCCCCGGCACCGGGAGTAGAGGCCGAGCAACTCCGCCTCCGGGACCTCACCCCTGACCTCAACATTCGGCGGGAGATTGTCCTGTATCTTCCGTGCATATCCGGCAGCGTGATCGCCTGCCGCATACCCACCGACAATGATCAGCCTCTCCTCCGGCATCCGGCGGAAGGCCTCGATCTGGAGTTCGATCCGCTTCTCCGGGTACAGCCTGTTCACCGAGAGCCAGAAGTCCCCATACTCCCTGCAGGAGAACTTCGCGGTGTCCACCGGCGGGTAGATGACATCCGCCTCCCGCTGGTGGTAGGCACGGACCCTTTCGCGGGTCGTCTCCGAGATCGCGACGATGCGATCGACCTGCCTGACCGACCGCTGGTCCAGCCTCCGGTGAACGCCCGCCCAGAGGCGGAAGGCCTGCCTGGTCACCGGGTCCTGACGCCGGAGGAAAGTGTCATACAGGTCGTAGAAGGCCCGCACCGGGGTATAGCAGTACCAGAGATTCGGGTGATGACAGTGCGCCGCGTAATGGCTCCAGTTCCCGGTGAAGATAAAAAAATCATAGTCGTCCGAGAGATCACACGAATAAAAAGATCGTGTTGCGGAGATCTGCTTCAAAGGGGGAAATTTTATCGTCTTCCCCAGACTGATGACCGGGACAGACGCCTCCATCTTCTCGACGGCATCGACGTCGGTCGTGATGATGTCGGCACCGAGCACCTGCGCCAGAGTGACGACGACCTTCTCCCCGCCGCCGATAGCCCCGAAATAGTCATGGAGGATGGCAGTCTTCATGCCCGCTTCTTCTCGTCCATGAAGTAGTTGAGCTGGTCCCTGACGATATCTCCAACACTGTACGTCGAGGCAAAGCCGAGTTTCTGCAACTTCGTGATGTCGGCCATCAGGATCGGGACCTCCGCAGGCCTGAACCGCGCCTCGTCAAAGGAGATCCTGACCTTCCGACCGCCGCAGACCGCAGTGATCCCCTGGTCGGCGAGAGTGTAGTCGATCGATCCTTCGAGGAGCATCCGGTCGACATGCGTCTTGTCAAAGCGGACGCCAAACATCTCTGCAGTGTCCCTGCCGGTCGGGTTGTCGACGGACTTCTCGCCCCTGAACGTCTCGATCCTGTCCACAGGCATCCCTGCCGCCTCAAGACTGAGAAGGATATAAGAGAGGACCGAGGTCGTGCGCATCGAGCCCTGGTTGTAGACCTCTCCCGGCTTCCCTTTCTCTGCAAGGAGACAGTAGCCATTGACGACGTCACGGACATGGGACCAGTCCCTGAAGGCGTTCACATTGCCGATGGTGACCTGATCGATCTCGCCGGCAAGCAGTTTCGCCACCTGGTTCGTGACGACCGAGGTGACGAACATGATCCCCCGGCCGGCACCCTCGTGGTTGAAGGCCCGGGAGACGATAGCCTTCGTGCCGTAGGTGTAGAAGTAGTTCCTCATCAGGTGGTCGCCATAGACCTTGCTCACGGCATAGGGCGACATCGGCCTGAGAGGGTTCGTCTCCTTGATGGGCACCTCGGGAAGGACAGTCGGCTGCGGGAAGATCGCACCGTACTTCTCCTGGGCCCGTGCGTACTGCTCCTCAGAGCTGAAGACCAGCCCGTACTCCTCGGACGAACCGGCAAAAACAATGGTCGGGTCGCAGTCCTTCTTTCGTATGGCTTCGAGGAGGTTATTGGTGCCGATCGAGTTGATCTGCGCCGTCTCGACCGGGTGGGTGAACGAACGTGGGACATAGGACTGGGCGGCGAGGTGGAAGACCACATCGGGTTCGGCCACATCGACGGCGGTGGCAAGGCCGGAGATATCTTCGAGGTTCCCTTCAATAAAACGTATCCCGCCTGCAATGCCCTTCTCGGCGATATTCTTCGGGATCGATCCGTCTGCCCGCCGGCGGATCAGGCCATAGACATTCGCACCCGCGTCCAGCAGATGCCGTGCAAGATATGAACCGGCAAACCCGCTGATACCGGTGATAAGAACATTCTTTTCATTCCACTTCATCGAATCCCTGACCTATAGTGTTATGCCATGCGTATTGTCTATATTTTTTTATATACCTGTTCAAGATGGTCGGCGACGGCGTCCCATGCATACCTCCCTGCCATATCCAGAGAACTCTTTTTCAGATCGGCACTCTCCTGCAAGGCGAATAACACCGTCTCCGCGATCTCCCCCGCCGAGATCCCGCAGCAGAACCCATTCACCCCGTCCTCCACCAGGTCCCGGACGGCATTGCCGGGGTGGTCCGCCGTCACCACGGGGAGGCCGCAGGCCATCGCCTCCAGGGCCGCGATCCCGAAACCCTCCCGCGTCGAGGGGAGGACAAAGATCTTCGAGGCCTTCATCGCGGCGATGACAGACGCATAGTCGGGGAGGAAACCGGTGAAGGTCACCGACCCTGTGAGCCCGAGGTCGTGCACCCGCCCCTCCAGCCGTGCCCTCTCCGGGCCGTCGCCGACGATCACGGCCCTGAGGTCCGGGACCTCCTCCCTGACCAGGGCCAGGGCCTCGACGAGGAGGTCGGCATGCTTCTCCCTGATCAGCCTCCCGACGAAGATGACGTCGGTGGCCTCGGCCGAAGGCGGCACCGCCGCGATGCGGGCGAGGTCGATGCCGTTCGGGACGACCTCGACCCCCTCCCTGATCCCAAGACTCGCAAGCGACGCCGCCGTGGAGGGGGAGACCGCGATGTGGCGGTCGGGCAGAGTCGCCACAAACCTCTCGACCGCCCTGCCGGCGACACCCCTGCGGCCGAGGTACTCCTGCCAGTACTCGCCCCAGACCTCGTGCCAGGTGACGACGAGAGGAACCTTCCTGAGAGAGGCCGCCGCCCGCGCCGAGATGCAGGAGAAGTACGGGAAGTTCTGGCAGTCGATGAGATCGGCCCCCGAGGCGCGGAGGGGCCCGAAGACCGCCTGCCCGAAGCGGAGGGCCTGCGCCACAGAACGCCTCCCGCCCGCGTAGAGGGGCAGGGGCGCACAGACGCCGTGGAGCACCACGCCGTCCTCCTCGACCGTGTCGGGGCCGTCCCAGAACTTCATGCCATAGAGGTGGACCTCGTGGCCCCGCGCCGCAAGCCGGGTGGAGACCTCCCTGATCCGCTTCTCGACGCCCCCCATCACGTACGGGTAGACGGCATCATAGACATAGGCGATCTTCATCGACGGCAGGAACCCCATCCCATTTATGCAGTGATGGGCCGCAGGGAGTGAAAAGACATTCGCCGGAGACGAAGACAACACCACTATATAGGAAAGAAAAGAACCATCCAGCAATGTCTCTCGACCTCGCCCGCAACCGGCGTACCATTATAATCGCTCTCCTCTTCGTATTCATGCTCGTCGCCCTCTGGATACGGAGTCTGCCTGCGGCGTACCTCGTCAGGGACGGCGTGACCGTCGTCATCGGCTCGGACACCTGGTACACCCTCAGGCAGATCGAGGCGATGGCCGCCAACTATCCCCTGTACTCCTGGTTCGACCCCATGACCGCCTACCCCACCGGGAAAGAGATCGGCTGGGGCCCGCTCTTCCCCTTCCTCGCCGCGACCGCCTGCGTCCTCACCGGGGCGACCGCGAGGCCGGACTTCGTCTATGTGGCGGCATGGGTCCCGCCCCTCCTCGGGGCGGCGATGGTGCCGGTGATGTACCTCCTCGGGCGGCAGATTGAGTCATGGAAGACCGGGATCATCGCTGCAGGCCTGATCCCGTTTGTATCCCTGGCATTCTACTACCGTTCGGTCTTCGGTTTCGTCGACCACCACGTGAGCGAGGTGCTCTTCAGCACACTCTTCTGTCTCTGCTATATCGCGGCGCTGGGCTACGCCGCCACCCACTCCACAGACAGAACGGCACTCAGGAACTCGGCCCTCCTCTCGGCGGGGGCAGGCGTGGCGTACCTCCTGGGGTTGCTGAACGCCCCGACGATGGTCCTCTTCGCCCTCATAGCAGGGGTATTCACCGTCATCCAGTTCGTGCGGGAGCACGGGGAGGGACGGCACGGCGAGTACCTCCTCCTCGTCAACGGTGTCGCCTTCGGCATCCC
>NZ_CALFSA010000140.1 GCF_937919355.1 uncultured Methanofollis sp. | reverse complement strand
CCTGTGACATGCTGGTTAACAGCCAGCCACTCTACCAACTGAGTTATGGCGGCAATACACTATTGTGCCTTACAATCTTTCTTGACCATCGTATTAAATCTTACTGGAGGGGTTGTTCCGCATCCCCTCCAGGAGGGCGATCATGCCGTCGATCTCACTGTCGAGACCGGTGAGATCCTCGCGGGCGCGCTCGGTAACCGTCGCCCCCGCAGGCGAGGCCCTGATATACCCCATCCCCTCCAGGACACGGAGAGAATACCGCACCCTGTGATAGGGCAGGTCGAGCACCTCGGCCAGCTTCATGATCCCGATGGGCTGGTTTGCGGCGACGACCCGCAGGACCTCAAGGTGGCGGCCGAGGAGTTCGATCTCACTCTTCAGTTTTTTGAGCACCTTTCTCCTCCTTTCTGGAGGGACCGGCATGCACATCGAGCCAGGCCTTTGTCCGGTAATAGTCCTTCCTGAAATACCAGATGAGGGGGAGGTCGATGAGGATGAGCACCGCTGCGACCACCGGACCGGCCGGCTGGGGCAGTTTGAAGAAGAGGCCCACGGCGAGAGCAATGAGTATTATAATGATATTCAGGACTATCGTCAGTTTCCAGAACTTCCATTTGAAGACCTGCTTGTCGGCGTCCTCCATCGATCGTACTTGTGCGTGCTTGTTGAAGTAGTTTTCATGCGGTCGTCAGGATGAATCTGGTTCACTCGATATCAGGAGGAGCGTTTTCGGGAGGTGCCCGATCTTTCATGGCGGTTCCCGAGAGCGTGGAGAATAAAATTCGATAGGGTGCCATCGAATCCCTCAGTCTTTTTGTTTTTTCTGTCAGCCGCATGGTCCCCTGCGTGAGAGGGACTGCAGGTCTTTTTGCTGTTGTTCATTGTCTCTCCGCTCTGCGTACCGAGTTCAAGGGTGATGACCTGCGTACAATTGATCCGTGCCGGTGTTGAGGATGTCCTCCAGGACTATGTCGTGGAAAAAGAATAATAATTCATGTCCCCCGAAGGAAGGGACTGAAAATTCACCATTCATGCCTTTTTGATGTGCGACAAAGCGTAATTTCTTGTAATCATCCATCCATAGGTACACAGTACTGCCGGGCCAACGGCCCGGACCAGGATGATTGTATGGAAAGCCTTGACACTGCTCTTGCTGCGGCGGACTGTGCGGCCTACGTCCTCTATGCCTCCTCGGACGACGCTGATTTCCGCTACCTAACCCGTTTCCAGGTCTCCGACCCCCTCCTGTACGTGAAGCGGAAAGGTGAGCAGGGACTCCTGGTCGTCCCCCAGATGGAATATGAGCGTGCGGCGACTGAGTCGTCGGCCGCACCCATCACCCGTGCCAGTGCAGGTTTCCTGGCATATCTCGACGAGGAGAAGGACGCCTGGAAGGCGCTGGCGCGCACCGCCGCCTCCCTCGCCGGCGGGAAGGTCCTCGTCCCCCGCGCCTTCCCGTACTGGCTCGGTCGCCTGCTGGAGGAGTATGCCGGCATCGAGGCCGATGGCACCGGTGCCGTCAGGGCGATGCGGGCCGTCAAGACTTCAAAGGAACTCACTGCCATCAGGGCGGCGCAGAGGGCGACCGAGGCGGCAATGGACCTCGGCATCTCGATGATCCGCCGCTCGACCGCGCAGAACGGCGTCCTTCACCTCGATGGCGCCCCCCTCACCTCGGGGCGGGTCAGGACAGCGATGCACCTCTTCCTGATGGAGCGGGGCTACACCGCGAAGGAGACGATCGTCTCCTGCGGAAAGGAGACGGCCATGCCCCACAGGCAGGGTGACGGCCCCCTCCTCGAAGACGAACCCGTCGTCATTGACCTTTTCCCGCGGCACGACGCCACCGGCTACTATGCCGACATGACCCGGACGGTCGTGAAGGGCGAACCCTCCCCCGAGATCAGGGACATGTATGAGGCCGTCCATACGGCCCGGGAACTCGGCGTCTCCCTCATTGCGGCAGGTGTGCGGGGCGCCGCAGTCCACAACGCCGTCGTCGAATTCTTCAAGGAACAGGGTTATGAGAGCAACACGAAGGGCTTCGTCCACTCGCTCGGCCACGGTGTCGGGCTCGAGATCCACGAAGACCCCTCCCTCTCCCCCTCTGGGGGTCCCCTCGAAGCCGGCAATGTCGTCACCGTCGAGCCCGGCCTCTATTACCCGGGCGTCGGCGGCATACGCATTGAGGACATGGGCGCCGTCACAGCAGGGGGTTTTGATCGCTTCACAAACTATCCATCGGACCTGATCGTATGACAGACGAAGAAATGGAACTCTACCTGGAAGCAGGGAAAATTGCAAAGAAGATACTGAACGAAGGGGCGGGCATGGTGAAGGTCGGTGCCTCCATCCTCGACGTCGTCGAGACCGTTGAAGGAAAGATCCTGGACACGGGCGCCGAGATTGCCTTCCCCCTCAACCTCTCCCGGAACGAGGACGCCGCCCACGACACTGCCTCGCCCGGTGACGAGCGGGTCTTTGCCGGGGGCGACCTGGTCAAACTCGACCTCGGCGTCGCCGTCGAGGGAATGATCGCAGACACCGCCCTCTCAGTGAACCTCGGCGGCCACGAAGATCTGGTCGCGGCGTCGCGTGCCGCCCTTGACCGGGCGATCACTCTGGTCCACCCCGGCGTCACCACCGGCGAGATCGGCGCCGTTATCCAGGCCGAGATCGAAGAACGGGGCTTCCAGCCCGTTTCTAACCTCACCGGCCACGGCCTTGCGCCGTACTCCATCCACACCGACCCGACGATCCCGAATGTTGGCGTCGCCGGTGGTGCCGTCCTCGAAGAAGGGATGGCCATCGCGATCGAGCCCTTCGCCACCACTGGCAGCGGCCGTGTCGGCGACCACTCCCGGATCGAGATCTACCAGCAACTTGCCGTAAAACCGGCCCGCCTCCCCGCAGCAAAGCGCATCCTTGAGCAGATCCGCGGCCGCCGCGGCATGCCCTTTTCCCGCCGCTGGCTCCCGCAGGACAAACTCGAGATCGCCCTTTCCACCCTCGTACGGGGCGGGGGGGTCTACGGCTACCCCGTCCTCCACGACGTCCCGGGTTCCTTCGTTTCGCAGGCAGAGCACACCCTCATCGTCACGGCAGACGGCTGCATCGTGACGACCAGGTGAGATAGTATTATCGGAGCACATTCACCATAGGAAATGTTACATCCATGTCGTGCGCAGAGAGCAGAGACGATGTCCTCCGGCTGATGGAGTATCTCCTGACGGCTGAGGTGTATACCAAGAACACCCGGCTGGACATGGACGACCTCCCTCCACAGTGCCGGTTCCTCTTCCTCCCCAGCCCGGAAGCGGCCGAGATCAAGCGCCCTCTCGTCGTCACCGAAGCCCTCCTCAAGAGGGCGCCGGGGACGACGGACGAGGCGATCAAAAAACTTCTCAAGAACCCCTTCGTCGAATTCGACACCCTCAACCTCCAGTATCATGTCACCGACCTGAAGGCCGGTGCAGAGTGGTTCGCCAGCCATGGCGGAAAGGACCTGGTGGCGAAGAACCCGACCCTCGCCTTCTATATCGGGGGTTTCGACTCCCTCAACGTGAAGTACGAGGAGGTGCGGGCGAACAACCCCAGGTTCTCCGATTCCCGCCTCTCCCTTGACCGAAGGGTCGCGAAACTGGCCGAAAAAGACGAACATTTCAACGAAGCACTCGAACTTGTCGTCGTCAGCGCCCCCGACGAGATCGAACAGCAGATGGACAGCATCGTCTGCACCGAAGCGCAGAAGGAGGTGATAGCACGGATCGGGACAGCGATCGAGAACCGCGACTTCCTCAGGGAGCACAATATCTCGGAGGTCGGCAAACTCCTCTTCGTCGGTCCACCCGGCACCGGCAAGACCTCCCTCGCCCTTGCCATCTGCCATGAACTCCACATGCCCGTGCTCGAGGTCCGCCTCTCCATGGTCACCTCCCAGTACCTCGGCGAGACCTCGAAGAATATCGACCGCATCTTCGAACTTGCAAAGGCCCTCTCACCCTGCATCCTCTTCATCGACGAGTTCGACTTCGTTGCGAAGAGCCGGGTCTCCGACGACCATGGCGCAATGAAGCGTGCCGTCAACATGCTCCTGAAGAACATCGACAAGATCAGCCTTGTCAAAAACGGTGTCGTCCTGATCGGGGCAACGAACCACCCGCAACTCCTTGACCAGGCTGCTTGGCGGCGTTTCGACGAGGTCGTCGAGTTCTCCCTCCCCGACGAGGCGATGCGAGCGGCGATCCTGACGACCATCTCCCGGTCCCTGGACTGCGACTGCGACCTCCCCGCTATGGCAGCGCGGACAGAGGGCTTTTCAGGCGCCGACCTGAAGATGATGCTGAAGGAAGCGGTCCTGAACGCCCTCATGGACGGGCGGCGGACGATCTCCCGGACCGACATAGAATGCGGCCTCCTGACGGTGGAGAACCGCAACCTGATCAGGAACTGTTCCTGGGGATAGGATGAAGGTCACGCTGCTCGGGACCGGGGACGCCATCGGGACGCCGAAGATCGGGTGTTCGTGCCCGGTCTGCACCGAAGCCCGCCGTACCGGTCGGCAGCGCCTGAGGGCGGCCGTCCTCGTGGAGGTCGGGGAGAAGCACATCCTGGTGGACACCGGCCCCGACCTCAGGGCCCAGCTCCTCGCCGCAGGTTCGCCGCACATCGACGCCGTGATCTGGACCCACGGCCACTACGACCACTTCATGGGCTACGGTGAGTTCTACCGCGTGCAGAAGGTCCCGCCCGTCTATGCCGCCGCACCGACCCTCGACTATGCAGGCTCAGTCTTCTCCTTCCTCTCCCTGGAAGGGCACGCCGTCGAGCCGTACCGCCCCTTCGACCTCTTCGGCGCTATGGTCACCCTCCTCCCCGTGGACCACCCGCCGATGCCGACCTATGGCGTGCGTATCGAGCACGACGGCGCGGTGCTCGCCCTCACCGCCGACACGAGCGACCGCATCCCCGCGGCGACGCGGGAAGCCCTCGCGGGCGCCGACCTCCTGGTCCTCGACGCCATCGTCCCGCCGGGCTACACCATCACGAAGCACATGAACTATGCCGACGCCCTGAAGATGGCCGCAGAACTCAGGCCGAAGACCTTCCGCTGCACCCACGCCTCCCACCTCATCCCCTGGGGCACCCCCCACTTTGCGGTGGACGGCGAGACCTTTGAGTTGTGAGCGGGAGAGGGGTTCGGGATTTTTTCTTTTTTCGATCGAGGGAGACCTTGAAAACTGATGGATTTCTCCTTTCCCTTCAGTCGTTCCCATCTCGGATAGAAGGTGATGGCAATCTCCCTCCTGGGAAGTGCGTCGACCTACTGCCTTCCCCGTACAGGCCACCGGGGGCTCCTCGAAGGTCTTCAACCTTCTTGACCTCACTTCATTCGGTCCTCGAAGACCTCCGGTCCGTGGCACATCGAAGATGTGCACGCACAGGAAAATCTTCGATTTTCCGTCTTCTCGTTGCCCCCGGACCTGCCATTGCGATTGAGCGGGGGAAGAAAGAACAGGATACTCCGAGGAGGAAAATTGCCCTCCCCCTCCCAATCCTGAGCGGGAGTCCGGGGGAACGACCGAAGGGAGTCGAAAAGACGAAGTCTTCGAGGTAGTCCCCCGGAGAAGGGCGCCGATCAACCGCCTTCCCCATAATCTAGCCGGGTCTCCTCGAAAACCTACGGCCAACATTTGCCGCCTAGGAGATCCCCTCTCCTCTCGATCATTATTCCCCCCCTCCCCTGTACACCCTCGACACCCCCCACCCCAGGAGGAGGATGCCAATGCCGAGGAGGACGACCCCTGCCTCGATCTGGAGGAGGAGGAAGAAGGAGAAGATGATGCCGAGGACGGGCATAAGGGGCACTTCCAGCACGTCGAGAGGGACCCTGAAGGGGCGGGGTGTGTCGGGTTCCCTGAAGCGGAGGAAGACCACCGTGGCGTTGACGAGGGCGAAGGTAAGGAAGAGAGCGAAGTTCGTGGCATTGGCCACATACGTGATCCTGCCCGGCAGGGTGAATGCCGCAGCGATGGCGGCGGCGGCCACGACCGCCACCCACGGCGTCCTGAAGGCCGGGTGCACCCGTGCAAGGGGTGCCGGGAGGGCGCCGTCGCCGGCCATCCCCCATGCGAGCCGCGACGTGGACACGATGAGCAGGAGGGAGGTGTTCGCCGTTGCGCAGAGGGCCACGAGGGAGATAATGAGTGCGGCGCTCCCGCCGAGGGCCGCCTCTGCAATGGCGGCAAAAGGTGCGGGCGTGGCCGCAAGCCCCTCCCATCCCAGGACAGAGACTGCACTCACCGTCACGAGCATGTACAGCACCACCGCCGTGGCGAGGGCGAGGATGAGGGCACGCGGGATCGTCTTCTCCGGTTCCCTCGTCTCCTCGGCAAGCTTCACCATCTCCTCGAAACCCATGTACGCAAAAAAGACCAGGGCCGAGGCCTCGAACACCCCTGATAGGCCCTTCGGCATCGCGAAGTAGTCCACAGAACCGAGGTACGGGAGACCGATGACGATCACAAAGACAATACCCCCCGCCTCGATGAGAGTCATTGCGATCGCAAAGAGGGCCGTCTCCCTGATCCCGTACACCCCGATCGCCGCAAGCCCTGCAATGAGGATCAGGGCGGCCGGGACCGCCTGTATGCCCGTGAGACCGGCGACATAGCCGCCGAAACCGAGGGCGACCGTCGCCGCCGAGAGGACGCCCGAAGCCAGGATAAGCCAACCGACAAGGAAAGCCGCAGTCCTCCCGAAAGCCCGGCCAGCGTATATGTACTCGGCCGACGCCCGCGGGAACATCGAGGAGAGTTCAGCATAAGAGAGTCCGGTGCAGGCCGCCATCACCGCCGAGATCCCGAAGGCGACCCAGACAGCATTCCCGGCAAGACCGGCCGCCTCGCCCATCAGGGCATAGATGCCGGCGCCCAGGATGATCCCGATCCCTGAGAGGGTGACTTCAGGGAGACCCAGCGCCCTCTTCAGCCGGCCGCCTCTTTCCATGTCCCGTTCTCCCCCCTTCCGGCATAAAAACCCCTATGTCAACCGGAGGATCTGGCACCTTCTCCCGTACCCATATCTATATACTCTCCTGCCCACCACTTACACATATATGGATGTCAAGATCCTTGAGCGTGAAGAGGACAAGGTGCGGATGGTCCTGAAGGGAGAGGGTCACACCTTCATGAACGCCCTCGTCGAGGAGATCCTCACCGACCTCTCCGTCGACGTGGCACGATATGAAATAAAGTACCAGTTCTCCGACCCCGAACTCCTCGTCACGACCCACGGCGGAAAGGATTCCGTCACTGTGATCCTGGAGGCCTGCGCCCGCCTGACCGCTCAGTGCGACGAGATCCTCGCCCAGACCCGGGCGCAGACAGCCGCATAAACATGAAAAGGGACGCGACCGGCTTCGACCGGATCGCAACCCGCATCTTTTCTCCTCTCTACCCGGTGATCGCGGAGAGGCTTCTTCTCTGGTCGGGAAAGAGGGACGGACTCTGCGTCGACCTCGGCACAGGGCCCGGCCTCCTTGCAATCGCTCTTGCCCGTACATCCGGGATGGACGTCCTTGCCCTCGACCTCTCCGCCGAGATGCTCGGCTTTGCCGGGGGACACATCAGGGACGCCGGCCTTGAAGACAGGGTCTTTCCTCTCCTCGGCGATGTCCACACCCTCCCCTTCAGGGACGGCACCGTCGACCTCTTCGTCTCCCGCGGCTCGATCTTTTTCTGGGAAGACCGTGTCCGGGCCTTTGCAGAGACATACCGCGCCCTTGCACCGGGCGGCGTCGCCTACCTCGGCGGGAGTTTCGGGACAAAAGCGCTGAAAGAGGAGATCTTCCAGAAAATGCGGGAGGTCAACCCAGACTGGGACCGGGACGTCGGCAGGCGGAGCGGCCGTGCCGACCCCGCCGCCCTCCTGTCTGATCTCGCCCGTGCCGGGCTTTTTTCTGCCAGGATAAAAGAGGATGAAGCCGGGTTCTGGGTCGAGATCAGGAAACCCTGATCAGACCCGCTCGGTGAAGATGATCGATCCCGATATTCTGGTGATCTTGATCTTGACAGTCTGACCGGGGCGGGCATTCGAGACATACATGATATATTTCCCGATCCGTGCCACGCCATCGCCACGCCGGGAGATCGACTCGATCCTGACGTCGATGATCGAGCCCTCTTCGAGGCGACTGCCCGGCTCCTCTGCCCGTACCTTCCGCTTCCGCACCGGCCTGTGGCCGCCGCAGGCGTCGCACCTCAGGATGAGGATACGGCCGTCCTTGACGAGTCTCGTGTCTGGCCTCCCGCACTCGGAGCAGATCACGTAGTCCTCGACATAGTTCTTGATCGCGGAGACGATCGCCGTCTCTTCGAACTTCCCGTTGAAGATGGCGCGGCCGCCCTCGATCTTCCCTGCCGTACCGAGTTCGCCGACGAGATATTTCATCAGGTGGTCGGGTTCTCTCCTGATATATCCGGCGATATCGCCGAAGTTCTCGATGACGGTGGTCTTGCCCTCGATATAGACCTTCGCCTCGGGAATATGGAACCGCTCGGCACTCGGGCCGATTTCGGTGATATTGGCATAGGCTTTCTTCAGCAACTCTTCATAGGGATCTGCCATGGTGTTATACTATGGCCGGGATCGGTTAAAAGGGATAGCACCCCTGAGATGGATATATAGGCCCCGAAACCCACCTGTGAGTACATGCTGTCTGCCGATGACCTCGCGTTTATCACCGCAAAACTGGGCAGGGACCTCACCGATGTGGAGGCCGCCTGTTTCGAGAACCTCTGGAGCGAGCACTGTTCGTACCGCTCGACCAAGGGGCTGTTAAAGACCCTCCCGACAGAGGGAAAAAATGTCATCCTCGGCCCTGGTGACGACGCCGCCATCGTCCGCTTCTCCGATACCTGCGCCCTTGCCGTCGGCATGGAGAGCCACAACCACCCGAGTTATGTGGACCCCTACGACGGCGCTGCCACCGGCGTCGGCGGGATCGTGCGCGACATCATCTCGATGGGTGCCAGGCCCATCGCCCTGATGGACCCCCTGTACTTCGGCGCCCTCTCCGAGGAGAAGACACGGTACCTCTTCGAGCACATCGTCGCCGGCATCGGCGACTACGGGAACTGCATCGGCGTGCCCGTGGTGCGGGGCGAGACCGTCTTCGACCCCTCATATCAGGGCAACCCCCTCGTGAACGTCGTCTGCGTCGGCGTCGTCCCGCCTGATCGATTCACCACCGCACGGGTGAAGGCGCCGGGCAACCGCCTCGTCCTCTTCGGATCATCAACCGGCCGCGACGGGCTTGGCGGCGCTTCTTTCGCCTCCCGCGACCTCTCCGAAGGTGCAGAGGCTGAAGACAGGCCGAGCGTCCAGGTCGGCGACCCCTACACCGAGAAACTCCTCATCGAAGCGACCTGCGAGATGGCGGAGACGGGGAAAGTCCTCTCCTGCCGCGACCTCGGCGCCGCCGGACTTGCCGGGGCCTCGTCCGAGATGGCGAGTTCCTTCGGCGCCCGCATCCATGCCGACCGCGTCCACCTGCGGGAGACCGGCATGAACCCTGTCGAGATCATGCTCGCCGAGTCACAGGAGAGGATGCTCATCGAGGTCGCCCCGGGTGACGTCGCCCTGATGGGTGCGATCGCCGAGAAGTACGACCTCTCCTGGAGTGAGATCGGCGAGGTGATCGCGGAGCCGCGGTACATCGTCGAGTTTGAAGGGAAAACCGTCTGCGACCTCCCGGTCGACCTCCTTGTCGGCGGGACGCCGGGCTGCGCCCTCCCGAAGGCGCCGTCGAAGACGCCGTCCGCCCCGTACACCGCTCCGTCGGGCGACCTGAAGGGCCTCGCCCTTGCGGTCCTCGGCCACCCCGACGTCGCCTCGAAGGCGTGGATCACGGGGCAGTACGACCATGACGTGCAGGTGCGCTCGGTCTCCCTCTCCCACGACGCCGCCGTGATCCGGCTGGAAGACGCCGCCCTCGCCCTCTCCTGCGGCTGCAACCCGCGGCAGATCGCCCTCGCCCCGTACGCCGGTGCGGCAAACGCCGTCTACGAGAACGCGGCGAACCTCGCCTGCGTAGGTGCCGAACCCCTCTGCATCGTCAACTGCCTCAACTTCGCAAGCCCCCTCCACCCGGAGGTCTTCTGGGAGATGGAGCAGGCGGTCCTCGGCCTCGGTGACATGGCCCGGAAGATGGATATCCCGGTCGTCGGCGGGAACGTCTCCCTGTACAACGAGTCGGACGAATACGGGACAGAGATCAAACCGACCCCCTCCATCGGCATGATCGGCAAGGGCCCTGTCCGCCGCTGGATGCAGCCTGCGGCAGGCGACAGGATCGCCCTTGTCGGGACGACGGGCCCGCACTTCGGCGGCTCTGTCCTCGACGCCGTGACCGGATGCGGCGGTGCCGTCACGCCGATGGCAGACCCCGCCCTCGTCCCGGCGGTCCGGGATCTCGTGGCGGCCGACATGATCACCGGCGCCACCGACCTCTCGAAGGGTGGCCTCCTCGCGGCCCTTGCGAAACTCTGCCCTGACGCAGAGGTGAACCTTGCGGGCGACCCCCTGACCGCCCTCTTCTCCGAGACCTCGGGCCGCTTCCTTGTCGCCTTCAGGGACGAGTCCGCCCTTGCCGGCCTGCCGTATCACGTCATCGGCACCGTCGGCGGGGAGGGCCTGCGGTTCTCCGCCGGGGCGAAGAGTTTTGCCCTCAGCCGTGGGGAGATCACCTCCGCCCTCTCTTCGATCACGCGCCAGATGCAGTACTGATCAGGCGGGCAAGCCCGTCCAACCTCTCCCCTTTTTTGATCTCCGTATCGCTGATGTGGAAAGTCCCGGTGACTGTCATCCCCCGCTCTTCGATCTGCCGTGCGAGGTTCTGGAGTGCTTCGCCCGGCGCCCCGCCGCTTGTTGCAAATGCGATCCCCTTTTTCCCCTCGCAGTTTTCGAGCGCGGCAACAATGGCGTTTGCGGCCGGCGTCGGCCTGAAGGCCCAGACCGGCGTCCCTATGGCGACGACATCATAGGCCGCGACGTCGATGACGGCAGGTTCGATCTCGGCCTTCTCCCCCCTTCTTGCCTTCGGCGCTCCTTTGAGGTACATCATCACCTTCGAGTACCCCGCACGGTCCTTCACCTCGACGAGATCGGCGCCTGTCGCCTCTGCGGCCGCTTCGGCGACCATCTTCGTGTTCCCGGTGGCAGAATAGTAGACGATACAGACCTTCATGGGGGACTGATCGGGGGGATGGGATATCTTCGTTGCGGCGGATAAAATGAGCGAATGCCTTTGTAGGGGCGGGCTGTCCCAAAATTCCTGATGATCATCCCGGGACTCCTGCTCATTTGGCTCTGGAGAACCCCTCTCTTAACTGGATCGATCACTCTTCCTGATCTCCGGGAAGGATAACCCAGCACTCTGAAGAGGTCTGCGACCCACCTCCAATCCTGAGCGGGGTGCGAGCGAAGCGAGCTTGAGAACACAGGGAATCGAAGATTCCCAGTGAAGGAAAATCTGTGATTTTCCGTGCACAGGAAATCGAAGATTTTCTCGTTCAGGCACATCTTTGATGTGCACTGAGACGAAGTCTTCGAGGCCGGGGGCGTAGTCCCCCGGCACAGGCGGTAGAACCGGATTTTCCCAGATCCTGAAATTATTTTTTCTGGAACTGCGGCATCAGCGCCCTGATCTCTTTCCCCACACACTCGATCTCGTGCTCCTCGTCGGCACGGGTGAGGGCGGTGAAGACCGGCCTGCCTGTCATGTTCTCCAGGATCCACTCCTTTGCAAAGCGGCCGTCCTGGATCTCGTCCAGGATCTCCTGCATCGCCTCATAGGTCTCAGGGCCGATGACCCGCGGCCCCCGCGTGAGGTCGCCGTACTTTGCGGTGTTCGAGATCGAGTCCCGCATCCCCGAGAACCCGCCCTCGTAGATGAGGTCGACGATCAGTTTCAGCTCATGGAGCACCTCGAGGTAGGCCATCTCCGGGGCGTAGCCGTTGGCGACCAGGGTCTCGAACCCGGCCTTGATGAGGGACGTGCACCCGCCGCAGAGCACCGCCTGCTCGCCGAAGAGGTCGGTCTCCGTCTCCTCCCTGAACGTCGTCTCAAAGACCGCGGCCCGCGTCGCCCCGATGCCCTTTGCGTACGCCAGGGCGATCGCCTTCGCATCACCTGTTGCGTCCTGCTCGACGGCGATGAGCGCCGGGACACCCTTCCCCTCCTCGTACATCCTCCTCACCATATGCCCGGGCCCTTTCGGCGCGACCATCACGACATTCACGTCCGGCGGCGGGACGATCTGGCCGTAGTGGATGTTGAACCCGTGGGAGAACATCAGGGTCTTCCCTCCTGTGAGGCCCTGTCTCACTGCGCTCCGGTAGACCGCCGCCTGGTCCTCGTCGGGGAGGAGGACCTGGACGATCTCTGCTTCCCGCGCCGCGTCAGCGACCTGGAAAACCTCGAAGCCGTCCTTGATTGCCATTTCCCAGCTTTTCCCCGGCCTCACCCCGATGATCACGTCGAGGCCGGAGTCCTTCAGGTTAAGGGCCTGCCCGCGTCCCTGCGACCCGTATCCGATGACGGCAATCTTCTTCCCTGCCAGCACTCCCATATCGGCATCGGCATCAAAATATTTCTCAACCATACTCTACCGCCTCTTAGTGATAACGAAGTTCATAAATAATTATAGGAAGTACCTTTCCCCACTACACCATGGCGCTCGTCGATATCTTTCCCCTGCGCCACGATTCGTAGATCAGTTTCCAATTGAGGTTTACGAGAATGGAACTGCCAGACGTACAGTCGACCACTCCAGATGTCCGTATCAACCTGACGAGGGTCGGCGTAAAAAACGTTAAAAAACTGGTTGAAGTCTCCCGTCCGGGCAAACGCCCTGTGATCTTTATCTCGAACTTCGACGTTTTTGTCGATCTCCCCGGAAGCCTGAAGGGGGCCAACCTCTCCAGGAACTTCGAGGTAATAGACGAGGTACTCCAGGAGGCCATTGATGGAAAAGTGTCCGAGATCGAGGAACTCTGCAGCGTAGTCGCACGCAAACTCCTCGACCACCATGAATATGCCGAAAGGACCGAGGTCCTGATGCGCAGCGAGTTCATGGTCCGCCGCGAGACTCCGGTCTCGAAGACGAGCTGTCACGAGGTCGTGAAGGTTCACGCCCGTGCTGTCGCCCGGCGGAACGGTCACCACCCCATCATCAGGAAGAGCATCGGCGCTGAAGTCACCGGCATGACCGCCTGCCCCTGTGCCCAGGACATCATGAAGGACCATGCGATCCACGTGATGGAGAACCTGGGCATCGAGCAGGAGAAGATCGACGCCTTCTTTGAGGAGGTCCCCATGGCCACCCATAACCAGCGGGGCCGCGGCTTCCTCTGCATCGAAACCGACGACGACCAGCACGTCTCTCTTGAGACGATCATCAAGGTCCTCAAGGAATCGATGAGCGCTTCGATCTACGAGCTCCTCAAGCGTGGCGACGAGAACTATGTCGTGATGCAAGCCCACCGCCACCCCCGCTTTGTCGAGGACTGCGTCAGGGAGATGGCACGGTCCGTCGTCAAAAACTTCGGCACCCTGCCCGGCGACTCGATGGTTCTCCTTCGTCAGACGAATGAGGAGAGCATCCACCAGCACGACGCCTACGCGGAGCGGAAGGCGACGCTTGCCGAGTTGATCGCAGAACTGAACGGAGACTAAAAACCCCCAAAACCCCCTTTTTTTTAATGTATTCTTTCCGGCGTCCCGTGACCACACCTCTCGCGTGAGGATCTCTATTCTGAAATCCAGGCCTCTTCATGCAGCAGGTCTGTTCAAGAAACCCCGTGTTCGTTCCATTGTCCGGGTGTAGTCCCTGTTCTGGAATTGATCTCGCCGTTTTATCCTGAATTACTCCATCAAGGAGTTAATTTCCCATGATTGATCGATGCCGAATCGAAAGATATATTTAAAGCGGCGAAGTAATTGCTTCTGACGTACTTCTGTGGTACGTGTCACACCTATTGCACAGGTTCGAAGCACGGTATCGCTGTTTGAACACTCAAACCAGAATGAGGCGATATATTTGTCGAAAGTTGTAGAGATTTCCCCAACCACGAGGCACGAGGGACACTCAAAACTCGTCCTGAAGGTAAATGACGAGGGTATCGTCGAGCGTGGTGACTGGCTTTCCATCACCCCGGTGAGGGGTGTCGAGAAGCTCGCCATCGGCAAGACGATGGAGCAGGTGCCCAAGATTGCCTCCCGTGTGTGCGGTATCTGTCCGATCGCCCACACCCTTGCAGCGACTGAAGCCATGGAAGCATCCATCCGGTGTTACATCCCGGAGGACGCAATGCTTCTGCGGTACATTCTTCAGTGCGCAAACAGGCTGCACAGCATCGCCCTGCATGACATCCTTGTCCTGCCGGACATGTACCTGCCTGGCACAGACACGAAGATCAACCCGTTCACGCCCGAGGAACCGGTTCGGTCTGTCGCTCTCCGGATCCAGAGGCTCCGTGAGATCGGCCAGACCATCGGCGAGATCGTCGGCGGCGAAGCCATCCACCCGTCGAACCCGCGTGTCGGCGGTATGTACAAGAACATCTCCCCGCGGGCAAAGCAGAAGATCTACGACCTTGCAAAGGAAGGCCGCATGCTTGCCCACGCCCAGGAAGAGTTCATGGTTTCCGTCTTCCGCAACTACCAGAAGCGTGACTGGGCAGAGGTTGCCGGCCGCCAGATCCCGATCCCGAAGGACCTCGGCTACCACAACCAGGGCTACATGGCCGCCGCTCCGATCTACGGCAGCAGCAGCCTTGACGACAACCCGACCTGGTTCCCCGAGCGCTGGACCGAAGTCCGGCCCTGGGACTGGTACATGGGCGAGGAAGAGATCACCCTCGAAGACAAGGACTATCCCGTCGGCGGCACCACCCCGGCAGGCGGTAAGGCCTGGCCGCAGATGCAGGCCTGCACCGGCGTGCCCCTGTACGACGGTCAGCCTGTCGAAGTCGGTCCGCGTGCCCGTCTCGTTACGTTCAAGAACTACGACGAGAAGGGTGCCATGGGCCTGAACATTGCCCGTGAGATGGAATACGAAGGGACCTGCTACGGCATTCTCGAGGCCGTCGACGCCCTCAACACCTCCGGCAAGGTCCTTGCCGACGAGATCCCCGGTGGCGACGGAAGCCTTGGCTGGGCTGCCAACGAAGCCCCGCGTGGCTGCGACGTCCACCTTGCAAAGGTCAAGGACGGCAAGGTCCGCTGGTTCTCCATGCTTGTCCCGACCACCTGGAACTTCCCGACCTGCAGCCGCGCCCTGACCGGCGCTCCGTGGGAACTCGCAGAAGTCATCGTCCGGGCCTATGACCCGTGCGTCTCCTGCGCCACCCACATGCTGGTCGTGGACGAGAACAAGAAGATAGTGGCCCAGAAACTCCTCGAGTGATCATGTTATACCCGGAAATCGTGATTGTGGGATGCGGTAACCCCCTCTTCGCCGACGACGGCCTCGGGCCCGAGGTGATCGAGGAGCTGAACCGCATGCAACTTCCCGACAATGTCAAGGCCATCGACGCAGGGCTCGGGGCCCCGCACTTTATTTTTACGCTGATCGACCCCGAGGTCACGAAAAAGATTATCATCGTCGATATTGCGGACTTCGGTGCGGAACCGGGCACGCTTGCGAAGCTGGCTCTTGAAGACCTGCCGCCCGGGAGCTACCGGGACGCCCATTCCTGGGACCTGACCGAGCCGCTCCAGAGGCTGAAGGATAAAGTCGAGATCACGATCTTCGGCGTCCAGCCGAAGCGGGTATCATCGCCCGAGATGGAAATCGGGCTCACCGAAGAGGTTCAGAAGGCCATACCCAAGGTAGTACGTCACGTACTCGCAGAAATTGGGGTGGATTATGGGGCTACTAGCGAAGCTGAAAGGGATCATCTTTGGAAGGAAGGAGCCACCCAAGCCTGAGGAGGCCCTGAAGGCGAAACCCGAACCGGTAACGGCGAAGGTTCAGCCAGAGGCGCAGCCATCCGAAGATAAGGGGACAGTAAAATGGGTGAAAAAGCCCGTGCCAACTCCGGCGCCGCGGCCTGCACCCGTGAAAGAGGCCCGGCAGAAACCTGCTGCCGGAGAGCCCGCCAAAGCGGTTGAGACCTTGAAAGAGGTCATAAAACCAACACCCAGACCTGTAGCGAAGCCTTCTGAGATCAAAGTGGAAAAATCGTCTGAGATAATTAAGGAGGAAAAGCCTGTGGTAGAGAAGATTACCGTGGGGCATGTGCACATGAGCGGCTGTACCGGATGCCTTGTGTCCTTTGCAGACAACTACGAAGGACTCTTCAAGATTCTGGACAACTATGCTGACCTCGTCTATGCACTGACCCTTGTGGATGTCAGGCATATCCCGGAGATGGACGTCGCCCTCGTCGAGGGTTCTGTCTGCCTTCAGGACAAGTGCTCTGTTGAAGAGATCAAGGAAGCCAGGGAGAAGGCGAAGATCGTCGTCGCCCTTGGCGGCTGTGCGGCATACGGGAACATCACCCGGTTCTGCCGTGGCGGCCAGTGGAACCAGCCGCAGATGGAGTCTTACGTCCCGATCGGAGACCTGATCGACGTAGATGTCTATATCCCCGGCTGTGCGCCGACCCCGCAGCAGATCAGGAACGTCTGTATCATGGCGTACCTGCTCCTGAAGGGTACCGACGAGCAGAAGGAGCTTGCCGGCGCGTACCTCAAGCCACTCATGGCCCTTGCAAAGCGCGGCTCGAACGCTGAGTTCAGCAGCGAGGCCTGCGGCTGCGATCTTATGATCAACGTCGTCAACCAGGGCCTGTGCATGGGCTGCGGCTCCTGTGCCGCCGCCTGCCCGGTCCGTGCGGTCACCATGGAATACGGGAAGCCGCAGATCGAGCGCGACCTGTGCATCAAGTGCGGCGCCTGCTATGCCCAGTGCCCGAGGAGCTTCTTCAACTTCGATGTGATGAACGAGTTCGAGGGTATCAACGAACTCATCAAAGAGGTCATGCAGTGAGGTGAAGAAAAATGGTACTCGGTAACTACAAGACCTGTGTTGCTGCACGCAGCACCGATAAGGAAATCCTGAAGGGAGCCCAGGACGGCGGTATCGTCACCCAGCTCTTCGCGTATGCACTCGAAGAGGGTATCATCGACGGTGCCATCGTAGCGGGGCCGTCCGACGAGCCATGGAAGCCCGAACCGATGGTTGCGACCACGAAGGCGGAGCTTCTTGCGGCACGCGGCACGAAGTACAACCTTTCCCCGAACATCTCCCTCCTCAAGGAGGCGACCCGGAGCTACGGCCTTGACAAGGTCGGCATCGTCGGCACCCCGTGCCAGATGCAGGCCGTCAGGAAGGCCCAGCTCTACCCGGTGGGCATGCGCGACGTGCCTGACAAGATCGCACTCGCCATCGGGATCTTCTGCATGGAGAACTTCCCGTACCAGTCGATCGAGGCGATCGTCGAGGACCACTGCAACCAGAAACTCGAGTCCGTCGTCAAGATGGACATCGGCAAGGGCAAGTTCTGGGCCTACACCGAGCGCGGTGCGGTCTCCCAGATCCCGCTGAAGGTCACCCACAAGTACGAGCAGCCCGGCTGCCACGTCTGCCTGGACTACGTCTCCAACCTCGCCGATGTCTCGACCGGATCGGTCGGCACCCCGGACGGCTGGAGCACGGTCTTTGTCCGGACAAAGAACGGCGAAGATATCTGGAACAAGGCTATCACCGCCGGATGCTTCGAGACCAAGGACATCACCACCGTCAAGCCCGGTCTGGAACTCGTGACCAAACTCGCCACCGACAAGATCACGAAGAACCAGAAGACGCTCGACGCCCGTGCGTCCTTCGGTGTCGGTAAGGGCCTGCGTAACCCTTACCTCTAAATACATTTTTGCACGTTTCTCTCGGGCCGGAAGACTGCAGTCCTGCACTCTTCCGTTTTCCGGGTACTCCTGATCTGTGAAGGTCCTTTTCTGGAGTGTCTGCGCCGGATGACTCTCCCACTCGACTGAAGGGAGGGTCAGGACGGTCGAAGACTTTCAAGGCAGTCCCCCGGCGGAGGCATGCCAGAACAGGAATCCTACAGCACTTTTGCCTCCGGGCCGTCCGGGAAATCTTTATATCAAGGATGCCGGTATGGTGAGTGGGGGGACCATGAAAACAAAGATCACCTTTGAGGAGCTTGCGCAGTTGCCTTTTTTCGAAGGGGTTGCGACGCTCTCACTTGTGAGGCGGGGCGAGATCGAACTCTTCCTCGGTGACGTCCTGATGACGGAGTGGCAGGTCGAAAAAATCGTGGAGGAAGTGGTCAGGGCCCTGCAGGGAATGCCGCGGGTCGTGGAAGTCTACCGGTAGATGGTGACCGGGTCAAGGGTGGCGTCGATGAGGAGGTCGAAGGCGATCTGGTCGAGCCAGCCCGCTTTCTCGAACATGTTCATGAAGCAGACGCCGACCTTTTTAGCCTGCGGGTATCGTGCAAGGAGTGCCGCCGCGTCCTGTACCTCCACCGTGGTGTTCGGCATCGCAAGGCCGCCCATCATGACGATGACCGCAGGGTCGTGGACTGCCGGCGAACCGCCTATCTGCATGCCCATGCCGGGGACGGCATGGATCTCTCCTGCCTTCCCCTCATCGAGGTACGGCACGAAGACATTCTCGAAGGGGAGGTCGCGGACGGCGAAGGCGAGCAGTTCGATGAATGGTGTGCAGGTCCCCGGAACGCCGCAATACATGACCCGGGCGCCTTCTGGGAGGCCGGCACTGGCAAGGTACTGCTTGAAGGGCCTGAGCATGCCCGGGACACCTGAGAGAGTCTCGATTTTTTCCATATCTCTCGGTAGGTCCGGTTCTATATCTCTGTGACGGTACAACGCCCGGCCCATGCATTCTTTTACGCAGAAAAAGTCCCGCCGAGCATGCCGACTGTGAAGATGACAAGGACTATCAGCATGGTTGCACCGAAGGCAAACAATGCACGGTCGAGAGTACGCGTATCCATATTCTCATGATCCTGTCGCGGGTAGATAATTCTTCCCATTTTTTGTCCGCAAGGTCTATCCCGAAAAAAGTCTACCTATGATCGATGGCAGAGAAGAAACTTGTCCGTCCTAAGAATGACCGCCTGATTGCCGGTGTCTGTAGCGGGATAGGCCGGTATATCGGCGTCGACCCCGTGGTCGTGCGCCTTGCCTGGGCGGTCATCTCCTTCTTCAGCTACGTCATACCCGGTGTCCTTGTCTATATCCTCGCCATGATCATCATCCCCGAAGAAGAAGAAGAAGAAGGCGTCCTCGACGCGGAGTTCACGGTGAAAGAAGAGAAGAAGGCCTGATCCTTCCCACAAATTATTTCTGAGGCGACCTGTATGGTCCCGTGATGACATGCCGGTATGCCACCAGAATGGGGAAGACTCCCCGGTCCTTCATCAGGGAGATCCTGAAAGTCACCGAAAGCCCTGAGATCATCTCTTTTGCAGGAGGTCTCCCGAACCCTGCCCTGATCTCGGTGAAAGATATTGCAGAGGCGGCTCGATCGGTTTTTGAGTCCGGGGGAGTTGCCGCTCTTCAGTACGCCACGACCGAGGGCTATCTGCCTCTCAGGGAATTCATCGCCGATCGGTACAGGCAGAGGCTCGGTCTTGACGTCGGGCCCGACGAGGTCCTCATCACCAGCGGCTCCCAGCAGGCCCTCGACCTTATCGGTAAAGTCTTTCTCGACGCGGGTGACGTCGTTGCGATCGAGCGCCCCGGTTATCTTGGTGCGATCCAGGCATTTTCCCTGTACGAACCCTGTTTTTGTCCGGTCCCTCTCGAAGAGGACGGGCCTGCCCTCTCGGCCCTGGAGAGGACGCTCGAAGAGCGGGATGTCAGGCTTTTCTACGGTGTCCCGAACTCGCAGAACCCCTCCGGGATCACCTGGTCGCGGGAGAAAAGGGAATGCGTGGCGTCTCTTCTTGATGGGACGGACACGGTCTTTGTCGAGGACGATGCCTATGGAGAACTGCGGTTTTCGGGCCGGTCTCTGTCTCCGGTGAAGAAGTACCTCCCCGATTCGACGGTCCTGACCGGGTCTTTCTCGAAGATTGTGGCACCGGGACTGCGTATGGGCTGGATCTGTGCGAAACCCGAGACCCTCGACCGCCTCGTCGTCGCGAAGCAGGCGTCAGACCTCCATTCCAGCACTTTTGCCCAGCGGGTTCTGGCGCGATACCTTCAGGACACTGATATCGACGCGCATGTCCGTGAGATCTGCCGGGTGTACGACCGGCACTGCACGCTGATGGCCTCCCTGATAGACGACCTCTTCCCTGATGGCGTCACTCGCACCGAACCCGACGGCGGGATGTTCCTCTGGGTGACCCTCCCTCCCGGCCTCTCCTCGATGGCCCTCTTCGAGCGTGCCCTTGCCGAGCGGGTTGCCGTCCTGCCCGGCCTTCCCTTTTATGTGGACGGCGGCGGGGAGAACACGGTCCGCCTCAACTTTTCGAACGCCGACGAGGACGGGATCACCGAGGGGATGCACCGACTGGCACGGGCCCTCCGGGCATAAAGGGGATCAGGCACTTTCCCCTGCTCCTTTGTACAGCCAGTTCCGGTAGACGATCGGCGTCACCACCGTCGTCAGGAGGCTCATCAGCACGATTGCAAGATAGATCCCCTGGTCGATGAGGGCCATGTTGAGGCCGATGAGGGCGACGATCATCGCCACCTCGCCGCGGGGCGCCATGCCGAAACCGAGGATCAGGCTTTCCTGCCTCCCTACCCCCATGAGGGCGGCGGGGATACCGCAACCGACGACCTTGGTGATCACCGCAATCACCGTGAGAGCGATGAGGAAGACCATGATGTCCGGCGTGAGGGCCGAGAAGTCGGCGAGGATGCCGAGAGAGACGAAGAAGATCGAGGCGAAGATGACATGGAGGTACTCGGCCCCTTCCTTCAGGTCGCGGGAGTTGACGATGGTGACCCCGTGGAAGGAGACGCCGGCGATGAATGCTCCGATGATCGCCGATATCCCGACGGCCTCTGCTCCAAGAGCGTAGAGGAAGGCGAACATCATCGCCGTGATGAAGAGGAACTCGGGGTACTTCCGGGAGAAGGGCGTCCGGTCGATCCACTCGAGGAGAGGGGCGACAACTTTTATCCCGGCATATCCTGCGACGACGATGAAGGCGAGGTCCTTCAGGACGACCATTACGACAGAGGCCGGGGTGAAAGTCCCGGAGACAACGTCGACTGTTATGGAGAGGGCCATCAGGGAGAGGACGTCGTCGATGACCGCCGTGCCGATGATCGCCCGTGCCACGTCGGTGTCGAGTTTCCCCATCTCACGCAGGACATTGGCAGTGATCGCGATGCTCGTCGCCGTCATCGCCGTGCCGACAAAGACGGCGCTCTCGAAGCCGTAGCCAAGTGCGGCCGTGATCCAGTACCCGCCTATCCATGGTATGATGACTCCGCAGAGCCCGATCACGAGGTAGCGGGGGTCCAGGATGTCCTTGATCTTGAACTCCAGGCCGATGACGAAGAGGAGTATGACGGCGCCGAGGGCGGCGAGACTCCGCACAAAGTCGGTGTACGTGATCAGGCCGAGGACGCTCGGCCCCACGACGAGCCCGACCAGGATCTCCCCGATCACCGCAGACTGGTTGATCCTGGACGCCACCAGGTAACCGGCCAGGGCGACGAAGAGGAGGAGGCTCATCTGGAACTCGATGGTCGATGCGATCTCGGTGGACATGGGATCGATCTTGTCGCTGGTGTTTTTAACTCCGACGGCAGTTCACCCCTCCCTCCAGCCGGGGTTCTCTGCCAGGAATTTCCTTTCTTTCTCTTCCATCTCCTCTGCCGTGAAGGACGCGGGCATGTGGATGCACCGGTGTTCTCTGAAGACGCCGCGGGCGAATGTCCCCTGCCGCTCGTCCGCCCGGCACGCCCCGTAGGTGCCGGCGTCGAAGTCGTGGTAGACATGCTCCAGGCCCTCGTGCTCTGCGGCCTTCTTCGCCTCTCTCCATGAACCTGCCATACTCCTCTCGCACGCCCTGACATTATATGGAGATTTCCCTGAGCACCTGCCGGCAGGCGCCGCCGGTGCCGACCCGGCAGAGCATGGCACCCTGTGCGGTAAAACGGTATGGCAGGGAGAGAGTGGTGTCCCTCTCCGAGGCCTCGCCTGCGCCGAGGGTGATATGGGGAGAGTAGGGCGTGCGCAGGAATGTGCGGGCATATGCGGCCATGGTGGGTTCGTCCCCCTCCCCCTCTCGGAGGAGGAGGGCGGGTACTTCGTCGACGGCGACTGGTGCGAGGGTCCCGGCCGCAGCGCGGTGGAGGGCGAGGAGAGGTCTGTCCGGGGAGAGGTCGAAGCCCGCCACCCTCCGCCCCGACCCTGTCGTCACCGTTGAGAGACCTGTTATGGTGATCTCGAGGGGGAGGTGGGGCCTGAGGCCCTCCAGGGAGATCCCGGCGAGGTCTGTCTCCGGGACTGCGGCCATTGCGAGGGTGATGTGGGGTATGGCGCCGGGTCCGAAAGAGATGGTCATATCGCCTGAATGACTGACAAGTAATCGGTTGATCCGTTCGGCCTCCTCCCTGATAACGGGCGGGAGAACGACTGCAATGTCGACAGCGAGAGTGTGCGCCCTGTGCATGAAGATGGGTTGGTCGGGGTGGAGATATGCCTGTCCCCGTCGGCAGAAAGATAACCCCCCCCCGCATATAGATAATCACAGGAGTTATCCATGGAAAGCAACACTCTCTATGTCGGGAATCTCAACTACGAGACGACCGAAGAACAGCTCGCCGAACTCTTCTCAGAATACGGTGAACCCACCTCTGTCAGGATCATCCCGCGCAAGGGCTTTGGTTTCGTCGAGTTCTCCTCTCCCGAGGAAGCCGAGAAGGCAATGACCGCACTGAACGGCACCCAGTTCATGGGACGGACCCTGCGGATGGATGAGGCGAGGCCGCGCGAGCCCCGTACCGATTCCCACAGATTCTAAGAACAATACTCCTTGCCGGGGAAGAATCCCCGGTTTCTTCTTTCCGGGGTTTCATCCCCCGGAAAAAAGGTATTATTGTCGTTTTTCTGATGTTCTCCTTTTCGATGGAAGGAGTGGGAGAGACTAAAGCGTGGTTTCTTCGCTTTTAATGTCTACTCCAATAGGCGAACTATTTCCTATCTCATTTTAATGGTTGTATTATCCTAAGCAGGACTTCTCTTGATCTGAATCATCAATCTATATGGCTGTATATTTATAGTGCAGATTTCGATTAAACCAAAACATATATGATACATTATGATAGTATACAAAATATGCCTGAATTTGCATACACATATAACACTGGCAGTTTAAAGCAATTGTTTCCCAAAATTCGTGAGGTTGCTGTTCCACAAAAGGTCACACTTGACTGGCTTGTATCATTGGGCTTTAAATCTAGTAATGATAGAAGGATGGTAAAAATATTAAAGGCAATTAATTTTGTTGATGCTTCTGGGAGACCTACAGAATTATGGAACCAGTATCGAGGCAAGGATTATAGACAGATATTAGCTCAGGGAATCATTTGTGGATATCCGGAATTATTTAATATCTATCCCGATGCTTTTGCTCGAAATGCTGAAGAATTAGGAAATGTCATAAGCACGAAGAGCAATGGTGGGAAGCGGACAATCGAGGTAATTGTTTCAACATTTAAAACGCTTTGCGAGATGGCAGACTTTGATGTTTCGTTTAATCCAAGGGAAAATGATTCTATCTCAAATGATGATTCTGCTTCCGGTAGCGATCCCACTCTAAATAATGATGAAACGACAAATTCTCCAGTCATACCAGAAGCAATCTCGAAAAACGATGTTGGCGGTGATGTTTCTTTGAATATAAACATTCAACTCACTGTTTCCGAAACGACTGATAGTTCAGTTTATGATAATTTTTTTGCTGCAATGAAAAAACATCTTTTTTCTTAGATTCATATATTTTTTTTATATCGATACTTATTTATGAAAAATTAAAAGTTTGAGCGCAGGATTTATACTTCCTTTTCCAGTATTGAATATTCTAAAAATCTGTAACTTTTGGAGCAATCGTATAACAAATAATATTTTCATCCAATATTCTCACCCCTGTTTTTTTCGTCTTGACACCGCCTATTTCCAGACCGCCTGCAATGAGGAGGGGGAAGCCGGTGATGACAAGGAGGATTCAGTCTGCTGCCATGGCGCGGGGGAGAGGATCTCGGTGCCAGGGTCTGCCGGAGGATGGTGCATGAGCCCTTTCTCCGCAGGTTCGACGCCGAGGACAAGGGTGTTCATGCTGTCTGTTACCAGGTTCACCCAGAGGATCTGAACTAGGAGGAGGACAAGGGGCAGACCTGCAGGACCTTGCCCCCCGGCACAGACTCCCCGGTGAGCGGCGCTTCGTCGACCTGGATACCTGTCGCCGCGGTGACGCGGAGGTCTGCAGGCACTTTCATCCCGGGATCGTAACGGCACCGTCTCACCGACGATGAGGATGGCGACCGGAGTGCTCCCGAACCGGCGGAGGACGGTCCCCGGCCCGGTCAGGGGAGTCTGCCACCGCGCCGGGATCTCCCCGCCGCTATATAGAGGGACCGGGCCTGTCCCTCTTAGATACTCTTAATACCGCATGCCCGAGATATTCTGGTGTGTACGGTACCTACGACCTCTCCTTTAGTTACCAGAAGGACGGTCTTGATCTCTCGATTGAGCCACAGGACGGGAAGTACCTCTACCGCCGCACCCTGAACGGGCAGACGAAGACGCGGACTCTCCTCTCCTCGGGCGGGCGGTTGATCATCAACCCGGTCGAACCCCTCAACCTCCCCAAGGAGATCTGCCAGACCCTCCTTGTCGAATTCGACCCCCTCGCGATCGAACCCGGCGCGGAGCAGATGATCTACCTTACATTCCCCATCGAGATCGGTGTTTTTGTCGCCGGCCGCGGGAACCTCGAACTCCTGGACATCTTCTCCTGGAACAATCAGAAATACACATTGTACGGCTCGTCTGAGAAAGGAGTGATCGCGCGGTGGTGGCCGGCTACGGCACGTTCGTCCCCTGCTGCCGACCTCGACCCCCTGAAAGAAGGCCTCCTCTCCCTTGAGATCGCCAATACAACGCGGGAGTGGGTCGATATCTCGAAGGTCGTCCTGGACGGTTCGGCGATGAAGATCTACTACGGCGACCTCGTCTCCTCGCAGGCGTGGATGCGGGTCCTCAGCACGATGGTGGCGGAGACCAGTTTTTATGACCGGGCCTCGCGCGATGGCCAGAAGAAAGCGGTCGAACTCTTCACGGCGCGGGGGCTTGCCGGGGTCGAGCGCCAGCGTTTCCTGATGGACCGGGGGCTGTAAGTGGTGTTCGACTTCGGCCTTGACGATCAGATCTCGTTCTTTCCCTCTCTCAAATGGGGCGAGTTACTCTACATCGTCTTTGTCATTCTCCTTGCGGCGACAGTTTCGAAGATCCTGACCATCTACATCAGGAAGACTCTTACCGACAAGGTCAAACTGAGTCAGCTCGACCTCTTCATCAAGGTGATCAATTATGCGGTTCTCATCATCACCATCCTGATCATCGTCCCCTTCTTCAATGTCGAACTTGGCGCTCTCCTCGTGGCCGGCGGGTTCGCTTCGATCGTTATCGGTATCGCCAGCAAGAGCGTGCTCGGGAACCTTATATCAGGTCTCTTCCTCCTCTTCGAGCGGCCGATCACCATCGGGGACAGCGTCAATATCGGGAGCGTGGGGGGGACCGTCACAGACATCAACATCTTCTCGACGATCGTGAAGACCTATGACGGCGTCTTTGTCAGGATACCGAATGAAAATGTCTTCACCTCCGAGATCACAAATTATGTGGCCCACGAAGCCCGGCGGTTCGAGTATGTCATCGGGATCACGTACGACGACGACGCGAACGAGGCGATCCGGATCATCAGGGAGGTCGTCTGGAGCCACCCCTTTGCCCTGAAAGACCCGTCGCCCTCGATCTATGTCGACGAGTTCGCCGACAGTTCGGTGAACATCATGGTGCGCATCTGGGCCCCGGCCACTGTCTGGTGGGACGTCAGGACCGATCTCCTCTGGAAGATCAAGGTGGAACTCTCGAAGAACGGTATCGAGATGCCCTTCCCGCAGCAGGTGATCTGGTTCCAGAACGAACTGAAGGAACGGGTCACTCTGAGACCGGGCGAGGACCGGGCGCAAAAGGCCGGCCCTGACGAGCATACCTGAGGTGCATGATGGCAGACAAGATTACAGAGATGGTCCTGGCACTTTCGGCGCAGGACCTCGATAAAAGGCACGACGCAGAGGAACACCTTG